>JAYVEG010000132.1:0-34345 GCA_043748985.1 Rhodospirillales bacterium
GGTCATGCTGGACGCATGAGGAGGTGGCCGCCTGCATGCGGTCGTGCGGACCAGCCCGGCGGGACAACGATGGTGGACCAGCGGTCGGCGATGATGGCCGGTCCCTGGACCTCCATGGTCAGGGTGTCGCGGGACAGGATCGCGGTATCGACATCGCGGGCACCGAGGAAGTGGCAGCGGCGGGTTCGGGGTGGGTCCCCCTGCCCTACCTGAATTTCAAATGCCTGCGTCGCCGACGCCTGGCGGGCTTCGATGCGGAGGGATTCGATGACGCAGGGTTCTTCGGTGGCGTAGCCGAACAGCTGCCGGTGCCGGGCGAGGAAGTCGTGCCGCAGTCGCGCCGGGTCGAGCGGCGTGGTGAAGGGGACGGCGGTGGTGTCGCTCTGGGCCTCGTAGCGCATCAGCGCGACATAGGTGATCCCGATCGTTTCGGAAGGGGTGCCGGCGTCCAGTAGCGGGGCGGCGGCGATGGCGCGCAGGGCGTCGAGGCGATTGGCGAAGGCGTCGATGTCGAGATCGGCGAGCGGCAGGCGGACGGTCTGCTGCTGCAGGAAGCTGGGGTCGGCGGTGAGGCAGCCGAGGGCGGAAAACGCGCTGGAGGCGGCGGGGACGACGATCTCGCTCAGGCCATAGGTCTCGGCGAGGCCAGCGGCATGCATGGGGCCGCCGCCGCCGAAGGCCAACAGGGTGCAGTCGCGGCCGTCGATGCCGCGCTCCACCGTCACCCGGCGTAGTGCCCGGGCCATGGTGGCGTTCGCGACTTGGATGATGCCCAGGGCGGCGGCGATCACGTCGAGACCGAGGGCGGCCGCGATGGGAGCGATGGCGGCGCGGGCGCGGTCCACGTCGATACGGATGCGGCCACCCAGGCTCGCTTCGGGGTCGAGGTAGCCCAGAACGGCGTTGGCGTCGGTGATGGTGGGAAGCAGACCTCCGGTGTCGTAGCAGGCCGGGCCGGGTTCGACGCCGGCGCTTTGCGGACCCACGGAAAGGCCGCCGGCACCCCGCGTCACGAGGGAGCCACCACCCGCGCCGATGGACTGCACGGCCAGCATAGGCTGGCGCAGCGGGCGGTCTCCGGTCATGCGGGTGTCGGTCATCTCGGCGGCGCCGTCGAGGATGAGGCAGACGTCGGTGGTGGTGCCGCCCATGTCGAAGGTGAGCACGCGGGACAGTTGCATGTCGCGGGCGATGCGGGCGGAGGCGGCGACGCCGGCAGCGGGGCCGGACATGGCCATGACGATGGGGCGGCGCTTCGCGGTGGCGGTGGAGACCATGCCGCCTGCCGAGTGGAACACCTGCAGGCCCGGGCCGAGCGGCAGTCGATGCTCCAGCTCCGTCAGGTAATCCGCGGCGATGGGCATCGCGGCGGCGTTGTAGGCGGTGCTGGAGGCGCGTTCGTATTCACGAGCCTCGGGATTGACGTCGTGGCTGAGTGAGATGTGGGGGACGAGGGCCCGTAGGCGCTCGGCGACCAGGCGCTCATGGACGGGGTTGGCGTAGGCATGCAGCAGGCAGACGGCGACGCTTTGCATGCCCGAGGCGGTGACCCAAGTGGCCATGCGGTCGAGTTCTTCGGTGGTGGGCGCCAGCATGACGCGGCCGTGGTGGTCGAGCCGTTCCTGCAGACCGAAGCAGCGCTCGTGCGGGACCAGCGGGGGCGCTTTCGGCGGGACGGACAGGTCGTACAGGTCGCGGCGGCGGTAGCGGCCGATCTCCAGCACGTCCTCGAAGCCCGCCGTGGCGATCAGCGCGATGGGTGGCAGACGAGACTGGACGATGGCGTTGGTGATGCGGGTGGTGCCGTGGACGAAGCGACTGACCTGCATACCATCGAGGCCGATGGCGGCGATGGCGGCGAGCATGGCTTCAACGGGGGCGTCGGGGCGCGATGGGACCTTGGCCGACCGGGTTTCGCCGGTGTCGTCGTGGACCGCGACGATGTCGGTGAACGTGCCCCCGATGTCGGTGCCGACGGTCCATCGCGAACCCGGCGTCATGGCCGGGCCTGATCCGGCCATCCCGTAGCCACGACAGCGCTTTCAAGGTCATTGGACCCCCGGGTCGAGCGCGGGGATGACGATCGTGGTTTCTGGCTCGGTTCGAAATAGGGGATCGCGTCGAGCAGGCGGCGCGTGTAGTCCGTCGCCGGGTTTGCGAACACCTGCGCACTCGGACCGGCCTCGACGACCTCGCCGGCCTGGAGGACGACGAGGTCGTCGCAGAGCATGCGAACGACGTTGAGATCGTGGCTGACGAACAGCAGGCCGATGCCGTCCTCGTGGCGAAGGCGGGCGAGGAGCTGGAGGATGACGGCCTGGACAGAGACGTCGAGTGCCGCGGTCGGTTCGTCCAGCACCAGCAGGCGGGGCTCTGGCGCGATGGCGCGGGCGATGCCGACGCGGGCCTTCTGGCCGCCGGAGAGCTGGTGGGGAAAGCGGTCGAGCAGGTCGAGCGGCAGGCCGCAGCGCTGCGCGGCGTCGCGGACCTTCGCCGATAAGGCGGCACCGTTCCGCATGTGCTTCAGGCGGCGGAGCGGGTGGGCGATGCTGTCGAAGGCGGTGTCGCGGGGGTTGAGGCTGTCGTGGGGGTCCTGGAAGACGATCTGTATCTGGGCGCGGGCGGGGTGGCGGTGGAAATCTCTTGCAGGCGCGTCGGAGATGGACTCGCCGTTGAAGATGATGTCCCCGGCGTCGGGGTCGATGAGGCGGGTGATGAGACGGGACAGGGTGCTTTTGCCGGAACCGCTTTCACCGACGAGGCCGAGGGCGCCGCCGGGGGGGATGCGGAACGAGACTTCGGAGACCGCGCGGTGGCCGTCGAAGGATTTCGTGAGGGTGTTGAGTTCCAGGAGGGATGGGGTGCCGGGGGAGTGGGGGGCGGTCCTGGCGGCCGGACCCTCGACCAGCCCTCTCTCGCAGGCGGGAGAGGGCTTTTCGGTGAGGTCTTCCAGGCGGGAGCGGCGGGTGGGGGAGGCGGCGACCAGGCGTTTGGTGTAGGGGTGCTGGGGGGCTTCGAAGAGGGCGGCGGTAGGGCCGGTTTCGACCACCCTGCCCTGCTCCATGACGGCGATGCGGTCGCACCAGCGGGCGGCGAGGCCGAGGTCATGGGTGATCAGGATCAGTGCCATGCCGCGGGTGGCCTTGATGCCGGCGAGGAGTTCCATGACGGTTTGCTGGGTGGTGACGTCCAGGCCTGTGGTGGGTTCGTCGGCGATCAGCAAAGCGGGCTCGCAGGCGATGGCCATGCCGATCATCACGCGCTGGCACATGCCGCCGGAGAGTTCGTGCGGGTAGGCACGCAGCCGGCGCTCGGGGTCGCGGATGCGGACGTCGTTCAGCAAGGCCAGCACGCGGGGGCGGGTGGCATCCTTGTCGTGGGCGCGTAGCACGTCGGCGATCTGCTGTTCCACGGTGCGGATGGGATTCAGCGCGACGCGGGGGTTCTGGAAGATCATCGACAGGGCGGAGCCGCGCAGGCGGCGGAGATCGGCGGGGCCAAGCCGGGTGACGTCCTGGCCGTCGAACAGGATGCGGCCGGCCTCGATGCGGCCGGCGCGGTCGAGCAGGCGCATGATGGCGAGCGAGGTGACGGACTTACCGGAGCCGCTCTCGCCGACCACGCCGAGGGTCTCGCCCTGGCCTACCACGAGGTCGATGCCGTGCAGTGCCGTGACCTTGCCGCGGCGGGTGGCGAAGCTGACCTCGAGGCCCTCGACCCGCAGCATCATGTGCGCATGCGGGGGTCGAGCATGTCGCGGAGGCCATCGCCCAGCAGGTTGAAGCACAGGACAGTCAGCATCAGCGCGAGGCCCGGCAGCGCGACGAGCCACCACTTGCCCGTGGTGATGAAGCGGGCGCCCTCGGCCACCATGATGCCCCATTCAGGCGTAGGCGCGGTGACGCCGAGGCCGATGAAGGAGAGGCCGGCGGCATTGAGGATCGCCCAACCCAGGTTCAGGGATATCTGCACGGCCATGGCGGGGAGGACGTTGGGCAGCAGCACGCGGAGCACGACGGAGAGGTGGCCCTCGCCGCAGGCGCGCGCGGCTTCGACCCAGCCGGCGTTGCGGCGGACGTTCACCTCGGCGCGGGCGAAGCGGATGTAGAACGGCAGGTTGATGACGGCGGTCGCGATGATGATGTTCTCCACGCGGTTGCCGAGGGCGGCGACGAGGGCCATGGCGAGGACGAACAATGGGAACGCCATCAGCACGTCGACGAAGTGGCCGACCCAGCGGTCGAGCCGGCCGCCGCGATAGCCGCAGAACCCGCCGATGACGGCGCCGACCGCAAAGGAGAGGCCGACGGCGGAGGCCGCGATGGCGAGGTCGAGGCGGGCCGCGGCGATGATGCGGCTGAGGATGTCGCGGCCGAGCTGGTCCGTGCCGGCCCAGTGGGCAGCGTTCGGCGGCTGCAGGGCGATGGGGACGTTGGAGGCGATGGGGTCGTAGGGGACGATGGCCGGTGCGGCCACGGCGATGAGGACGAGAAGGAGCGTGCCGGCCGCCGCGATGGCGGTGACGGGGTTGGAGCGGAGGACATAGAGGACGTGGTTGGGAGCGGCGTGGCCCGCAGCGGTGGTGCTCATGAGGTCGAGACCCTCGGGTCCGCGAGGCCGTAGAGGATGTCGATCAGGATGTTGGCTATTACGAAGATGCTGGCCATGAGCAGCACGAAGGCCTGCACGGGGGCGTAGTCGGAGGCGAGCAGGGCGTCGAGCGCGTAAGACGCGATGCCGGGCCAGGAGAAGACCTTTTCGACCAGGACGTTGGCGCCGAGCATGGTGGAGAAGACGATGCCGGTGATGGTGATGACGGGCAGCAGGGCGTTGCGGAGCGCGTAGGCGACGACGATGCGCGCGCGCGTCAGGCCCATAGCGCGGGCGGTGCGGATGAAGTCGGCACCCAGGACCGCGAGCATGGATGCGCGGGTCATGCGGGCGAGCGGGGCTAGGACAAACAACGCCATGGTGAAGGCGGGGAGGAGAAGCTGGGTGAAGGCGGCCCACCAGCCCTCAGGGTCGCGCGTCAGTGCGTAATCGACGAGATAGAAGCCGGTGATGTCCGGGGGGGGGCTCGCGAAGATGTCGATACGCGCAGTTGGGTCCGGCGCCCAGCCAAGGAGGTAGTAGAAGGCGTAGATGAGCAGCAAACCGGAAACGAAGGTCGGGACGCAGACGCCGAGGGTGCAAAGCATGCGGACGGCGTGATCGACGAGGGAGCCGGGGCGCAGGGCGGCGGCGACGCCGAGAGGGACGGCGAGCGATAGGGCGATCAGCAGCGCGGTGCAGGTGAGTTCCAGCGAGGCCGGCAGGCGGCGCCTGATGTCGAGTGCGACGGGCTGGCCGGTGGTCATGGAGCGGCCGAGATCGCCCTTCGCGATCTGGCCGAGATACAGCGCGAGCTGGATGGGGACGGGTTTGTCGAGGCCCATGGAACGGCGCAAATCCTCGATCTCCGCCCGGCCGGCGCTAGGTCCCGAGGCGAAGAAGACGGCAGGGTCTCCGGGCAGGACGCGCATGAGGACGAAGGTGACGATGACGACGCCGAGGAGGGCCGGGAGGGAGGCAAGCAGGCGGGCGGCGATGCGGCGGGCGATGGCTTTGACGTGGGTCATGCTGGGCTCAACCTGACGCGTTCGCGGCCAAAACCCTCACCCGACTTTCTCCCGGCGGGCGAGGGCTTTTTAGGTGCGCTTGAGGTCACGGAAGTCGGCCTGGCGATAAAACTGGTAGGTATAGCCGTCGATCGACTTGGCCATCACCGCGTCCTGGTTGGGTTGCCAGAGCATGATCAGCGGGGTGTCGGCGGTGAACAGGTCGATCATCTGCTTGCACTCGGCGTCGTACTTGGCCGGGTCGGTCTGGTAGCGGGCGTCGAGCGTCAGGTCTTCCATGCCCTTGTTCTTCCACGACGAAAAATTCCAGCGCTGGTCGCGGGTGAAGTAGAGATAGAAGAAGTAGTAGGTGAAGGGCAGCCAGGCGGTGGCGCCGTCGGTGAAGAACGGCATCTTCTTGTCGGATTCGAGCGTGTTGAACTCGGCGTCCGGCTTCTTCTGGATCTCGACCTGGATGCCCACCTTGCCGAGGGCCTCTTTGATCAGGGCGGCCATGGGCTCGGCCGTTGCGGCCTGGCCGGCGCTGAAGCCGAAGGTGGTGCTGAAGCCGTTCGGAAACCCGGCCTCGGCGAGCAGTCTCTTGGCAAGCGCCGGGTCGGTCTTGTTGGGCATGGGCTGGGGGAACTTGCTGTCGGGGGCGGCCGTCCAACTCGCGTCGTACAGCTTGGCGCCGCGGCCGAAGATGGCGGCCTTGAACATGTCTTCGTAGGGCAAGGCGGCGGCGACGGCCTTGCGCACCTTCGGGTTGTCGAAGGGCGGCATCAGCGTGTTCATCGTGATGTGGGTGAAGCCGTTGGTCTGCGGGATGGATGCGACCTTAGTTTTTGCCGACTTTTCGATGCTGGGCATGTCCGAGGCGGCGAGGTCGATGGACAGGTCGGCGTCGCCGCGTTCGATGAGGTTGGCGCGGGTGGCGGGCTCGGGGACGGTCTGGATGATGATGCGGCGGAAGCTCGGCAGCGCGCCGTTCGGGCCTCCGGTCCATTTGTCGTTGCGGCGCAGTACCGTGCTTTCGCCGGGTTTGTGGCTTTCGATGATGAACGCGCCGGACGCCGCCGTGTTGGTCTTCATCCACTCCTGCGCCCAGGGGTCCTCGGCGGTCGCGTGCTGCTTGGCGAGCTTGCTGTTGATCATGATGGCGTAGGGCACGCACAGGTTCGCCAGCGCCAGGCGGTCGGGCTTATCCAGCGTGATGGTGATGGTGTCGGGGGCTGTGATCTTGAACTGCTCGGGGCTGGTCAGCGAGCCCGTGGACAACTGTGGCGCCGCCAGCGACTTGGCGGAGACGGCGCGGTCCAGCGACCATTTGACGTCTTCGGCCGTAACCGGGCTGCCGTCGTGCCAGGTTGCGTCCGGGCGCATGGTGATGGAGATGGTCTTTGCGTCGGGGCTGATGGCGTAGGACTTCGCCAGCTCGCCGCGGATGGCGTCGCTGTCGAACACCCAGTTGCCGTTCAGTTGCTTGCGGCCATAGCTGAACAGGCGGTCATAGACGTTCATGCTGAGCCCGAAGGCCTCGCGGGTCGCGCCAGGCATGGTGGTGTCAAGCGTGTTGATGGTGTTGCCCGTCACGTATCGCAGCGTTTCGGCCCTGGTCTGGGCCATCGCATTCGGTGCCTCCGCCAACAGCGCCGCACCGGCTGCACCCTGCAGCAGAACCCGTCTTCCGATCGTCATTACGCACCACCCCAAGGTTGAAACGCAGCGTCCCCGTCCCCAACAGCCCGGCCCGTGCTTGCGCGGAGCCTTTCTTGATCGCGAGCGTAGGTCGGCCATGCGCCGGACGCAATCGAGCCGCCGCCCTTGATGCATCGCACGGACGCCGGTAAGGCCAGAACACCCATGGATACTTCCCCCCTCACCACGCTCCACACCACCTTTGCCAGCGGCGTGACGCTGCCCCTGGCGGCGCGGCTGAACGCCCTGCGACGCCTGCATGCGGCAATCGGCGTGGCCGAGGCCGATCTGACGGCGGCCTTGTTCGACGACCTCGGCAAGCCCGCCTTCGAGGCCTACTCGTCGGAGCTGATGCCGGTGCGGCAGGAGATCATGCACACCATCGCGCGCTTGGCCCGCTGGGCGGCACCGCGGCCGGTACGGCCAAGCTGGTTCCACTGGCCGGCGCGGGCGGCCGTGGCGATGGAACCGCTGGGTGCCGTGCTGGTGCTGAGCCCCTGGAACTACCCGGTGCAGCTGGGCCTGATGCCGCTGGTGGGCGCGGTCGCGTCCGGAAACTGCGTGCTGCTGAAGCCGTCCGAGCATGCGCCGGCGACAGCGGCGGCGTTGGACCGGCTGATCGCTTCGGTGTTCGACCCCGGGCATGTCCGCGTCATGATGGGCGATGCTACCGTAGCGGCGGCGCTGACGGCGCTGCCGTGGGATCATATTTTCTTCACAGGATCCACCGGCGTCGGCCGTGCCGTCGCCCTGGCTGCGGCGGCCAACCTGGTGCCGACGACGCTGGAGCTGGGCGGCTGCAACCCATGCATCGTCGAACCCACCGCCGACCCGGCGCTGACAGCCAGGCGCATCGCCTGGGGCAAGTTCCTGAATGCCGGCCAGACATGCCTCGCGCCCAACCACGTGCTGGTCCATGCGAGCGTGCACGACGCGTTCGTGGCAGCGCTGAAGGCGACGTTGGACCGGTTCTACGGCGCGGATGGCGCCGGGCTCCAGCGCATGGTCAACCAGCGACATCTGGATCGCGCGGCCGCCTACCTGTCGCCGGGCCGCGTCGCGCATGGCGGCGGTGTGGATGCTGCCAGGCTGCATATGCAGCCAACCCTTCTGCTGGACGTGCCGGAGGATGCTCCGTCGCTCAGAGAGGAGATTTTCGGCCCGATCCTACCCATCGTCGCGTGGCACGACGAGGCCGAGTTGCTTAGCAGGCTGCAAGGTGAGTCGGCGCCGCTGGTGACCACGGTGCACGGGCGCGACGACGTCTTGGCCGCCCGGCTGCGGACCGCCACGCGCTCTGGCGCGTTCGTGGTGAACGATCACCTGGTGCAGGCGACGGTGCCCGGCCTGCCGTTCGGCGGCGTGGGCGCCAGCGGGATGGGACGATCGCATGGGCGGGCGGGGTTCGAGGCGTTCTCGAACCCGCGAGCGCTGTTTCGGCAGAGTGCAAAGATCGACCTGCCGATGCGGTATCCGCCCTATGACGGGAAGCTCGCCTGGGTGAAGCGGCTGATGGGGTAGGGGTTCCGGGTTCAGCGCCCGCCGGACACGGTCATGATGCTGCCGGTCATGTAGGCGGCGGCGGGGGACAGCAGGAAGGCCACGGCCTCGGCGATGTCTTCGGGCGTGCCGAGGCGGCCGATCGGAATGCCGGTCTTCGCGTTCTCGGCCATGCCGGGGGTGACCATGTCGGTCTGGATCAGGCCGGGTGCGACGGCGTTGATGCGGATGCCCTCCAGCGCGACCTCGTTGGCGACGCCGCGGGTGAAGGTTTCGATGGCGCCCTTGGTGGCGGCGTAGGGGATGATGCCGGGCAAGCCGCCGGTGCGGGCGGCGACGGACCCGAGGTTGACGATGGCGCCGCCAGCGCCGCCATGCCGGGTCGACAGGCGGCGGATGGCAGCGCCCGTGCACAGCATCGTGCCCAGCACGTTGACGGCGAACAGGCGCGCCAGGTCCGCGGCACCCTGGTCCTGCACCCGGGCATGCGCGCCGATGATGCCGGCGTTGTTCACAAGGCCCGCCAGCGGGCCGAGGGCTGCGATGGCGCTGTCGAACAGCGGCTCGATGGCGGCGGGGTCGCCCACGTCGCCCTGGATGGCCTCAGCGGTGCCGCCCGCGACGCGGATGGCGGCAACCACCTCGTGCGCCGGGCCGGGGCTGGTGGCGTAGTTGACGGCGACCGGGTGCCCGAGTGCCGCAAGCTTGCGGGCCACCGCGGCGCCGATGCCGCGGCTTGCGCCGGTCACCAGGATCATGCCGGTCTCTGTCATGGGTGAGCCTCTCGGTTACTGCGGGAATGGTAGAGATCGACCAGGGCCAGGACAACGGCCCAGGCAGACCGACCAGGGCCGGGACAACGGCCCAGGAAGCTTGACCAGGGCCGGGACAACGGCCCTGGGCCTCAACATGGACCCCAAGCTGGACATGGTGGACGGCAAGAACGTGCTTCTGGACCCGAAGGTGCGGCAGGCGATCAGCCTGGCCATCAACCGCGAGGGCATCGTCCGCAGCACGCTGGTCGGCTACGGCCGCGTGGCCACGCAGCTGGGCGTGCCGGGGATGAACGGCTACCTCGATGACATGAAGGCCGACCCCTTCGCGCCGGACGAAGCGCGCAAGCTGCTGGCCGAGGCCGGATTCCCGAACGGATTTTCCACCAGCCTGGTGTGCCCGAACGGGCGCTACGTGGCCGATGCGAAGGTCTGCCAGGCGCTGGGCCAGATGCTGGCGCGGATCGGCATCAAGGCCTCGGTCGATGCGTTGCCGGCCGCCGTGTTCTTCTCGAAGGTGCGGACCGGCGCCAATCCGGTGCCGCTGTTCCTGAGCGCCTGGAGCAACGTGATGGGCGACGCTGGCTACACCCTTAACAACATCTTCCACAGTATCGAGCCCGCACGGAAGATGGGCGGCACGAACCGCACGGCCTATTCCGATGCAGTGACGGACCAGGAGATCGACGCGGCCCTCACGGAGAGCGACCCGGCGCGTCGGCTCGGCCTGTTGAAGTCCGCAGACCGCCGCGTGGCCGAGTCGCGCGTGGTGCTGCCGTTGTTCACCGCCCCCGTCGTGCTCGCGTCCAGGGCGGACATCACCTACGACGTCGGCGACAGCGGCAGTTCCGAGATGACGTCGGCGATGCGGACACACCTGAAGTAGGCGACCGTTATCCTACGCAGGCCGGCGCCGGAAACCGCGGCCGATGCCGGCCAGCATGCGGCGTAGCCCGGCGCGTACGGGCGGCACATACATCAGCAAGGTCAGGCTCGTTATGAGCGCCAGCGCCAGCGAGATCGGCCGGGTGAAGAACGGCTCCAGACTGCCATCGGACAACACCAGCCCCCGCCGCAGGCTCTTGTCCAACAGCCCTCCGAGCACGAGCCCGAGCACGAACGGCGCCATGTGGTAGCCGCGGCGGCGCAGTAGGAAGGCGCCAATGCCGACGAACAGCATGGTGTAGATGTCGAACAGCCGGGCCGCATTGGCAAACGCGCCCACGCAGCACAGCAGGAAGATGACCGGCATCAGCACGGCGTTGCGCACCCGCAGCACCAGCAGCAACGGCCGCACCAGGAATAGTCCGAACAGCAGGATGGCGAACATCGCCACCGTCGTCATGGCCACCACGTCGTAGATGAAGCGCGGGTGCTGCACCATCAGCATGGGCCCCGGCTGGATGCCGTGGATCACCATGGCCGCCATCAGCACGGCGGACGGTGCCGACCCCGGAATGCCGAGCGCCAGCAGCGGGATCATGTGCCCGGGGATGGAGGCCATGTCGCCGGTCTCCGCCGCCATCAGACCGTCGATCGAGCCCTTGCCGAACTGCTCAGGTTCTTTGCTCAACGCCTTCGCGGCGGCATAGGACATCCACGCCCCGGAATCCTCGCCCACGCCGGGCATCAGCCCGGTCACGACACCTATCACGCCGGAGCGCAACACGGTCGGCCAATACTGCACGACCTCGCGGAAGCGTGGCAGCACGGAATCCTTCATCTCCACCAGCTTGGCCTCGATGGGGCTGGAGAGCTTCGTCAGGATCTCGGCAAACCCGAACGCGCCCACCAGGGCCGGGATGAGCGCGATGCCGCCGGACAGCTGGTCCCATCCGAAGGTGAAGCGGTCCTGGGCATACAGCCCATCCTGTCCCAACTGGGCGGCCAGCAGTCCGAGCAGCCCCATCAGCCAACCCTTCAGCGGATCGTTGCCGACGATGCTGCCGGACATCGTGACGCCGAACAGCGCCAGCCAGAAGAACTCGTATGATCCGAACGACAACGCCACCCGCGCCAGCATGGGCGTGAAGGCGGCCAGGCAGATGACGCCGAACAGCGTGCTGGTGAACGCGCCCGAGGTTGCGATGCCGATGGCGCGCCCCGCCTCCCCCCGCTTGGCCAGCGCATGCCCGTCGGCGCAGGACGCCGCGTTGGCGGCCGTCCCTGGAATGTTCAGCAGGATGGCCGTCCGCGACCCACCATACAGCGTGCCGACATAGGAGCAGACCAGGACCAGGATGGCGTCGTTGGCCGGCAGCTTGATGGTCAGCGTGGTTAGCAACGCGATGCACAGCGTGGCCGACAGCCCCGGCAGGCAGCCGACGATGATGCCCACCAACGCGCCGCCTAGCCCATAGGCCAGCGAGGTGACGTTGAGCACCGCCAGGTAGGATTGTAGCAGGTCGTCGATGCCCTCGAACATCAGCGGCCCCGATCCGTCGTGTGGCGCTGGCTGGTTCCCATCCCTGCAAGGGAGGGGTTAGGCGTGGGTGAGGCCGAGAACGACCCTTTGATGGCATTCGGGTCGCTTGCGGCGACCCACCCCTGGCCCCTTCCTGGAAGGGAAGACGGAAGGAAGGCGCCGCGTGTCATGGCAGGCGCACGAGAAAGACTTGCTGGAACACCAGCGTGATCCCCAAGCCGGCCCCGAGTCCGACGGCAAGCGCACTCAGGATGGCCCGCAAACCGATAGCAGGCCGGTCGCCCTGCCGAAGCAGCAGGATCGCGATCGTCACGAACCCGGCGGCGGCGGCCCAGAACGGCAGTCCGTGACCGACCAGAACGGTCCCGAACAGCACGCACAGCCCGATCACCAGCAGCGCTCGCCCGGGCGCTGCAACCGTCGGACGGACAGGCACGGTGAGCGCGCCCCGCCGCAGGCTGCGAGCGGCGAACAGGCCGCCCATGACCAACAATGCGAGTCCCAGCAGGCCAGGCAGCAGGCCCGGCGCGCCAAATGGCGGCACGTCCTGATCCTCCAGCCGGTCCATACGGATCGACGCGACCAGCACCGCGGTCCCCAGCACCAGCCACGCCCCGGCCTCGAGCAGGTCCGAGCGGGGCGGCATGGCGTCGTCGTCGTCGGTTATCATCGTGCTCAGGGCGCGGGAATGCCGACGCTTGCAGGCGAGATCTTGGTCTTGCCGCTGTTGAACAACTGCCACGCATTGGCCTGCACCGCGGGAAAGGCCAGCTTCTGCGCCGCCTCGCCATAGGCCGGGGCGAACAGCGCGCCCTTGTCGGCGGCGTATTTCCGAAGGCTTTCGCTGGACGCGATCTTGTCACGCCACAAGGCCTGCAACGTCGCGAGCACCTCGGCCGGCACGCCCTTCGGCAGGAAGATCCCGAAGTAGTTGGCCGGCGCGGTGAACCCGGCGATCGTGTCCGACATGGCCGGAATGGTGCCATACCCGTCCAGCACCACCGGCTTGTCGCCGATCGCGGCCAGGGGGCGCAGCAGCTTGCCGCGGATCATCTCCGCCTCCTCGGCTGCCACCTGCGTCGTGGCAACGGTTTCGCCAGCGACGGTCGCGACCACGGCCGGGTTGCCGCCATCGTATGTGACGTGGCGATAGGTCACATGGGCGGCATTGGCGACCATGTCCATCGCCGCGTGACCCGACGACGTCACACCCGCAGTGGCCACCGTGATGGCGCCGGGCTTCTGCCGCATGGCCTCGATGAACTCGGCCGCGGTCGTGTACGGCGCCTTGGCGTTCACGCTCAGCACGGAAACGTTCGCGACACTCAGAAACAGCTCCCAATCCGACAGCCGCGCCTTCACCGAGCCCAGCGTCTCGTAGGTGCCGAGGTCCTGCACCGCGCCTGACGTCCAGGTGTAGCCGTCATGCGGCGCGTCCATCACGCTTTTTGTTCCGATCGCCCCGGAGGCGCCGGGCTGGTTGACGATGACGATGGTCTCGCCGAGCAGGCCGCTCAGCTCGCTGGCAACAACGCGCGTCACCTGGTCCGTGGAGCCGCCCGCCGCCCAGGGGACGATCAGGTTGATCGGCCGCACCGGCTTCCAGCCGGCCTGTGCGCGTGCCGTACCGACGGCGGCGACGCCCATTCCCACGAGTGCGGCACGACGGCTCAGGACATGATGCATGGCTTCCCCCTATTTTTGTTTCGCTACAGCGTGATGCGCCGGCCTTCTTCTGCGGCCTGGTATGCGGCGTAATGGATAAGGATCGCCTGGTAGGCGAGATCGAGCCCGGCCAGCGGCTGCCGCCCGGTCGCGGCGCACTCCATGAAGTCCTGGATCTCCTGCAGGTAGCCGCGGGTCCATTCCTCCTCCAGGCAGATCTGCTGCCATCCGGTCTTCCGGTCGACCTTCTCGGTGATATACACGCCAGCAAGGCGCGTCTCGTCGGTCGCATAGCTGACCATGTGGTTGTTGGGCGCGATGTTGGCGAACAGCACACCGCCCGTCGTGAAGGTCTCGATCAGGTTGCGCACGCCGCCCAGGATCATGTCGCCGGCAAACACCGTGGCCTTCGTGCCGTCGCTGAAGCTAAGGCTCAGCAGGCCCCAATCCTCGACATCGACGGGGTGGGCGTTGAGATAGGCCCGGTCCGCGTCGGGCACCCGGTTGCTGATGTGACCGACGTCGCAGGTGACATCGGTCACGGTGATGACCTCGTTGCGCGCCACAGCCTCGACCTGTTTCAGGTGCAGAACGGCAGAGAGCGGATGGCAGCCCTGGCGGATCAGTGCCCCGCCGCCTGTCATATCCCAGCGCGCGGCGTGCTCGGCGTGGGAGCCGCTATGGCTCTCCTCGGCCTTCATGAACAGGATCTTGTCCTTGGTCGCGCGGATGATCTCGGCCGTCTTGCGGACGGCCGGCGCGTACACCCAGTCTTCGGCATACATGAACAGCTTGCCTGTGGCGCGGATGGCGGCGGCCATCTCGTCCATCTGCGCCATCACACGCTTGAACATCAGCGCCTTGGGCACGGCGGTGCCGATGGGCGTCGCGTCGCCTGGTTGGCCGAAATAGCCGGTGAAGGGCTTCTCGCAGATCACGTGCTTGCCGGCCTGCATGAACGCCACGACCATCTCGGCGTGCGTGGCCGGCGGCGTGCAGAGGTCGACGACGTCGATCGCCGGGTCCGTCAGCACCTGGTGCCAATCGCGGCAGGTGGCCGCAATCTCATGCCGGCGGGCGAAGTCCTGCACGGCATCGCCGCGCGCGCAGACCAGCGCCACCCGCACATCCACGCCATACACGCGGCGATAGGCATGCATATGCAGTTCGGCGACGAAGCCGCTGCCGATCAGCGCGACGGTGACGGTCTTCATGTGAGTTTCACTGCCTTCTTCACCGCGGCCAGCGCACGCGCTTCCGGTGATTTCTTGTAGGTGGGATCCAGCGGATAACACCCGGACACGATGCCGTTGCGCGGCGCTGTGGTGCAGTCGCTAAAGGTGCGGCAAAGGCGCTTCCTCTGCATCGCGCCCGTGGTCAGCACGTCGCGCGGCAACTCCGGATACGACAGCACCATGCGGCCCAGTCCCACGAAATCCGTCCAGCCCTGCCGCACCGCGCTCTGTGCCACATGCGGCAGGAACTCCTGCAGATAGGTGTAGCCGCTGCCCACCACGGTCATCGTGGGAAAGCGCTGCTTCAGCAGCCGCGTAACCGTCAGCAGGCGGAGCACGCCGGCCAGCGGCTCCTCCGGCGGCCGATACCCGTCCGATGACGGATACAGCGCCGGGCGCGTGACGTGCGGGTTGTAATAGGGGCTGCCGGCCGTGACGTTAAGCAGACCGATCCCAAGCTCCTGCATCACCTCGCAAAATGCGATTGCCGGCGCGATGTCGAACGCGACCGGGTTCCGCGGGTCCGCGCCGAACACTGCGTCGTACACCGCAGCGTGGGGCTCCGGCGCGCCGGGGCCGAGCGTTTCCGCGTCCGACAGCAGCGGGTCGGGCCGGAACGGCACCAGGTCGATGGCACTCAGCCGGACGCCGATCTCCAGCCCCGGCGCCTCGGCCCGGATGCCCGCCACGATCTCGCGCAGGAAGCGGGTGCGGTTCGCGAGGCTGCCACCGAAGCGCCCGGGGCGGTGCAGCGCGCTCAGGAATTCGTGTCCGAGATAGCCGTGGCAATGCTTGAGATCGACGAAATCGTAGCCCGCGCGCTGCGCCCGCTTGGCGGCCGCGACGAAGTCCTGGATGACACGCTCGATCGCGTCGTCCGTCATCACCGGATGATCGGACGGCAGTCCGAACTTCGTATCCAGGATGGGATGGCGATACAGCACGACAGGCCGCAGCCCGCGTCCCGGGTCAGGGCGGCAGAAACGGCCGGAATGCGTCAATTGCAGCCCGATCAGCAGCGGGCCGTCATCGGCGGGCGCTGACTCGCGGTGGGCGGCAAGCAGGATGTCGCGCAGCCCCGCGATCTCCGGCAGCGTGCCCTCGTTCAGGCACAGCTGCAGCGGGTTCGCCCGGCCCTCGTGGCAGACGGCAACCGCCTCCCCGCCCCAGATGAACTTCGCGCCGCTGCGCCCGAAATTGGCCCAGCGGACCCGCGTTCGGTCAGACGGCCGGCCATCGGGCGTGCCGTCCCAGCCCTCCATCGGCTGGATGCAGAACCGGTTGTCGAGAACGCGGCCACAGACGGTGAACGGCTGCGCAAGCGGGGCGTCGGGCCCTGTCTCAATGACGGCGTCGCACGGGAAGTCCAGGCCGCACGAGGCGGCATGGGCCAAAAATCCCGCGACGTCACCGAGCGACGCAACCTTGGGATAGTCACCGTATTTCAGCGCCGTTCCTCCCCGCCTGCCCTTTGCGGGCATCTTGCGGGTCAACCGTGCCCCCCGCCCGGGACGGCGTCAACGCCAGGGTTCGCGCGCCATCCCCTGCCATGAGGAACAGACCAGGGCTCGGACCAAGCAGGGGCTCGGACCAAGCGGGGGCTCAGACCGGCGCGGGCTCCGCAGCCGCATCCGGCGCCCCACCGCCGTCGGGCAAGCCCCCCGCCCCCGCGGCCGCCATCGCCAACCGCGCGAGGGCCGGCAGCGAAGCCGAGCCGGTCTTGTGCATGATGGCGGCGCGGTGGTTCTCCACCGTGCGCTGGCTGATATGCAGATCGGCCGCGATGTTCTTGCTCGGGTGCCCCTCCAGAACCAGCGCCATGATCTCCCGCTGCCGGACGGTCAACGTCGCGACCCGGCTGGCGGCCTGGCGCTCCCAGGCCATTCGCCCGCCGCTACCCTGCGCCAGATCCAACGCGCGGGTGATGCAGTCCAGCAACTCGGCCCCGGCGATGGGCTTCTCCAGGAAATCGACCGCGCCGGCCTTCATGGCCTCCACCACCATCGATGTGTCGCTGCCGCCGGTCATGACGATCGCCGGAAGGTAGTGCCCGGCGGCACGCATCTGTCGCAGCAGGTCCAGCCCGCACAGACCAGGCAAATGCGCGTCCAGCACCAGGCACTGCCCCGACCCGGGCTGGAAGGCGGCCAGGAACGTCTCGCAGCTTGGATAGGTCATGCAGTGCCGCCCCTCCTGCGCCAGCAGCGCGGCGATCGCATCGAGCACACCCTGATCGTCGTCGACGACATGCACGACGCCCTGAAGGTTTTCGGGCGCGTCATGGGCCGGCAGCAGCCTTTGCACCAGGCCCGCCAACGTATCGAGCTGCACGGGCTTGTCGAGCTTGACGCAGCGTCCGGACGCAACATCGGCCAAGGTATGCGTCGAGATGTCGCCCGTCAGGATCACGACCGGCAGCCCAGCGCCCAGTGTCACACGCAACGCAGTCCCAAGCCGTAGCCCGTTCAGCGCGCCGGGCAGGTTGTAGTCGGCCAACACCAGGTCGGGCCTGATCGCCCCATGCGCCACCAGTTCGAGCGCCGCGTTCCCATCCGCGGCACTGGCCACCTGGTGGCCCAGCGTCGTCAGATACTCCGCCAGCAGCGTGCGGACGTCCGGCTCGTCCTCCACGAGCAGGATAGCCCCCGTGCGGCTTGTCGCTGGCCCGGCGAGCAGCCCGCCACTGGCCACTACCCCCGCCACCAACTCTGACGCCATGACGGGTGCGGCAGGCGCCATCGGCACCTCGACGGAGAACACCGAGCCCCGCCTATGCCAAGACCGCACCCGCACCGGATGACAAAGCAGATCGCCCAGCCGCCGCACGATGGCCAGCCCCAGGCCCAATCCCCGGCTCCGCTCCCGACCGGCATTGTCGATCTGGCGATACTCCTCGAACACGATGTCGGTCTTGTCGGCGGGAATGCCGATGCCCGTGTCCCACACCTCGATCCGCAGGTTCGTCCCATGACGGCGGCAGCCGACCAGGACGGTCCCGGAGTGGGTGTATCTCAGTGCGTTGGAGATCAGGTTCCGCAACATCGGCTCCAACAGCGCCGGGTCGCTGCGCACGATGCAACTCGATGCGACCACATGGAAGGCCAGCCCCTTGGCCGAGGCATGCAGCGCGAACTCGTGCTTCAGCCGCTCCAGCAAATCACCGATCGCCACGTCGCCGACCGTGGCGCTCACCAGCCCGGCATCGATCTGGTTGATGTCAAGCAGCGTGTCCAACATGCCCGTCATGGACCCGAGCGTCTCGTTCAATCGGGTCAGCAACTGCGCCACGCGATCACCGGCTGCGGGCCCGGCAAGCAGCCCATGCAACAGGGTCAGGGTCTGTAGCGGCTGGCGCAGGTCGTGGCTCGCCGAGGCGAGGAACCGCGACTTGGCCACAGTGGCCAGTTCGGCCCGCGCCACCGCCTCGCGCAGTTCGCGCCGCACGCGGTTGCGCTCGGTTACGTCCGTGAACGTGATCACCACACCCTCCACCCCGGTCGCCTGGGACCGATACGGCAAGATCCGGCGCATGAAGCTGGCGCCGTTCGGCGTGCCGATCTCGCAGTCCGGAGCCGCGTGGCCGCCGAGCACAGCCCGTGCATCGGCCATCAGAGACGTGTCGGTCGACAATGAATGCAGGTCTGCCAGCGGCCGGCCGAGATCGCTGGGGATCAGGTTGAACATGGCCCGGGTCGCCGGGGTGAAGAAGCCGATACCAAGCTTGGCATCGAGGAGCAGCGTCGCAACATTCGTGCTATACAAAACGTTCTGGAGATCGTCGGACGTGGTGCGCTGGCGTTCCAGGGTCTCCTGCAACTGCGCGTTCAGCGCCGTCAACTCCTCGTTCAACGCCTGCAGCTCCTCCTTCGAGGTCAGCAGTTCCTCGTTCGTCGATTGGTATTCCTCGTTGACCGACAGCGCCTCCTCGTTGATGGCCTTCTGTTCCTCGGTCGAGATCTCCAGGTCGCGGATGGCGCTCTGCAGCTCGGCGCGGGTGGTTTCCAGCTCCTGTTCCAGCTCCAGGGCCCGAGCGTCCGGCATCGCAGGCGCCTGGGCCTCCGCGGTCCGCCGGTCTGACGGCGAGCGATCGATGAAACACACCAGCAGCAGGTCGTCGCCGGCGCCCGGAACGGGCAGGATTTCCAGGTCGAACGGCACGCCCTCCGGCGTGCGGCCACCAGGGGCCAGGAAGCGCGCCTTCTGCGTCGTGGCGTGCTGGATGGCGGCACGCAGGGCGGCGCGCATGCCGGGCCGCGCCATCGTCAGCAGGTCGTGCGTGGGGTGCCCCGGCGCCATCCGCAGATACCGGTCGGTGGAACCCATCGCATATAGGCACTCGTGCCGTCCGTTGATCATCACCGCCGCGGGCGCATAGGCCTCCAGCATCAGGCGCCGTCCGAGCTCTGCCAGCGCCGCCTGGCGCAACGGTGGCTTTCCGGACGCACCCGGCGCCCGCACCCGCAGGTTGTCGTCGCCGTGCGACAGGAACCCAAACTCGCCGGGACGGCTACGACCGACATGACGATAGATTTGCTCGGCCTTCGCTACCACGTCGAACCGGTCGTCTGCGTTGCCGATCGTATCGGAATTGCCGAGTAGTAGACCGCCGCCCTCCCGCAGGGCGAAATGGAACAGCGAGATCACCTTCGTTTGCGCCTCAGGCTGCAGCACGGCGCCAGTCTGGATGGCGCTGCGCAGCATGTCGCCTTGGGTCGCATCGGCCGGGTCCTGCGCGATCATCAGGCCGCCGCATTCGGCGACCGCCTTCAGCCCGACGCTGCGATCGGTCCCGGTGCCGGACAGGACGACGCAGGCGGTTTCATCGCCATACTCGGCCGCCATCGATTGCAGCAGCGCATCGAACGGCAGCCGTGCGCCATGCGACGCGTCCGCCACCGAGACCTGCAGCAGCCCCGCAGCCACGCGCAGCGTAGTGCCCGGCGCGATCAGGTAGATGCGTCCGGCCTCCAGCGCAGTGCCGTCCGCCGCCTGCTCCATCGGGATCGTGGAACATGGCCGCAGCAGTTCCAGCATCGGGCTGGGATGGAATGGCTCCAGGCGCTGAACCAGCACGAAAGCCAACGGAGTGCTGGATGGCAACGCCTTTAGAAACGTCGTGAAGGCATCGCCACCCCCGGCCGAGGCGCCGACGCCAACGGCCATCATGGACGGTCTCCAAGGGTCGATCGCTGCCGCATCAGGCTCGCCTCCCCGCACACCTCGTTTTCGTTCACGAACGTTACCATGCTGACTTGCCCGTTACGACGGTTTTGTATTGGGCCGAATGCGATCGTGTCGGCTGCGGGCGGCTCAGTCATCGAACAGCACACGGTTCGCAGCCCCCTCGATATCGTCGTACTGGCCGGTGCGCAGCGACCAAAGAAAAGCCATCAGACCAAGTCCGCCGAGACACAGGCTGACGCCGAGCAGGGCGAACAGGACGATCATGCCGGGCCACCGCGCCAGACCCGAGCGCTGTTCGCCATCACCAGCAGCGACGACACCGACATGGCCGCGGCCGCCAGCCAGGGCGTGACCAGGCCCGCCATCGCCAGCGGCACCATAAGGCCGTTATAGCCCAGCGCGAGCGACAGGTTCTGCCGCATCACGCGCCGGGCCTGCCGTCCTGTCGCAATACTTTGCGCCACGGGCGCCAACGACCGCCCTTGATAGACGAGGTCCGCGACCGTCTGGCTGAGGTCGGCCGCCGTCGAAGGCGAGGCCGATACGCTCGCGGCACTCAGCGCCGGGCCGTCGTTCAGTCCGTCGCCCACCATCAGCACGCGCTCGCCCGCCGCCTCCCAGCGTTCGATGGCAGCGACCTTACCCGCGGGCGTGCAGCCCGCCTGCCAGTCGGCGATCCCGAGCGCGAGCGCCACCCGCCCCACCGCATCGGCCCGGTCACCGGACAGCAGCCGCACACGCAGCCCCATCCGCCGCAGCCGATCGACGGTGGCCCGGGCGTCGTCGCGCAGGTGCTCGGCAAAGCCGAACCGGACGGCATCCTGGCCGGGTCGCGCCAGCCACATCTCCGGACCCTGTCGCCCCAGGCAGGGGCCCAGCGGCTCCGCGATATTACAGAACCCGGCGCTGCCCAGGCGGATCGTGCCAAGCCAGGTCGGCAGATTCGGCGCCGGGCACGACAAGCCCTCGCCCGGATGCTCCTGCACGTCCGCCGCCGCCACGACCGGCCCCGCGGCCTCGCACAGCGCGCGCGCCAGCGGGTGCCGGCTGGACGCCGCCAACGCCGCCGCCGTCTGCAGCGCCCCCCGGTCCACACGCCCCACCAGGCGCATTGAAGGCTCGGTCAACGTGCCGGTCTTGTCGAAGCAAACGGACGTCACCTCGCCAACTCGCTCCAGCGCCGTGGCCGATTTCATGAGCACCCCGGCCCGGAACAGCCGCCCCGTCGCGATCACCTGCACCGCCGGCACAGCGAGTGCCAGGGCGCAGGGGCACGTGATGATCAGTACGGCCGCAGCCGCCAACAGCGCGTCCGACACCGCCGCATGACCGATGAACAGCCACGCCAGGAAGGTCCCCAGCGCACACAGGTGGACCGCCGGCGCAAAGGCCCGCGCCACCCGGTCGGCAAGCACCACGAACCGGCCGCGCCGCGCCTCCGCCGCCTCGATCAGCCGCACGCACTCCGCCAGCATCGTGCCGGCCCCGCAGGCGGTGACGCGGATGGTCAGAGGCCGGCCAAGAGTGAGCGTGCCGGCAAACACCTTCGTGCCGGGACCGGCGGGCTCCGGCAGGCTCTCTCCCGACACAAGGCTCGCATCCAGCAGGGATTGACCGCTCGCCACGACGCCGTCCACGCCGATCCGCTCGCCCATGCCAACCAGCACGATGTCGCCCACCGCCAAATCCTGCTGCCGTCGCCGCATGGTGCTGCCATCGGGCAAGACCACCGTCACATCGACGGCGCGCAATGCCAGCAGATCTTCGGCCGCGGCCCGTGCCCGGCCGCGCGCCCGATGGTCCAGCAGCCGGCCGGCGAGCAGGAACGTCAGCAGCATCGTGGCCGACTCGAAATAGGTCTGCTCGCCGCCGGTCGCCGTCTGCCACAGGCTCAGGCCGGTCACGAGCAACACGCCGATGCTGACCGGCACGTCCATGTTGGTGCCGCCCCGCCGCAACGCCTGCAGGGCGGACACGAAGAACGGCCTGCCGGCATAGGCGATCGCCGGAATGGCGATCACGGCCGACAGCCAGTGCAGCAGGTCCAGCGTCGCCGGCCCCATTCCGTGCCGGGCGCCGGCCCAGGTGCCCAGCGCCAGCAGCATCACGTTGCCTGCCGCAAAGCCGGCCACCGCGAAGGCCCGCAACAGCGCCCGCCCGGACGCGTCGCGCGCCGCCGCCAGCGCCGCCGGCTCGAACGGCACCAGGCGATAGCCGAGCTGCTCCACCCGCGCCACGAACCGCCCGGCCTCGGCGGCATCCCCGCGCCAGGCCAGACGCAGCCGGCGGGAGGTCATGTTGATCCGCGCGAGATCCAGCCCCGGCTCGCGCGCCAGCACGCTCTCGATCAGCCACACGCAGGCGCCGCATTGCAGCCCGTCCACGGCCAGCGTCAGCTCCCACCCCTCTGCCGTCGCACCGACATGGCGATCGAGGTCCAACCTGCCCTCGGAAGGCTCTGGCCGCGGCGCGCGTAACCCAGGGTCGAGCGCGCGTTCGCGGTAGTAGCGCCCCAGGCCCAGACCCCCGATCAGGCTGAACGCGGCATCGCAGCCAGCGCAGCAGAAACGCTGACCTGGCGCCACCGGCAATCCGCAATGCGCACAGCCCCCGGATGGCGGGCGCAGCGCCGAACCGGCCAGACCCGCCCCGCTCATCTCAGCGTCAGGCGGCTGGTCGTGCTGAGCGTGTCATCCCCCTGCCCTATCGTCATCAACACGGTCCATTGCCCTGCCGCCAGGCTTTGCTGCGACACCAGCCGCCCCGGTTCCTCGGACTGCCCCGCCGACTGCCAGATCAGCGCGGTCTCCTGCTTCGGCCCGACCGGCCGCTCCGCCCGCGCCTGCACGCGCGCACCCTGCAACGGTCGCCCCGCCTTGTCCGTGGTCACCACGACCGCATGCCCGTCCGCCCCGGCCTCGACCCGCACGTGCCAACCCAACGCCGTTTGCCGCGCCGACAGGTCCAGCACGCGCCCATAGGCATTGCTCAAGTCGAACCCATCCTGCCCGGCCTCGCCCGGGAAGGTCGAAAGCGCCGCGTAGACCAGATAGCCGTTGACCGCGAACACCACCGCAAGGGCGCCCAGCAACCCGACGGGAAACCACTTCCAGTCCGAGAGGAACCCGGTGTGTTTCGTGACGATCATGGCGCCACTCCATCGCCAGGCTTGTATCCAACTGGCCCCATGAAGACGGACTGGTAGCGCACATCCTTGCCGGACGCCGAGCGCAGCACGAACGCCAACGGCATGGACCCATGGTCGAGCATGCGCGGCGCCGCGGTGACGAACACCCGCACCATCCCAACCTGGTCCGCCTCAACACGGAACGTCACGGACTGCGCCGGGACGTGCCCGGCGCCGAGTGCGACCCCCGCCACGGCCAGGCTGGCGCCGGGCAGGCCCTCCACGCCCAGCTCGTACTCCGTCGCAGCCTGCGCCTCGTTCAGCACGCTGATCGAATAGCCGTTCCGCAACTGCCCGTCGGGCAGTACTACGAACACCGGCGCGCGGTCGCGCTGGGCGGACAAGGTCACCATCTGCCGCGTGGCCAACGAGACCGACATCGCCACCGCCGCCGTGATCAACGCGGTCAGGTAGATCAGCGTGCGCGGCCGCAGCAGCCGGATGCGCGGCGGCGGACGGCCCTGTTCGCGGGCCTGCTGCCGGGCCAGCGTGTCCCATGCGATCAGCCCAAGAGGACGATGCGTCTTCTCCATCACGTGGTCGCAGGCATCCATGCACAGGCCACAATTGATGCACTCGAGCTGGATGCCGTCGCGGATGTCGATCCCAGTAGGGCACGCGGTCACGCAGGCGCTGCAATCCACGCAGTCGCCGAAGGCCGTGGTGGCTTCGATGGGCTTGCCCTGGTGCCGCGGTTCTCCGCGCCAGGCCTGATAGGTGACGGTCAGGCTCTGCTCGTCCAGCATCGCCGACTGGAACCGTGGCCAGGGGCACATGTAGGTGCAGACCTGCTCGCGCGCCCAACCCGCCAGCACATAGGTCGCGACGGTAAACAGGGAGATGAATATGTAGACCGGCTCGGCCGCCGTGCCCCCCCAAAAGGCGCGCGTCACGGTGGGCGCGTCGGCGTAGTACATGATCCACGCCCCGCCGGTCCAAAACGCGATCCCAAGCCAGGCCGCGTGCTTGGCCGTTTTGCGCCAGGCCTTGTCGAACGTCACCGGCAGCGCGTCGCGCTTCATCCGCGCGTTGCGATCGCCCTCGATCCAGCGCTCGACCCACATGAACAGGTCGGTCCAGACCGTCTGCGGGCACGAGTATCCGCACCAAACCCGCCCGGCGATGCTGGTCGCCAGGAACAGCGTCACCGCCGCCAGGATCAGCAGCCCGGCCAGGTAGATGATGTCCTGCGGCCACAACTCCAACCAGAACAGGTAGAACCGGCGCGCGCCGAGATCCAGCAGCACCGCCTGGTTCGGTGCGGCCGGGCCACGGTCCCACCGCACCCACGGCAGCGCGTAGTACAAACCCAGGGAGGCCACCAGCACCGCCCACTTGATCCGCCGCATCCGGCCATGCACCGCCGCAGGATAAACCCGCACGCGCGCGGCATAGAGCGGCCCCGGCGCAGGTGCGTGGTCGAGGGCGGTCGTGACCGTGACCTGCGCCATGCCGCTACTCTCCGCCGCCGAGCGCATGGACGTACAGCACCACGCTCTTCAGCGTCGCCGGGTCGAGCCGCGTGTCCCAGTTCGGCATCACGCCGGCCCTGGGCGCCTGCACCTGCGACCGGATCGCCGCCCGCGTGTCGCCATACAGGTGCACCCGGCTGGCCAGGCGCGGCGCCCCCATCTCCCGGTTTCCGGCGCCGCGCTCACCGTGGCAGGCGACACAGTTGGTCGCAAAGACCTCGGCACCGACCGACGCGTCGAGCTTCGGATCCTTGTGCCCGTAGAACTCCGACCAGACGTAGTCGGTCACCTGCTCGATCTGCGTCGCGTCCAGCAGCCCGTCCTGCCCGAAGCGGGGCATCTGGCTGACGCGCGCATCCGCGGTGCCGTTGCGGATCCCATGCAACACGGTCGTATGCAGGTCCTCCAGCGTGCCGCCCCAGATCCATGCGCCGGCAGCCAGCGCCGGATAGCCGACCCGCCCGGCGCCGCCCGCGGCATGGCAGGCCTGGCAGTTGTTCGCAAACGTGATGCGCCCCGCCGTCATCGCGATCTCCGACAGGTTCGGGTCGGCGCTGATTGCGGTGAAGGGCAGCTTCGCGATCCGGTCCATCGCCCCCGCCCGCGCCGCCACGACCCCGGCCACCTCCGCATTCACCCGGTCGCGGCTGGAGTAGCCCAGCAGCCCATGCCAATAGCCCGGGCCGTAGGGGACGGACGGGTACAGCAGGCAATAGCCCGCGGCCCATACGATGCAGGCCAGAAACACGGACACCCACCACTTTGGCATGGGCGTGTCGAGTTCCTTGATCCCGTCCCAGTCATGCCCGGTCGTCGACGTACCCGTCACGATGTCTTTCTCGATCTTCGTCGGCATCAGGTTTCGTCCTCGAGCGGGATGCGGCCGGGCTGTTCGACTTCGTCCTTGCGGCCGGGCCAATAGAGGCTGAGGGCCGTGAGGCAGAACACAGCAACCATCGCTGGCAACGTGAAGGTATGCAGCCAGCCGGCCAGGGCCTGCAGGTGCGCGATCATTGCCGCAGCCTCTGTTCCGTCGCGGGGTCGGCGAAGTCCACCATCGTGCCCAGCACCTGCAGATACGCCACCAGCGCGTCCATCTCGGTCGGCTGGTCCGTGCGGCCGGCCACGATGTTCACCTTAGGATACCGGGCCTTCAGCGCCGCCGTGGCCGCATCCGCCTCGACACCGCCATTGGCCTGCGCCATCAGGTCCACGCGCGCGTTCGCGATCTGGTCGTCGGTGTAGGGCACCCGCACATGCCGCAGCGTCCGCAGCCGGTCGGCGATGTCGTCGCTGTCCAACCGCGTGTTCGCCAGGAAGGCGTAGCGCGGCATCAGCGATTCCGGAACCAGCGCCCGCGGGTCGGCAAGGTGCGCATAATGCCAGTCGTCGGAATAGCGCCCCCCCAGCCGGGACAGGTCGGGACCGATGCGCTTGCTGCCCCACTGGAACGGGTGGTCATACATGCTCTCGGCCGCGATCGAGTAATGGCCGTAGCGTTCCACCTCGTCCCGCAACGTCCGTATCTGCTGGCTGTGGCAGGTGTAGCAGCCCTCCCGCACGTAGATGTCGCGGCCCCGCACCTCCAGCGGGGCATAGGGCCGCACCCCCAGCACGGGCTCGACGGTGGTCTCGATCGTGAACAGCGGGGCGATCTCGACAATCCCGCCGACGGCCACAACCAGGATGGTGGCCACGAGAAGGATGAAGGCGTTCTTCTCGATGACGGCGTGCTTGAAGTTCATGGTTCTACTCCCCCGCCAGCACGGCGCCGACCGGCAGGACGGGCATTCTCGTCATGACGGGCATGCCGGGTCGTGCCGCTTCGGGGCCGGTGATCGTCCGGGCCATGTTCCACGCCATCAGCAACGCGCCGGTCAGGAACAGCAGCCCGCCCACCAGGCGCAGCACCATGTAAGGGTGCACGGCAACCACGGCCTCCACGAAAGAGTACTGCAGGAACCCGTACTGGTCGTAGGCGCGCCACATCAGGCCTTCCATGATGCCGGCCACCCACATCGACGTGATGTAGAAGACGATGCCCAGCGTCGCGATCCAGTAGTGCCAGGACGCCAGCCGAACCGAATATAGACCCGCCCGCCCCCACAGCTTCGGCACCAAGTAATACATCGCCCCGAAGCTGATGAACGCCACCCACCCGAGCGAGCCCGAATGCACGTGCCCGATGCCCCAGTCGGTGTAATGCGACAGCGCATTGACCGACCGGACCGACATCACCGGCCCCTCGAACGTCGCCATGCCGTAGAACCCCACGGCCGTCACCGAGAACCGCAGCCCCGGATCCGTGCGCAGCTTGTCCCACGCGCCCGACAACGTCATCATCCCGTTGATCATGCCGCCCCAGGACGGCATCCACAGCATGATCGAGAACGCGGTCCCCAATGTCTGCGTCCAGTCCGGCAGCGACGTCCACAGCAGATGGTGCGGCCCGGCCCAGATGTAGATGAAGATCAACGACCAGAAATGCACGATCGAGAGCCGGTATGAATACACCGGCCGGTTCGCCGCCTTCGGGATGAAGTAATACATCATCCCCAGGAAGCCTGCGGTCAGGAAGAACCCCACGGCATTATGGCCGTACCACCACTGCACCAGCGCATCCTGCACTCCCGCGAACATCGAGTAGCTTTTTGACCCGAAGACCGAGACCGGCCACGTCAGATTATTGACGATATGCAGGATCGCGACCGTCAAAATGAACGACAAATAGAACCAGTTCGCCACGTAGATGTGCGGCTCCTGCCGGCGCACCAGCGTGCCGATGAACACCGCGGCATACAGCACCCAGACGATCGTCAGCCACAGGTCCAGGTGCCACTCCGGCTCGGCGTATTCGCGGCCCTTGCTGTAGCCCATGACATAGCTGAGCGCCGCCATGACGATGAAGAACTGGTAGCCCCAGAAGACGAAGTTCGCGAGCGCCTCGCCCCCCCATAGCCGCGCGCGGCAGGTCCGCTGCACCACATAGAACGATGTGCCGAGCAGCGCCGAGCCGCCGAACGCGAAGATTGCGGCCGAGGTGTGCACGGGTCGCAGCCGGCCGAAATTGATCCAGGCCAGATCCAGGTTGAACACAGGCCACGCCAGCTCCGCCGCAAGGTAGCAGCCGAGCGTGAACGCGACGATCGCCCAAAACATCGCCGCGATGATGAACTTGCGGACGACATCGTCATTATAAACGGGCGCCGACGCACGACCCGACATCGTGACGGCCGCAGGCCCGCCCGCCATTGCGACGTCAGACATGAACGCGCACCGCACCGGCCGGCACCCGGTCATGGTGCCGTCGGATCAGGCCAAGCACGAACGCGAACGAGAACCCGACGAGCGACAACCCGAAAACATACATCGCGTCATCCAGGGCCCCTGCAGCCAGGAACAGCCCAGTAAACCCGAACACCGTCATCATCAGACCAACAGCGATATCGCCCGGCTCGATCATCGTCATACACTCTATCCAGGCTACGAAAGCCGGAGTGGCCCGCGTCCGATGGCAAGATGGCCGCTCCAATTCCGGGCCGCATTGATCCAGGTCAAAGCCCTGCAGGGTTCCGAGCGTGTTACTGGGGAACGATGGACACTCTCTTCGGCCGCCTCGTCTCCCTGTGCTCGCCGGAGCTGGCGCAAAAAGGCCTGGCCGCCGGCCTGCTGATCGGGCTGTTCCTGGCCGGCCTGGCAGGCAGCGTGGTGCACTGCGCGCCCATGTGCGGCGGCTTCGTCCTGGGCCAGGTCTCCGACCGGATGGCCCGCCTGCCCGCAGCGCAGCTCTGCGAGTGGCGGCGGCTGCGCGCCGGCTTGATCCTGCCCTATCATCTCGGTCGGCTGACCACGTACGCGCTGCTGGGCGCCCTCGCGGCCTCCAGCGTCGCCTTGCTCGGCCGCGCCCCCTGGCTCACCTGGCTTTCGGCCGCGCTGATGGTGGCAGCAGCCATGGTCTTCCTGCTCCAGGGGCTGGCCTGGATGGGGGTCGTCGCACGCCGGGCGCCGGCCGTACCCCCTACCTGGACCAGGCTGATCGCACGGCTCAGCCGCCGCATCGACCGCGACGGCGCCGCCGGCACCTACCTCCTGGGCCTGACACTCGGCCTGCTCCCGTGCGGCTTTCTCTACGGCGCCCTGTTCGCCGCGGCTTCCGGAGGTGGCTGGATGCGCGGCGCCGCCGCCATGCTGTGCTTCGGCCTCGGCACCGTCCCCATCCTCATGGCGATCGGCATAGCGGGCCAGAGCGCCGCCCGTACCCTGCAAGCCCACCGGGCGACGGTCACGGCCATGCTGATGCTATGGAACGCCGTCATGCTGCTCGGCGCCGCCGGCCTTCAGATCTACGCCTGAGGCCCACGCCCCTGGGATTGTCCTACAATCATTTACATCACCCGGACGCCACGCCATTGTCGCCGGGACCGGCACAGACCGGCAGGCGGGGCGGGACAATGGCGACGGACGTGTACAGAGAAGAAGGCGGCCTGCCCCGCGCCGTAACGGCACTGGTAACAGGCGCCACCGGTTTTCTGGGCAGCTATGTGATGGCAGCGCTCGGCGCCGCCGCGCACGGCTTCGACATCGCCGCCCCCAACACCCAGGCGCTGGCCATCGCGCCCGGCCTGGCAGCCCGATTCAGCCAGGGCCAGGTCACCGACCCGGCCCGACTGTTCGACGTCTGCCGCACCCAGGGGATCGACGCCATCGTCCACACCGCAGGCCTGGTCGGCCTGGACCAGTCGCTGTCCCAGCCCGCCGCAACCTACCAGACCAACGTCATGGGCTTCGTCAACGTCTGCGAGGCAGCGCGCCAATCCGGTGTCCGGCGCCTCGTCCTGGTTTCCAGCAACGCCGCCTACCACGCCCCGACCGGCGAGCGCCTGCTGGAAACCGACCCGGTCTTCTCGGTCGAGCGTGGCAATCCCGCCGGCCATTACGGCACCTCGAAGATGATGCAAGAGGCCGTGGCGCTGGCCTATGCGACCTTCCACGGCCTGGACGTCTTCGTGCTGCGCGTGACCGCCATCTACGGCTTCGGCATGCGCAGCCCTCTCTACATCAAGCCTATGGTCGAGGACGCGGTGGCCGGACGGCCGACCCGCCTCAGCCATGGCGGCCCCATGAAGCGCGACTACACCTATGTGCTCGATGCCGCCGCCGCCGTGCGCGCAGCGCTCCAGGCGCCGTCCGACCACCCAGGCGCCCGCGTTTTGAACGCCGCCGCCGGCCGGGTGGTGACGGCCGCGGATGTCGCGGCCATCGTTCGCGCCACCCTACCAGGTGCGGACATCGAGATCGGCGACGCCTTGACGCCCCTGGAAGCCGAGAACGTGAAGATGCGCGCGCCGCTGGACGTATCCCAGGCCGCGACCGTTCTGGGCTGGTCCCCGGCCTGGACGCTCGAGGCTGGAATAGCTGACTACGCGCGCCGCCTGCGCCAATTCCAGGCGGGATAGGAGCACCGCATGCAGATCGGGTTCATCGGGGCCGGCGCCATGGGAGCGCCAATGGTCCGCAACCTGCTGGCCGCCGGCCACACCGTGGCGGTGCACACGCGCAGCCCTGAATCAGCCGCCAAACTCGTCGCCGACGGCGCCACCTGGGCCGCAACCCCCGCCGCCGCCGCGGACGCCGCCACCTTCGTCTTCGCCTGCCTGCCCGGCCCGGCGGAGATCGAACAGATCGTCGAGGCCCCCGGTGGATTGCTCCAAACCATGCCGTCCGACAGCGTCTACATCGACACCTCCACCAGCGCCCCGGCCCTCGTGCGCCGCCTCTGCGCCGCCTTCGCCGAACGCGGTGTGGCCATGCTCGACGCCCCCGTCAGCGGCGGCCCCAAGGGTGCGGCAACCCGCAAGCTGGCCATATGGACCAGCGGCGACGAGGCGGCCTTCGACCGTGCCCGCCCGCTGCTGGGCACCCTCGGCGACCAGGTCCGATACCTCGGCGGCAGCGGCAACGCGACCGTGGCCAAACTCGTCCACAACGTCGCCAACTACGGCATCTTCACCGTCCTGGCCGAGGCCATGACCCTCGGCGTTCGCGCCGGCGTCGACCCGGCCACCCTGTGGGCCGCCATCCGCCAGGGCTCGCTCGGCCGACAGCGCGCCGTCGACCGTCTCGCCGACCAGTTCCTGCCCGGCGAGTTCGACGCGCCCGCCTTCACCCTCGCCCTCGCACACAAGGACGTCACACTCGCAACCGGGCTGGCCCGCGACCTCGGCGTCCCCATGCGCCTCGCCGGCCTCACCCACGCCGACATGACCGAAGCCCTCAACCGCGGCTGGGGCGCCCGAGACTCCCGCGCAGCCATGCTGCTGCAACAGGAACGCTCCAGCGTGGCCATAAAGGTGCCACGCGACGCCCTCCGCGCCATCCTGGACGATGAACCCCTCGGATAAGCCATTCCACCCAACGCCGGAATTGTCCTACAATCCGCCATGGATACGCAGACCGGATCAACCGGCGCACCGTGGAGGGATCGGCCCATGCAGCTTATTGCGGCAATCGGCGTCACCATGACCGTCCTGGCCTCTCCGCTGGCGGCCCAGCCCGCGCCTCTGGAAAAGCCGGACATCGCGCTGACCTTCCGCGGGTCGGCATGGCCTTCGTTGGCATCCTGTTGAAGCGCCGCCTCATGAACCGGCGCCACTGATTACCCTGGAAGGAACAATGACATGACCGAAGAAACCCTGTTCGACCGTGGCCTCAAGGTCCGCAAGGAAGTCCTGGGCGAGGACTACGTGAACAAGTCCATCGCAGGCGCCGACGACTTCACCCGCACCATGGCGGAATGGTCGACCGAATATTGCTGGGGCGCTCTCTGGACCCGCCCGGGCCTCGACCGACGCAGCCGCAGCATCGCCAACCTGTCCATGATCGCAGCCCTCAACCGCCCGCACGAGCTGAAGCTGCACGTGAAGGCCGCCATCCAGAACGGCCTGTCGCGCGACGAGATCAAGGAAGTCCTGCTCCAGGTCGCCGTCTACGCCGGGGTGCCCGCGGGCATCGACAGCTTCCGCATCGCCCGCGAGGCGTTCAAGGAACTCGACGCATGAGTCCCTGCCGCCGGCTGCCGGTATGGGCGACGCTGCTGGCCCTCCTGCTGGCCGCAAGCCCAGCAGCGGCCGAGGTCTCGCAGCTCAACGTCCCCATCGGCGCCGGCGGCTTCGGGTTCCTGCCGTTGATCCTCATGCAGAAGCACAGGCTGGTGGAGAAACGCGCAACCGAGGCTGGCCTGCCACTGACCGTGAACTGGAGCAACATCGGCGGCCCCTCCGCCATGAACGACGCCCTGCTCTCCGGCTCCGCACACTTCATATCGGCCGGGCCGCCAGCCTTCCTGACGCTGTGGGACCGCACGAAGGGCGGCGTCCGCGGCGTGGCCGCCATCAGTTCCATGCCCATGTATCTCAATACCCGCACGGACCGGCTGAAATCTGTGGACGACCTGCGTGAGGGCGACAAGATCGGCGTCACCGCGGTGAAGGTCTCGATCCCCGCCATCATCATGCAGATGTACGCCCGCAAGACCGGCGGCGCCGCTGACACCTTCCGCTTCGACCCCTTCACCGTCAGCATGGCGCATCCCGACGCCGTCATCGCGTTGCTCAGTGGCAATGGCAGCATCGTCGCCCACTACGCCTCCGCCCCCTTCCACCAGCGCGAGCTGAACACGCCGGGTACCCGCACCATCATGAACTCCGACGACGTGATGGGCGGCTCCACCACCTTCACCATGGTCTCGGCCACCACCCGCTTCCACGACGAGAACCCAAAGGCCTATGCCGCCTTCCTCGCCGCCCTGAAGGACGCGCAGGCCATGATCGCCGCCGATCCCCGCGGCGCGGCCGAGGCCCTGCTGCAGTCGATGGGCGGCAAGGGCATCACGACCGAGGCCCTGATGACCATCCTGAAGGACCCCGTCACCAAGTACACCGTCGTCCCCGAGAACGTCCTGACATACGCTCACTTCATGCACGAGATCGGCACCATGAAGTCCGACCCGGCCTCGCTCGACGCCCTGTTCTTCCCCGACTCCGCGGTGCTGACCGGCAATTAGGCGCTACGCTGATGGCGCCTCGTGCAACGCCACAACGATCCCCTCCAGCGCCGGGCTGGGCGCCCGATACCGCTGCATCACCAGCGGGTCGTGCCCGGGCACGATATGCTGCGGCGTGGGGGCGGCCGCCTTGATCCGATCGAAGCTCTCGATCATGTCCGCCACGTTCATGCAGGTCGTGAACGGCCGATAAGTCTCCATGTTCTCGTAGAAATGCGTGACGTCGGACGCCAGCACCACCCGCCCGCGCTGCGTCTCAACGCACACGAACTGCAGCCCCGCCGAATGCCCCGGCGCCGGATGCAACGTGATGCCCGGACACAGCTCCACCACGCCATTATACAGCTTCACCCGCCCGGCGAAGTTCAGCCGCACGATGCCAACGACGTCCTCGACCTCGAACGAGTTGTTCAGATGCTTGTACCGCATGTGCCGCCCGCAGGCGAAATGCAGGTCGGCCTCCTGCAGATGCAGCTCGGCAGCCGGAAAGCGATGGAAGTTGCCCACGTGATCGTAATGCAGGTGCGTGATCACCACGTCCTTCACCGCCGCCGCGTCGATGCCAAGCAGCGCGAGCGAGTCGATCGGGCAGCGCAGATACTCCCGCTTGCGCCGAGCCGCGACCGCGGCGGTGAAGCCGGAATCCACGATCACGACCCGATCGGGCCCGCGAATGACCCACAGGAAATAGTCCATCGGCATGGGCCCATCATGCGGGTCCCCGCCAATGAAATGCTGGGAGCGAAGCGCGTCGCGCCTGGCATAGCGCAGCGCAAACACTTCGTAGACCGGCGTTGTCGCCATTCTGTTTCTCCCAAGCCGACGGAAAGCTAGGAACCACCCGATTGTCTGTCAAACGAGACCGTTCCGTGCCATGTTCCGCCGCTCGCAAACCATCCCGGACCCACCTTTGCCAGACACCACACCAGGCATCTCCGGCCGCGTCTCTCCGCAACCGGTTCGCCAGCAGGTCGAAGAGGCGCTCCGCGACGCGATCACGCGCGGCGTGTTCCTGCCAGGCACCCATTTGGCCGACCGCGTCCTGTGCGAACATTTCGGCGTCAGCCGCAGCATCGTCCGCGAGGCCGTCCGCCTCATGGAGGCGGAGGGCCTGGTCTGCGTCATCCCCCACCGCGGCCCCTTCGTCGCCGAGCTTTCCGCCGCCGAAGCCGCCCAGATCTACGAAGTCCGCGGCGCGCTGGAGGCCCTGGCCGGCGAAGGCTTCGCCGAACGCGCCTCCGACGAGGAACGCGCCGAACTGCGCCAGATCTACGAGCAGCTCGCCGCCATGGGCCCGCACGCCGGCCGCCAGGCGCTGCTGGACATCAAGCGCCGCTTCTACGACGTGCTGTTGCGCGGCTGCCGCAACCACCACGTCGCCCGCATGCTCGGCCAGCTGCTGAACCGCAACATGCAGCTTCGCGCAACCTCCCTGTCGGACCCGGGCCGCTTGCCGCAAACGGTCAACGAAATCCGCCGCATCGTGGAAGCCGTCGAGCAGCGCGACCCCGAAGGAGCGTTCCACGCCTGCCGCGACCACGTCCGCG
>JAYVEG010000133.1:0-34244 GCA_043748985.1 Rhodospirillales bacterium
GTGGCGGAGCCGACCGCATCCCACGGCACGATGCCGGAAATGCTGAACACGCGTTAATGTCTCGTGGAACCTTGGCGACGCGGTCCGTGGCCGCGTTACGTGGTGTTCAACTACCGCACCAGCGCCCATCGATAGCGGGTCGCCGTCCGGTCAGCGCCCAACACCCGGCATGCCCGACGCTCGCTTCCCGCCTGATGCTCGCGCAGGTGCTCCATGGCCTCTCGGTCGGGCGGGAGGGCGCGAACCCTCCCGTCAGCTTCCTGTGCGGTCGAGCAGGCTCGGCAGGAATAGCTCCTGCCAACCGCCCACCTTCGACTTCAAGACGCCGCCTTGCACCAGGAACGTCGCGTAGGTCAGGCTGCCGTCGGGGACGGTGCTGAAGCCTTCCTCGCCGCCCTTCAGCACCTCCATGAGCTGGTCATGCGGCACACTGAGCCGGGTTATTCGGCCATAGGCGGCGACGGCGGCCTCGGGGTCAGCCGCGATGAAGGCGTTGGCCTCGTTCTGTGCTGCGAGAAATGCCTGCATGAGACCGGGATTGGCGTCGGCAAAATAGCGCTGCGTCATTACCATCAAGACGCTCAGCCTGCCCACCGCGTAGGCAGTGTTCAGGACTCGGTGTACTGCCGGGTTTTTCCACTCCTGATACGAAAACGGCGGCGAGGCCAAATGCGAAGTGGTCTCCGTCCGTCCGGCCTGACATCATTGCGGCGTAGGCGTCAGGGTGCGGCATGCCGACCGTGAGCGGGTCCAGCTCGGCGTAGTTCTCGATCCCGAACTGCTTGGCGACCGCCATCTGCAGCACCACGGCGGCAAACGACGTCTTGATGCCTGGCACCGCAATCCGGTCGCCCGGCCCGTAATCCGTGAGCGACTTCAGCCGGGGATTGATGGAATTTAGCCAGAGCGCCCCGAAGCTGAGCGAGCTGATGCCGATCAGCTCCTGCTTGCCGCCCAGTGTGCGGTCGCGCAGCACTTGGTATCCGGGAATGCCGGTCGCCGCGATGTCCAGGGATCGCGCCAACATGGCGTCGTTGATGTTGTTGCCGCCATCGGTGATCTGCCAGCTGATCCGCGGCACGCCAACGCCCAGCCGGGTCGCGTGCTTCTATACCAGCGCCCGGTCCCGCATGATCATCAACGGCCGGTATCCGGTGCTGTAGCCGTGCGAAATCTGCAGCTCTTACGCCTGCGCCACCGTAAGTCTGCGCCAGCGTCGGACCCGCGAGTGCCGCAGCCGCCTTGCCTCCCACGATGACTGCGCGCCGTGTCAACGTCAGCATGGTCCACCCTTCCCGTTCTTGCGCCGGTTCGTCGTCAGGCGGGGCTGTGCTGGAGCTTGCCCACCTGCTGATCGTCAATGAGGATGAAGCGTCGGTCGTAGCGGCTGAGTTTGGTTTTGAGCCGACTACAGCAGCCCTGCACGCGGCACTTGGCATCGGTATCATTCGGACACTCGGCAGCGAGGGAGCGGAGGCAACCACTGATCAATTCTCGTTCCGCATTGCAGCCTCAAGGGTCAAGGCGGTCGACACGACTGCAGCGGGGGACTGCTTCGTTTGCACGCTGGCTGAGCCAGCGGAGCCTTCCGTCAACGGCCGACACCGACGACCTGACCAGGTGCTTGACCTAATCCAGCGGGCGCGCCGAAATCCTGAAGGGCTCACCGGCTTGCATGCCGAGGCCGGTCAAGCAGCCGCACAACGCCGAAGCAGTGGCCATTTCGAACAAAAAGCCCCCCAGGCGCATCGACCTGGCGTCGTCAGGCAGGAAACCCTCCCATATGGGAGGGTAGTCATTGTCGCGATCCGCGGTGTGAAGGAAGCAGGGTCAAGACATGCAACGCCATCTGCGGCACCGCCTTGAAGCGCCTCGCTGGCCGGCATTGGCGCGTTTGCCATGGGCTTCGGCATCGCTACAGGTAGTATCGCCGAATGAAAAGCCGACTGATTCCAGTTTCTCCGTCGTTAATCTCATGTCCATTTCATGTGAACATAGTAGCAGGACCCCTCTTTTTTGCAGTGCCGTATTGCAACTTTCCGAAGGTGAAGCGACTATTTGCTGGGTAGCGTCGTGTTCGTCAGACCATGTCCTGAGAAGGCAGGCCGGTCCCGGTATAGCGAGCGATCAGGTAATACGGCCAGGCTTTTTGAGGACCGATCGTATGCAGTCGACGACTGTAATGGCTTGCTAATCTTGTGAATTACGGAGATCGCGCTTTGACTAACCGGGCCGACAGGCGCTTGCGTAATCCTGAGTCAAAGAGCCGTCTGCTAGAGTTGTCGGGCTCTGAAAGCGGGCGGCACGCCCGGGCGATTACTTTCACGCTGGTGCTTGTGGCGGCGCTGTGCTTCGTCGTTGCAACTGCTATCCCGACGGATATCGAAACCGAGCAGTATCTGGCTGTCGGCGGTTGTGGCGCCATCATGCTGCTGGCGCGCAAGCAGCGCACCGGGATCCTGCGCGGCCTGCTGCTGACGATCTGCATGCTGCTGACTCTCCGCTACTTCACCTGGCGTGTGTCGGAAACGATCGTTTACGTCGATCCGGTCAGTCTGGTGGCAAGCCTGATCCTGCTGCTGGCCGAGTTATATGGCCTGATCATGATGCTGCTGGGGCTGTTCGTGAACGTGTCTCCGATCACGCGAACGCTGGATCGGCGGCGGCTGGACCAGAACGATCCAGTGGTCGACGTGCTGATCCCGTCCTACAACGAAGATCCTGGAATGCTGGCGGTGACCATATGTGCCGCGACGCAGATCAGGTATCCTTCCGGTCGGCTGCACGTTCACCTGCTCGACGACGGCGGCACGGATCAGAAATGCGAAGACGCCAACCCGGCAAAGGCCGCCGCAGCGCAGGCCCGCCGCGTGGAACTGCAAGCGCTGTGTGCACGGTTCGGTGCAACCTATCACACGCGGCCGCGCAACGAACATGCCAAAGCTGGCAACATCAATCATGCACTGCCGAACGTGCACGGCGACCTCGTGCTGATCCTCGATGCCGACCATGTGCCCACCGAGGACATCCTGGAGCGCACCGTCCCGTTCTACCGTCACGACCCTAAGCTGTTCCTGGTGCAGACGCCGCACTTCTTCATGAACCCGGACACGATCGAGAAGAATCTCGACCTGTTCCTGAAGATGCCGGGCGAAAACGAGATGTTCCATCGCGCAATCCAGAGCGGGCTGGACTTTTGGAACTGCGCCATTTTCGTCGGCTCGGCCGCCGTCATCCATCGTGCGCGGCTGCTGGAGGTCGGCGGCATCGCGACCGACACGATCACCGAGGATGCAGAGACCGCGCTGGCGCTGCATGCGCGCGGTTACAACAGCGCCTATGTGGCCCGGCCGATGGTCGCGGGTCTCGCGCCCGAGACGTTCACGGGTATGGTGACGCAGAGGGTGCGCTGGGGACAGGGGATGATCCAGATACTGCTGCTGGAGAATCCACTCGGGCGGCCAGGACTGACCTTGGCGCAGCGGCTGGGATATTTAAGCAGCACGTTCTACTGGCTGTTTCCGTTCCCCCGAGTGATTTTCCTGGCCGCACCGGTGGCGTTCCTGGTGTTCGACCTAAAAATCTATGCGGCCAATATTCCCGGCATCGTCGCCTTCGTGGTGCCCCACATGCTCGCGTCGTACGTGTCCAGCTCGACGCTGTTCCATCGTTTCCGCTGGCCGATGATCTCGCACGTCTATGAGACGCTGTTGGGCCTGCTGATGCTGCGTCCGCTGTGGTCGACGTTGCGCCGGCCGCACGCGCCGGACTTCAAGGTGACGCCGAAGGGCGAGCACCTGGACCAAGATTTCGTCTCGCCGTTGGTACGCCCGTTCTACGTCGTCTTCGCCATCACCTTCGCCGCCTTGCCGATCGGTCTTTGGCGCATCTGGATGGATGCGGACCATCGTGGCCTGGTGGTGATCACCATGGGGTGGGAGATCTTCAACCTGTTTGTGCTGACCGCGGCCCTGGGTGCATTGTTCGAAAGAAAGCAGCGGCGCGTGGTCCCGAGGCTTCGATCAAACCTGCAGGCTTGCCTGATCCAGGACCGACGTCGCATTCCGGGCCGCATCACCAATCTCTCGATGGGTGGAGCGCGCTTTGTCGTCGCCCCGGGCCAATTGCCGCCCAGGTCCGGCACCGGCGACATGCTGGAGATCGAGGTGCAGGCCCCGCACCACCCGGAGCCGATACGGCTGCGGGCAGAACTGCGAGCCGAACGCGGCGGCGTTTGCGGACTGGCGTTCGACCCCGATCCCGCCCAGTTCGGCCTCGAGGTGTCACTGGTGCACGGCGATAGCGGGCGCTGGGCCAGCTTCTGGGATGAGTCATCGCGCGATAGCAGCGCGCTGCATGCCTTCTGGATGATGACGCGAACTGGGCTATGGGCGCTCGGCGCGCATATCGTCTATCTCTGCCGTGCCCTGCTGGCGCGGCGGCCGAGGCCTGCCGTTGTCGGCGAGACGTCTTCTGAGGCACGCGGCGACACGCCGGGTGGGAGCGCAGCCTGACATGAATTTCATACGCCCTGGGGTCGCGGCGGTGCTCGCGAGCGCCCTTGTCCTGCAAGCAGCTCCGGTGCGGGCAGCCGATCCGCCGGGAGCGTCGCTGGAATGGGTAGAGCGGCTGGCGGCGCTGAACCCGTCGCCGGGGCCGATCAACCTGCGCGGCGATCACGGCGAGGCCGAGCTGTATTTCAACCTGTCCACGCGGATCGACCCATCGGCGGCGACACTGCACCTGGAGATGTCGAACTCACAGGCCCTGCTGGCGCCGCGGTCCCAGCTGGTGCTGCGCTTGAACGACGTTGTCGTGGCACAACTGCCGCTGAAGCCGAATGCGCCGGTGACGGTGGCCGACATCGCGTTGCCGGTGGAACTTCTGAAAGGTGGCGGCAACCGGCTGAGCTTTACGGCGGCCCAGCACTACACGCTGGAATGCGAATCACCGGGCGCGGCCGAGCTGTGGTCACAAATCGATACCTCACGCTCTCGGCTCAGCATCACCGGCCGGTCGGTCGAAACCGCACCCGTGCTGTCGGAACTGCAGGATCTGATCGGGCCCGGCCTGTTCGGCGGACGGCGGTTCACGCTGATGGCCACAGTGGGCGGCGACGGGCCGTCGGATGCGACGGTTGCGTTGGGCGCGACGCTGTCGGAGGCGCTGGCGCTGCGGCTCCGCTACCAGGCGGCAGCGATCGACTTCGCGCCGGCGCGGAGCGACGGCGGCAGTGCAGACACCTTGCGATTGGCAGCACCACAATCGGCTGTGGCGGGGACTGGCCAAGCCGACATCATGCTGTACGGCACAGTGGACGAGCTGCGTCCGGTGCTGGGGCAAAAGGTGGCGTCGGCCATCACCAGCGGGTTTATCGGGATCTATCCGCTGCCAAGCGACAAGCGGCGGCTGGTGCTCGTGGTTTCGGGGACCACCGATGACGAGGTGGCGCGTGCGGCTGTTGCGCTGGGCGTGGCTAACTTTCCATTCGTAGACGCGCCGCAGCAGACGGTCGACACCGTCAATATCCGCGCGCAGGAGCCGTTCTTTCCGTATAACGTGCTGCAGGAAGGCACCAAGACGAGCTTCAGCGAGCTGGGGCTGAAGACGACGACGTTGCGTGGCACGACGGGCCAGGTTGGCATCGACCTGATCCTGCCGCCCGACCTCTATTTGCCCGACAGCGCGCAGGCGGAGTTGTCGCTCGACTATGCCTATGGCTCCGGCATGCGGGCAGAGTCGGTGATGAATGTGCTGGTGAACGGCCAGTTCCAGCAGGCGATCGCGCTGAACGACCGGGGCGGCGCCGTGCTGCGGAACTACCGCGTGCAACTGCCGGCGCGCAAGTTGCGGCCGGGGCGCAACAGGGTCGATTTCGAGCTGGTGATGACGCCGATCTACGCCGGCGCCTGCACGCCGCCAGAGACGCGGAACCTGATCATGTCGCTGTCGGACAGCTCGACGGTCACGGTGGCCAACGGCGTGCGGCTGGCGGCACAGCCGGACCTGAAGCTGTTCGCGGCGACGGGATTCCCATACGTCGGCAGCGCCGGGTTCGACGTGGCGTTGGCATCGCGCGACCCGTTGACGGTCGGCGCGGGTTGGACCTTGGCGGCACGGCTGGCCCAGGTCGCAGGGCGCATCCTGCCTGAGGCCCACATGACGGTGGGCACCCCGGCAGCGGGCCGCAACACCATCGTGGTGGGAGCCATGGCGGACCTGGCATCTGGCGTGGCGGCGGCGGGTCCGGTGCACCTGCAGAAACCCGAATCCTTCCCCTACGAGACGGCCCGGCCGCTGCCGCAGGAAACGCCGTCGCTGATCCAGTCGCTGCGGGAATGGGCGGGGCTGGCACTGCCGGTCGAGGCGCCCAGCGCGCAGGTCCCATCGCGCGTGAGCGGCACGGGCGACCTGGGGCGCAACGGGCTTCTGATGGCGGCACGCGCGCCCGGCGGCGGATCGTTCACGCTCACGACGCTGACAGCGGGGTCGCGGGATGCGCTGTGGTCGACGACGCAATCGCTGGTGGGGCCGTTCGTGTGGCCGAATCTGGACGAGGACGTGACGCTGTGGCGGCCGGCCGCCCGCCTGAGGGCGGCCGCTGCGGGAGATGATCCGGCGCCGGAGGCGGTGTTCACGCAACGGGTCGGATCGGTGTTCCACGTCGGGTCGTTCGGGACGCTGTATGCGGCGCGCTATTTCATCGCGCAGTATCCCGTCATCTGGCTGGGGGTGATTGTGTTCGCGGTGCTGCTACTGGTCGCCATGCTGCGGCTGTTCCTGGTCGCACGGCGGCGGCGGGTGCACCCGACCAGCAACGAGGGGATTCCGTGACCGCGGCCCGGCCGTGAGCGGGCCCCACTGGGCAGCGCTGGCTTGCGCGGGCGTGCTGGTCACCACGGCCGCGCAGGCAGCGGACGTGGTGCAGCGGCCGCAGGAAAATATCGTCCTGCCAGGGGTGGACCCCGCCATCCCGCAGGGGTCCGCGCCGACGTCGCCTGACATGCCGGACGAGCGCCCGCTATGGCGGCTGTTGTCGGCGGGCGAGGATGCGACGCTGGAGGAGAGGCTCGTACGACTGCGGGCGGCGTATCCGAACTGGCCCCCCCCGCCGCAGATGCTGGCCTTGCTGGGGCAGCGGCGGGACGAGCGCGTGCTGGCGCAGGCCAAGGCAGCGAAAGACTGGGCGGCCGTGCGCCGGCTGGCCGCCGCGCGTCCGGAAATGGCGTCGTGCAGCCGGCCGGACGCCGCCGCCGTAGTGGCGGCGGCACCCGGCGCGCCATCGACGCTTGCTCAGGCGCTGGCCGCCTGCCCGACCAATGCGGGGCGCGTGGCGCTGCTCCAGGCGGCAGCGGACCGCTTCGGCGACGCGGTCGTGCTGCCATTCCTGGACCGGCTGGACGAGGGATCGCTGCCGACGGCGCTGCGGGCGCGGATCGCAGGGATCAGATCCGATGCGGAGCTGAAGCGGCTAAGCCGTGCGCTGGCGGCCGGCTCACCGGAGGCGCTGCCGCTGGCGGCGTCGCTGCGGGAGACGATCGAAACGCGCCGGGATGGTGGCACCGCGACGGCGCTCGGCTGGGCGTCGTTGAAGGCGGGGCGTGTGCAGGACGCCATCGTGTGGTTCGAGACAGGGCGGCGGCTGGACCCGGGTCAACCAGCGGAGGGGCTGGCACGGGCCTATGCGGCGGCTGGGGATGCCGATGCGGCGCGGCGCCTGCTGGCCGAAGCGCCCGGGCCGGGCGTCGGAGCGCTGGCCGGCGAGATCGAGTCGGCCCAGATCGATGCCGCCTATCGCCGCGGCGCCTATGCCGAGGTGGTCGCCCGCGCTGCCAGGCTGCCGGACCCGCCGGTCGTGCTGGGATGGAGCCTGTTCCGCTTGCGCCGGTTCGACGCTGCGGCGGCAGCGTTCGAGCGGCGATACAGCGCCCACAAGGAAAAGGCGGCGGCGGAAGGCTTGGTGCTGAGCCTGGTCGAGGCGGGGCGGCCCGAGGCGGCCCAGGCCGCCGGAACGAGACTGGGCGGGGCAGTGCAGGCCGCGGTGACGATCAGCCCAGCCGGCGGTCCAGCCGCAGGCGGGCCGGACCTGGGATACCGTCTGGCTGTCACCGAACTGCGGGCGGCGCTGGACCACAAGGACGTGGCAGCGGTGACGCGCCTGGCGGCGGCGCTGGCAGGGCCCGTCGCGGCGCGGCGGGATTACGGCGTGGCGACGAGCCTCGGCTGGGCGGCCTTCGGGCAGGACGACTTCGGCGAGGCGGCGCGCTGGTTCGTGTTGGGGGCGCAGGCGCCGGCGCCCGACGCGCGGGAGGATGCCGAGTATGGCGCGGCGCTGGTGGCGTTCAGACAGGGCGACCCAGCGGCGGCGGCAGCGGCAGCGGCGGCGCATGCGGATGCCGGGCGGTGGCGGCAACTGCGGCTCGATGCCGTCATGCATAGGGCGCAGCGGCTCAGCGAGGCGGAACCGGATAGTCCGGCAGCGGCCGTGGCAGCGCGCGAGGTGTTGCGGCTCGACCCTGCAAGGCGCGACGCCGCGTTGCTGCTCGCGTGGCAGGATGTGCGGGCAGGCCGCACCGCGGAAGCGGCAGCGGCATTCGAGCGGCTGTATCGTGCGATGCCGGACGCCGCTTCCGCCAGTGGTCTGGCGGCGGCTTCGGGCGACCTCGGGCGGGCGCAGTCGCTGGCGGACGAGTTGGGCGGGCCGCTACGGGAAGCGGTGCGGCATCGATCGGCAGAAGACGCGTTCGGGCGCAAGACGTTCCTCGCGGCAGCACGGATCGACCCGGCGCTCCGCCCGGCGCTGGTGAACCTCGATGCACCCACCTTCAGCTGGGATGCGGCCTATCGAAGCAAGAGCGGCGGCACGGGCACCAGCCGGTTGGATTCCGCGACCGGGGATCTGGCCGGCAGTTGGGTCAGCGGCCTGGACCGGTTCACGGGGCGGCTGCACTTCGTCAGCCTTGATGCCGGGCATCCGCCCTCTCCGGCCGGCGCGGTGGCACGGATGACGACGCGGCTGCCGCTTGGCGTGGAACCTTCCTTCGCGTGGGAGCGGCAGACGGCCGCAGCACCGCTCTTGAGCCCGTTCGCGGAAATCGGGCTGACGCCTATCGGCGGCGCGGTAGGCCCGACGATGCAGGGGCAGGGTGGCGTCGCGTGGCAGGCGGCCGGCTTCAACCTGCGGGGAACGGCGTTCCGGCAGTCCATAACCGAGTCGGTGCTGTCGTTCACGGGCATCGTCGATCCGCTGACGGGGCGCCGGTTTGGCCGGGTGACCGAAACGGGGGGCAAGGTCGAGGGGTATATGGGGTTGGCGCCGCGCTGGGGCGTGTATGGGCAGGTGACTCTGGCCAACCGGGATGGCGTGCATGTGCAATCGAATCTGCACGGCGCAGCCGCGACCACGCTGTCGTATGATTTCCGCCCGGCCGGCTTCGATACGCTGACGCTGGGGCCGTCGTACCAGTTTTCAACGTTCCAGCGGGACCTTAGTGGCTTCACGCCGGGCCAGGGCGGTTACTACAGCCCTGCGGAGTCGCACACGGTGGGGGCGGCATTTCGCTTTCAGACGGCAGAGGCGCAGGGGTTCGTGGTCAAGGGATCGGTGTTCACGGGATGGCAGTTCGCGCGGTCTGAAGGGGCTGCGGATGGGCAGGGCGGCAAGGGGGCGGCATCGCGGCAGGACGGTTTCAACTCGGTGGGCGAGGTCGTGGGATTGTATCGGCTGGGGCCGCGCTGGGCTCTCGGCGGAATGCTGCGATACCAGGTCAGCCCACAGTACACGGACCTGTATGGCGGGCTTGCGTTGACGTTCAGCCTCGCCGACCGGGAGGGCGTACTCAGCGCTGACCTGCCGCGGTTCGACGCGCGGTGATATCGCGGGCTGCCACGCGGGTCAGCAGGCACAGCGCAGCTGTATAGTAGTCCATGTCGGGCGTGACGGGCGGTGGCGATGTGGCCTCGTTCAAGGCCAGGCGGGTCGCGGCGGCCATGCCGGCACTGGCGGGATAGTCGGCAACCGCGCCGGTCGTGACATCGACCCAGGCAGCCGTCAATGTCGCACTGTGCCACCAGGCCGCGACAGCCTGGATCACGGGGGATTCGATACCGGCCCAGGCGAGATACAAGGGTACGCGGATGGCGTCGTAGGAGTAGCGGGGCGGATGGTCCGGGGCGGGGAGGAACGAGCCATCGGGCGCAGCCAACACCCAGTCGGGTGGCAAGTCCCAGGCCCCGAAGCGCGCCTTGTCGAGAAAGCCGACGCCATCACGGCGCAAGGCGTCCCATATGGGCGATGGCGCGACCCGGGCCAGCGCGGCCATGGCGGTGAACGCGTAGTAGGACGGGTTGATCACCACGCCGCCGTTGCCGCGAAAGCCGTCGACTCCCGGGGCAAGCAGCATCCGGCCGTGCACCTCGACCACCAGCAGACCGAGGATGCTGCGGGCGATGGCCTCGGCGCGCCGGGTCAGTTCGGGATTGTGCCAACGGGCGGCGGCAAGGCTGAGGGCATAGGCGATGAAAAGGTCGCCGTCGGTGGCATTGTTGGAATCATCCAACGGGTCGGCCGCCCCGGGAGTGTAACGCCAGACGTGCAGCGCGTCGTTGGGGCGGCGCAATGTGCGGCTGGTCCAGTTGTCGATGCGGTCGAACACCTCCCGGTCTGCGAAGGTAGCAGCAAAGAGCATGCCCCAACCTTGGCTCTCCGTGTGCGAGACATTGGCGTTGCCGGTATCGACGACGCGACCGTCCGACGTAACGAAACGCTCCTTGAAGGCGGCCCAAGCCGATGTGTCATCCTGCAAGGCCGTTGGCATGTCCACCTGGTTGTCGACAGTCTCGGCAGCGCCCGCCGAGCGTGCGACCAAGCCAAGGCCAGCGATGAGCATTCTACGCGGCAGACATCTCATTATCGATTACCGCCATGCTTCCGCTGTCATGAGGAATACTTGTGTAGCAGAAGCTCTGCGCCCTGTACGTAACAGATCGCTGACTTCGGCAGCATCGCGCCGCATCCTTTGTCATGCTCGCGCATCGAAGGAATTGCCCGAGGCCGGACGACCCGTCCGCCGGCACGTCCTTGCCCGCCGTCTGCCGCGCGGGCTGGAACTGATCGGTGCGGCGGCGGTGCTCGCGATCCTGCTGGGTGTCCCGGCCGGGACGGTCGCGGCCGTGGAGGCCGGCGGATGGCTCGACCGGGTGGCGTCGTGGCTCTCGGCGCTGGCGCTGTCGGTCCCGGTGTTCGTGCTGGGCACGCCGCTGGTGCTGTTCGCCCAGCGGCTGCACTGGGTCGCGGCAGGCGGCACCGTGCCGCTCGCCACCAATGCCGGCCAGCACCTGCTGCTGCTGATGCCGGCGTTCACGATTGTCACGGGCCTCGCCGCCTCGGTGTGCAGCATGACGCGGGCCGCGGTGCTGGCTGTGGCCGGCCGCGACTGGGTGCCTACCGCCAGGGCAAAAGGCATCGGCGCAGGCCGCGTGCTGCTGCACCACATGCTGCGTAACGCGATCATGCCGGTGGTAACGATCGTGGCGCTGCACCAGGGCAGCCTGCTCGGCGGGACGGTCCTGGTGCAATACGTGTTCAACTGGCCGGGCCTGTCGGGGCTGCTGGTCGATGCCGTGGGGGCGCGGGACTACCCGAAGGTCGTGGGTATCATCCTGGTGATCTCGGTGTTGTTCGTCGGGCTGAACTTCCTGCTCGACCTGCTCTATGCGGTGCTGGACTCGCGCGCCACGCCACGCCACGCCACGCCACGCCGCGTCCGTCCCGTGCTGGACCGCCTCCTGCCAGGCCTTGTAGCCCATCCGGACAGGCCAGGACCGGTCCTCTCCGTGCGCGGCCTTTGTGTCGAGATCCCAACCCCCGCCGGTCCGATCCGCCCGTTCCGCGACGTCTCGCTCGAGATCGGCGCCGGCGAGACGGTCGCCCTGGTCGGCGAGAGCGGGTCGGGCAAGTCCCTGACAGCGCTGGCCCTGCTCGGCCTGCTTCCCAGTGTCGCACGGGTGGTGGCCGGCGCCGTGACGATCGCCGGCGAGGACGCGCTGCGAGCCGGTGGCGCGACCCTGCGGCGCCTGCGCGGCGGAGTGGCGGGCATGGTCTTCCAGGATGCCGGTACGGGGCTGAACCCGGTGCACCTCATCGGGCGGCAGATCGCCGAATCCGTCCGGGGCGGCGGCGTGTCCCGGCGCGCCGTCGCACTGCTCGCCCGCGTGGGTATCCCCGACCCGGCCCGCCGCGCCCGAGCCTTCCCGCACGAGCTGTCCGGCGGCATGGGCCAACGCGCCATGATCGCCATGGCCATTGCCAACGGCCCCGCCCCCCTGATCGCCGACGAACCTACCGCCGCCCTCGACGTCACGGTCCAAGCCCAGGTCCTCGACCTGCTGGCCGACCTGCAGCGGGAACGCGGGCTTGCATTGCTCTTCGTCGGCCACAGCCTGCCGGTCGCAGCCGAGATCGCGACCCGCGTGGTCATGATGTACGCCGGCCAGGTCGTCGAGCAGGGTGCGGTCGCCGAGGTTTTCGGCAAACCCCTGCACCCCTACACCGCCGCTCTCCTGGCCAGCGCCCCGCACGAGGACGGATCCCTGCCGATCGGTATTCCGGGGATTGTGCCGGCGCCACACGCCCTGCCCCCCGGATGCGCCTTCGCCCCCCGCTGCCCGCGTCGGACCAACGCCTGCGACGCTCCGCCGCCGCTTCAGTATCTGGGGGGACGCTGGACCCGCTGCGTGTGCTGGAAGGAGCTGGCGACATGATCGCCGCGGAGGCCGTGAGCAAAATCTTCCCAGCCGGCGGCCTGCTGCGGCGCCGGACGGTCCGCGCCGTCGACGGCGTCAGCCTGGCGATCGCCCCGGGGCGAGGCCCTCGGCCTAGTCGGTGAAAGCGGCTCCGGCAAAAGCACGCCGGGCCGGTTGCTGCTGGGCCTCATGCCGCCCTCCGCCGGGCGCGTCATGGTGGATGGCCAGGATCTCGCCGGGCTCGACCAGGCGGCGATGCGGCGGATGCGCCGGCGGATGCAGTTGGTCTTCCAGGACCCCTATCCCAGCGTGGACCCCCGCCGCCGGGTCGGCGCCAAGATCGGCGACGGCCTGCAGATATACGGACTGGACCAGACCGGCCGTGTCGCCGCCCTGCTCGACCAGGTCGGGCTCGCGCCAGCCCATGCCGACCGCTTCCCGCACGATTTCAGCGGCGGCCAACGCCAGCGCATCGCGATCGCACGCGCGCTGATCACGCGCCCCGAGCTGCTGTTGGCCGACGAGCCCGTCTCGGCATTAACGTGTCCGTGAAGGCGCAGGTCCTAGGCGTGCTCGCGGATTTCCGGACCCGGCTTCGCCTCGCGCTCCTCTTCATCAGCCACGACCTCGCCGTGGTCCGCAGCCTCTGCGACCGGGTCGCGGTGCTCTTCCTCGCCCGCGTGGTGGAGGAAGGCCCCGCCGCCGAAGTGTTCCGTCGCCTGCTCCACCCCTAAACCCAGGCGCTCCTATCCGTGATCCCCAGCCTAGACCTCTCGCATCGGCGAACCCGCCTCCTCCTGCAAGGCGAACCACCCAGCCCTATGAAGCCCCCAGCAACTGCGTGTTCCGCACCCGCTGCCCATACGCGATCGAAGCCTGCGCCCTCGAAGTCCCCCCACTCCGCGACCAAGGCGGCCTGCACAGCGCGGCGTGCATCCGCGTCGAATGACCGAGTATCCGTATTTTTTACTTTGAGCACAGCCGGAATCACAATATACCAAGTATAAATCATTATGAAATTCAGATACTTCTGGACATTTGGGCTTGATCGGACTAATCACACTGGTCCAACCACAGCGACTTCGCAGATTGCGCGCCACCATGCCCTAAAAATTACGAGCGCTTGCGTGAATGATAAAAAACGCATCCACGATCCGCACCTCGCCCGACCCGGCCCGCACCAACACCGGATTGAGGTCGCACTCCGCCAACAAATCATGCAGATCAGCCGCCAGCTCCGACAAACCGGCAACCAACCGGGCCAGCGGCGCAAGATCGGTGCGCGGCACCAGATTGCGTTAACGCCCCAGCAACGCCCCAAGCCTCGTGCTGCCGACCAGCTCCACAGCCTCCGCCGTGCTAACCGGATACAGGCTCAACGCCCGATCATCCTGCAACTCCACCAGCGTCCCGCCCGTGCCGATCACGATCAACGCGTCGAACGAAGCGGGCAGGGCGACGCTAGCGTGATCCAAATCGTCTCATCGGTAGCCCGCTGCCTGCAACGCAAATAGGTCCGCATAGCGACCGTTCTGCGCAAGAAGTTCCTCATGGGTGCCGCTCGCTTCCACCTGGCCGTCAGCAACGACAAGGATCCGGTCGGCCATTCGAACACTGGAGAACCGGTGCGAGATTAGCATCGAGGTCCGCCCGGCGCTGAGAGCCTTGAACCGTTGGAACACCTCGTATTCCGAACGTGCGTCCAACGCCGCCGTCGGCTCGTCCAGGATAAGAACCTCGGCATTGCGCATGTAGGCCCGGGCGATCGCGATCTTCTGCCACTCGCCCCCGGAGAGATCGACGCCGCCGCGGAAGCGTCTGCCGATCATCTGGTCGTACCCCAGCCGCAACCGCTCGATCACCTGGTCGGCGCGGCCCAACTCGGCGGCCCGCTCGATCTCCGCCCGGTTGTCCCGCGCCGAGATGCGACCAACGGCTATGTTATCCGAGGCGGTAAGGTCGTAACGGACGAAATCCTGGAAGATGACGCCGATGTTCGCGCGCACCGCGTCGACGTCGTATTCGCGGATGTCGCGTCCGTCGAGCAGGACGCGCCCTTCGTCGGGATCGTAGAGCCGGGTCAGCAGCTTGACGATGGTTGTCTTGCCCGCGCCGTTTTCACCAACAAGCGCCAGCACCTTTCCCGCAGGAAGCGCGAAGCTGAGATGCCGCACCGCCCACCGCGCCGAGCCGGGATAGCGGAAGCCGACGTCCTCGAAGACGATCCCCTCCCGGAGCCTGGCCGGAAATGCGGCCGGGTCGGCGGGTGACACGATGGACGGCCGCATGTCCAGGAACGAGAACAAGTCCCGAAGATACATCGCCTGCCCGGCCAGGTTGGAAAACCCGGTCAGCACGCCCTCCAGCAATCCCCGCAACCGCAGGAACGAGGCGGCAAGGAATGTGAGATCCCCGACCGACAATGTCCCCATGACGGTCCGCCATGCCAAATAGGCGTAGGCGCCGTAGTAGGTCACGGTTCCAACCGCCGCGAAGGCTGCGCCCCACCCGGCCCGGCGTGCCGCGAAGGTCCGGTTCTCGCGCTGCATCGCCTCGGATAACGTCCGGTAGCGGTCGGCCAGGAACGGATGCAGACCGAACAGCTTGCCTTCCTTGGCCGTCTCGGTGCTGGCCCCCGTCTGGCGCAGGTAGTCCAGCTCGCGCCGGTCCGACGTGCGCTTGAAGCTCAAGGCGTAGGCGGCCGCGTTGAAGTGCGCCTCGCCCACGAATGCGGGGATCAGCGCGGCCGCCAGCAGCACGATCAGCCATGGGGCGTATGCAGCGATGCCGGCCGCGAACCCCGCGAGCGTCATCATGTCCTGCGCCTGGCCGAAGACAGTGCTCATCAGTCCCGTTCGCCCGCTTGCCTGGCGGCGGGCACGGTCCAGGCGGTCCTGGGTTTCGCTGTCCTCGAGGTCTCGCAGGTCCAGTGTCGCCGTGTGCCGCATCAAACGGAGGCTCGCCTCGTCGCTGAAACGGTTGGCCAGCAGTTCGCCGAACAGGGATACCGCCCGCCCTGTGGCGTCCGTCAGAAGCGCCAGCATCGCCTCGGCAAATAGCAGCAGGCCCAACCGCGACAATGCGCCGTCGCCCAGCCATGCTGCGATGCTCGCGGGGGGCGCGGGATGACGTGAAAGCAGCACGACATCGTCGATGATCAGCTTGCCGATGAACAGCATCGCGATCGGCAGCAGGGCGCGCACGATCCGCAGCACTATCATCGTTCCGGTCATAGCCGGACTTGTGCGCCAGATCAGGACGAGAAAGGACGGTAGGCCGGAAAGGGCACCAAATGCACGATCAAGCGGCCGTTTCACCGCGCCGTCGTTCAAACCCGACTTCCGTCAAACGTCATCCGCAGCCTGGTTCTCGTCATTGCTGCTTGATAGACGTAGAAACTCCCCAAGGAAACCGACCCCGTAGCGGGTGATCGCCTTCGACACCACGGCAGCATCGGCAGACTGAGCGGCGTGGTCTATCGTGGCGACGTGGCCGTCGGCGACAGTAAGCCGAGGTCGTGGAACCAGGTGGTCGTCATCGGACGGCCCTTTCGATCCAGGCGGCAACAGCCAACAGGCGGCGGTCGGTGCTGCGCCTGCCGACGAGCTGGAAGCCGATCGGCATGCCGTCGGGGCCGGTATGGCCAGGAATGGTGACGCAGGGGACATGCAGCAGCGTCCACATCGTGTTGAAAACGGCACTGCCGGTCTCCTGGATGCCCTTCGGCGCTTCACCCGGCGCTGCGAGTTGTACTGGCTGGCGAGGCCGGCGGTGTCGCTGATGTCCTTGAACCCGAGCGGGATGCCGGCGAGGGGGCCGCGGGCGGAGACCGGGTGCTGGTCGATCCGGTGGGCGCGGGCGCCGTCGATATCCAGCGTGGCGAACGCCTTCACAACAGGCTCGCGGGCCACGATGCGCTCCAGGCAGGCATCCAGCACGTCTTCGGCCGACAGGGACCCGCGCCTGATCGCGGCCAGACAGGCGGTGGCGGTGAGCGGTTCGGTCATGGGCTGCCCCGGTCTGATGGTCCGGGTCTTGCGTGGTGGGCGGCGGGGGGCGCCGCTGTCGCCGGTGGACGGGATGCCCTTGGCGGTGAAGGACATGATCGAGATCCGGGACCTGCCGACCGCGATGAACAGCCCGATCTACCCGGACTGACACCCGCGGCGGGACGCGGCCGCCGTCTGGCGATGGGCGCCGGACCGAGCGGGTCGGACGGATGGCACTGGGACTGGGACCATGTGCGGCACCTGGTCCTGCCGGCCATCACGCTGTCCGTCATCCTGATGGGGCGTCATCCCGATGGGCATCATCACGCGGACCATCCTTGGCCTGGTGGCCGAGACGCTGGGTCGGGATTTCGTCACGACCCTGCGCGGCAAGGGGATGCTGCGCCGGTCGGTGTTCACGCATGTCTTGAAGAACGTGGCGCCCAGCGCACTGGCCGTCATGGGCTTCAGCTTGGCTATCTGATGGACGGATCTATCCTGGTCGAGACCGTCTTCCCCTGACCAGGCACCGGCTTTCTGCTCAACAGCGCCATCTTCCAGCGCGACATCCCTGTGCTGCAGGGGACCATCCTGGTGCTGGCGTTGTTCTTCGTCACCCTCAACCTGATCATAGACCTGCTGCAGACGGCGCTGGATCCGCGGATAAAGCGTACGTGACGGCAGACGTGCCGGTCAGACGGCGTGCGTCACGTAGCCTTGCGCGACGTCCGAGGCGGTTTCGGCGGCAGGCCGCAGCGCCGGGTCGCCGAAGCCGCCGCCGCCGGACGTCTCCAGCCGGACCACGTCCCCCCGACGCAGGCGCAGGTTGCCGACCTTCGAGCCCAACGCCTGCCGCACGCCATCCCGAAGCAGCCATAGCCGCCCAGGAGCCGCGGGCTGGCCGCCGGCAAGACCGTAGGGGCGGAACTTGAAGCGCTCCAGGTTCGCAGTGAAGACCGTTTCTCGGCAGTCGACCCGCCATTCGCGCACCAGGCCCATGCCGCCGCGATAGCGCCCGGCACCTGCGGTATCCGGCAAGATGCCGTATTCCGAGATGGTCAACGGCAGCTCGCTCTCGATCATCTCGATGGGAATGTTGGCGTTGTTGTGCATGCCGCTCGAATAGCCGTTCAGGCCGTCCTGCTGCGGGTGGCCGCCGCCACCGCCGACCTCGATCTCCACCAGCACGTGGCGGCGGTCGTCCTCGCCGATGGTCTGGAACGTGCAAACGTAGCTGGCGCCGTAATAGGCCGCCGGCACCCGGTCCGGCACGGCCTGGTGCAGCGCGCCCAGTAGGGTGGTGGCAAGGCGGTGGGTCGCGGCGATGCGGTTGGCGACGGGTGCCGGGTGGCGGGCGTGGACGATCGAACCCTCGCGCGCGATGACCGTGACGGGGCGGTAGCACCCGGCATTGGCGGGAATGGGCTGGTCGGCGCAGGCCATCACGGCGTACGACACGGCGGACCCGGACGAGGCCAGCGTGGCGTTGATGGGCCCCAGCGCCTGCGGGCCGGAGCCCGACAGGTCCACCACCATGGTATCCCCGGCAATCTCGATCGCCGCATGGATGCGGATCGGCGTCTCCGTCAGGCCGTCATCGTCGATGAAGTCCTCGAATTCATAGCGCCCATCCGGCATGCGCCCGATCATGGCGCGCATCGCGGCCTCGGAGCTGTCGAGGATGCGGGCACAGGCCTGCATCACGGAGGCGCCCCCGACCTGGACAGCGAGCTTGGTGAGGTTCGCCTCGCCGACCGCGAGCGAGGCGAGCTGCGCCTGCAGGTCGCCCCACAGCATGTCCGGCCGGCGGACGTTCTGGCGCATCATCGCCAGCACCTCGGCATTCATCACGCCGCCGCGCACCAGCTTCATCGGCGGAATGCGTAGACCCTCCTGGAACACCTCGGTCGCTGTGGCGCCATAGCTGCCGGCGGCGATCCCGCCCATGTCCAGGTGATGGCACAGCGTGCCGACGATCGCGATGCGCACGCCGTCCACGAACACCGGCCGGAAGGCAAGGATGTCCGGGATATGCTGGCCGCCGCAATAGGGGTCGTTGGTGATGACGACGTCGCCCTCGTCCCATTGGTCCAGCGGGATGAAGCCCTGGACGATCGCCAGCAGCCCGGCGCCCATCGAGTTGAGGTGCTGCGGGATGCGGGCGGATTGCGCGACGTTGTAGCCCTCGGCGTCGAAGACCGCTGTCGAGTAGTCCAGCAGTTCCCGCACGATGGTGGACCGGCTCGTGCGCCAGATGGTGACGTCCATCTCCGCTGCCGCGGCGGTGAGTGCGTTGCGCATCACCTCGAGTTCGATCATCCCCAGGTGGTCGTCGACCACCCTGGTCGACGCCGCCGCGACAGCGTGCAGACGTTCGGCGACCAGGTCGCCTCCCGGACCCGGCGCGCAACGCCAGCCGGGGCCGACGAACACCGTGGTGTAGGCCTCCTCGATCAGCGCTGGGCCATCGGTGGGGCCGACCAGGTCCCGTCGGCGATGCACCGGCACGTCACGCCACGCACCGGCCAGGAAGACGGGGCGCTCCCGGGCGGCCGCGCCACCCGGTTCCGCCGGCGGCCGCATGATGGTCACATGCGGCAGCTTGCCGGTGGCGGTCAGGCGCAAGGTGACGATCTCCACCGGCTCGCCGGGATTGGCATACGAGAAGCGGCGTTCGTGGAGGGCATGGAATGCAGCGAGCAGCTGCGCCAGCGTCGCCTCGGTGGGGTCAACGTCGCCCCACGGAACGACCAGCTCGAACGCCTGGCCGTTGTAGCGCATGTCGGCGGCAAGGCTCATTGCGCGATGGTCCTGGGGCAGGCCGTCCTGTTCCAGAAGGGCCATACCCTGCGCACGCAGGGCGGCGCAGGCGCGCGCCAGCTCCGGCAGGATGGCCGGGCCGACGCGCATGATGCGGCTGCTGGCCAGGTCGTGGACGATGTCCGATTGCAGGATGCCGCTGGCGGAGAAGGTGCTGGCGTCGGCGGGGAACACCACGCGATTGACCCCCAACTCCTGCGCGACCTCGATCGCATGCAGGCCGCCGGCGCCGCCGAACGACAGCAGGGTGAACCGGCGCGGGTCCAGCCCCTTCTCGAACAGGCTCAGCCGGATCGCCGAGGCGAGGCTTGCGTTGGTGAGCGTCAGCATCCCCTCTGCCGCCTGCTCTATCTCAAGGCCCGACGGGTCGCCGACCTCGGCAGCGATCGCCGCGCGCGCGCCATCCCGATCCAGCGCCAGCTTGCCGCCCAGGAAGAACCCGGCATCGAGACGCCCCAGCACCAGGTTGGCATCGGTGACGGTGGGCAGCGTGCCGCCGTGGCCGTAGCACGCCGGACCGGGCCGGGCGCCGGCGCTGCGCGGACCCACCACCAGGCGGCCGCCGGGCAGCACTGCGGCGATGGAGCCGCCGCCGGCGCCGATGGTGCGGATCTCGACCATGGGCAGGCGCACCGGCAGCCCGTCGATCTCGCCTTGGGTCATCACCGCGACGGCGCCGGCCTGAACCACGCAGACGTCGAAGCTGGTGCCACCCATGTCGATCCCAACCAGGTCGGGGGCTGCCAGCCGGGCCGAAGCCTGCTGGGCGGCCAATGCGCCGCCGCTGGGGCCCGACAGCAGCAGGCGCACGGGCTGCACGCTCGCGACCTCGGCGCTGCACACGCCGCCGTTCGATTGCACCAGCAGCAAGCGCGCCGCCATGCCGCGGCCTTCCATGCGCTGGCGCAGCCGGGTCAAATAGGATCGCACGACGGGAACCAGCAGCGCGTTCAGGACGGTGGTCGAGGTGCGTTCGTATTCGCGGATCTCCGGACTGACGTCCGAGGAGAGCGAGATCGGCAGGTCCGGGAAGGCGAGCGCCAGGTGGTCGCGCAGCAGGCGCTCATGCACCGCGTTCACGTTGGCGTTCAGCAGGCAGATTGCGACCGTTTCGGGGCCGATGCGCCGCACCGCGTCCTTGGCGTCGTTCAGGGCGGCGGGAAGCAGCGCGCGCTCGACCGTGCCATCGGCGCGCAGGCGTTCCTCGACGCCCACGCGGCGGTCGCGCGGGATCAGCGCCGCCTCCCGTTTCGGCTTCAGCCCATAGACGTCGCGGCGCGCATGGCGCCCGATCTCCAGCACGTCGCGGAACCCGGCGGTGGTCAGCAGCATGCCGTGCGCCAGCTTGCGTTCCAGCACGGCGTTGGTCGCGATGGTGGTGCCGTGCAACAGGAACCGCACGTCGGCGATACCGAAGCCGAATCGCGCGGCCGCCTCGTCGATCCCGGCCATCAGGCCGACCGAGGGATCCTCGGGCGTCGTGGGCGTCTTGAGGCTGTTCAGCGCGCCGGTCGTCTCGTCCAGCACCTGCAAGTCGGTGAAGGTGCCGCCGATGTCGATGCCGATACGGATCATGTGCTAACCTCGGTCGTCGGGCATGTAAGCAGGGTGACCGTTCCGGCCTGGGCTACGGTGTGGCTCATGTCCGCTCCGGTTGGTGGCGTGATCATGCAGCCGGGACCATCGGCTTGGGAACCCTGCTCCCCGGTCCGGCGCCAATCAGATATTGTATTGGAAGCCGTCCACGTTGAAGTCCTGCCCGGTGATGAAGCAGGGCTCCGACTGGGCCAGGAACAGCACCAGCTGGGCGACGTCGTCGACGCCGCCCATGCGGTGCAGCGCGATCCCATCGCGGGCGATCGCTGCGCCGCGCTCCACGATCACCGGGTTTTTGGTAGCCAGCTCGGTCTGGATCAGGCCGGGACAGATGGCGTTGACCAGGATCGTCGGCCCCAGCTCCTTGGCGAGCGCGCGCGTCATGCCGATGATGCCCGCCTTGGCAGCCGCGTAGGAAAACTTGCTGAACGCCGCCGTGACTCCTCCGGAATGGGCATTCATGGAGGACATGCTGGCGATCCGGCCGCCGCCCTGCGCCAGCATGTGCGGTGCGACCGCCCGGATGTAGTTGAAGCAGCTCTTAAGATTGACCGCGATGGTGCGGTCGAACTCGGCCTCCTCGATCTCGAGGATACCGGCCGGGTTGCCTTTGCCGGCGTTGTTCAGCAGGAAATCGATCCGGCCGAAGCGCGCCATCACCGCTGTCGCCACCTCCCCGGCCCGGGCGAAGTCGCTGACATCGGCTTCCAGGCAGAGCGCCTCCTGCCCGAGCGCCCGGATCTCGGCTTCGGTGCGCGCCAGTTCCGGCGCCAGCAAGTCCACCAGGACGATCGACCAGCCCGCCCGGGCCAGGGTCAGGGCGCAGCCGCGGCCGATACCGCGCGCGCCGCCAGTGACGAGGGCTACCTTGGTCATGTCATTCATACTCGCTTGATGTTCCAGAAAACGGCCTGGCCCTCGACGACGTCGCGCAGGTCGGCGCGCAAGGCGCTGGGCGAGATGGTCTGACCGAGTGGGATGTAGGGCACATCCGCAAAGGCCTGAACCTGCATGTCCCGCGCAATCCGCTGCTGCTGGGCAAGCACGTCGGTCCGAAGCCACGCGTCGCGCAGGCCTTCCAGGCGGGTGCTGCCGGGCCATCCCGGGGCGGCGTCGCGGCCATTGGCGCGCAGGAAGACATGGGCTGCAGGGTTGGCCTGGTCGGGCCCGGGCCAGTTGGTCTGAAACACGCTCCAGCCGCCCTGCTCCACCGGTTCGGTCTTGGCCCGCCGCTGCACCAGCGTGCCCCAGTCCATCATCTGATAGTCCAGGTTGAGCCCCAGACGCGTGAACAGATCGGCCGTAACGTCGGCCAGGATCTTGGCGTAGGGAACATCGGCCGGACCCAGCAGCACAACGCGCTCGTTCCGGTAGCCCCCGGCCTGCAAGGCGCGCTTGGCGGCGTCGAGGCTGCGCGGGCCGGTCAGTGCGGCCATGCCGGCGTCGCTGGCCATGGGGGTGCCAGGCGAGAAGTAGCCAACGCCGTCCCGCCAACGCGCCCGGTCGTCGCCATTGACGGAGATCATGAAGTCCGACTGGACGATGGCAGGCATCAGGGCCCGGCGCAGCGCCGGGTTGTCGAAGGGCGGCTGCAGTTGGTTGAACCGCATGCACGACACGGCGCCGGCCGCGACCAGCACGCGGATCACCACGTCGCGGCGCGCGCGCAGGCTATCGACCAGGTCCGCGTTCGGGGTCAGCAGCCAGTCGATCTCGCCGGTCTGGATGGCGGCCGCAGCCGTGGCCGGGTCCGGCATGATCGACCACTCGATGCGGTCGAAATGCACCCGCTTGGGTCCGGCAGAACCCGAGACCTCGCCCGACTCGCGAGGCATGTAGGCGGTGTTGCGCTCATAGACGACGCGCGCGCCGGGCACACGCTCATCGGCCTTGAAGCGGAACGGGCCACTGCCGACGGCCTCCGTCACCTGCTTGAACGCATCCGTCGCAGCCAGACGTTCCGGCATGATGGCGCAGACGTTGGCGGTGGACTTGCCCAGGGCCGCTGGTATTGGGAAGGGATACTTCATCCGCAGCAGAATGGTGCGGTCGTCCGGTGCGGCGATCTCGTCGCTGGTGGCGATCAGCGCCTGGCCGAACGGGTCGCGCTTGCCCCAGCGCCGGATGCTGGCCACGCAGTCTCGTGCCAGCACCGGGCTACCGTCATGGAACGCCAGCCCGTCGCGCAGCACCAATCGCCAGCTTCGCCCGTCATCCTCGGCCGTGTATCCCGCCAGCATCTGCGGCTGCGGCCGGAAGGCGGCATCCAGGCCGAACAGCGTGTCATAGACCAGAAACGCGTGCTGCGTAGTCTGGGAGGACGTTGTCCAGATCGGGTCCAATACCGCAAGGTCGGCCTCTGGTACGAACTTCAACACGCGGGCGGGCTGGGCCAGGGCGGGTGTCGCCAGAAGCCCGGCGGCGGCAAGGAAGCTGCGACGGTGCAAGGGGGGTTCTCCGTGTTGGGGAAACCCTAACATGAGCCAGTGGGCAACGTGGAGGACCGTCACGTCGACGGACGCGCCGTTTGGGATGGGGATTCTTGAGGCTTGGGCCCAGGTTGAAGGTTCAGGCTACAGGATATGGTGGGATATCGATCGCAGAGAGGCGGCTGCCGGACAGCACATGACAAGCCAATCCCCGCAACCTGTCCCGTGCATTATTTCGCCCTGGCCAAGCTGTTGAACGCGCGCCACGCGCGTGACTTGCGGGATGCGTAGTATGGGCTCTTGACGGTCGCGGGAACGACGACGCTGACAGCCGGCGTGGTGGCGGAGGCGGTGGCGCGGCTGCGGGCAGAGCGGCCGGGCGTGCGGGTGTGGATGCACGCCACCACGCTGACGGGTGACGTCGTGGACATGGTGGCAGAAGGAAGGGTTGATCTCGGCATCGTGCCCACACCGGCGGACGAGAGCAATGTTCAGGTGGAGATGCTGTTCGAGACTGCGATGGTCTGCGCCGTGCGGCGAGACCATGCGCTGGCTGGCCGTGAAGCGATAGGCGCGCGGGACCTGGCCGGGATCCCGATCATCACGAACATCCGCAATCAGCAGATCGCACATCTGCCGGAACAGGCGATGCCAACTGTGGACCTGCCGCGGGACGTGATGATCGGCACTAACCAGGCCCTGACGGCACGTGCTCTGGTGGCGGCGTGGGCCGGGATCGCGCTGGTGGAACCGATGGCGGTGGGGCCTATGTTCGCGGGCGTGGTGTTGGTCCCCTTCGATCCACCGGTCCCGATCGTGGCGCGGGCCGTCAAGCAGCCTTCGCGGCCGGCGGCGTCGGGACGGCAAGGGCTGACAACGCGGCATATCGCGGCACGAACCTCCGCTTCATCACGGTGCGCAGCGTTCATCAGGACGCGATGGCCCGGCGCCTCACCGAACTCGCCATCCAATGGCGCATGAACCTCGAAATTCGCCAGACGACGGCGGATGACCTCGGCAAGAAGGTCGTCGCGCGCGCAGGGCAAATGCCATTGTGCGGTGTGCGCGGTGACGAGCCAGGAGGATTGGTATCTTTGCATCATCGAGACGCTGCATGCGGCGACCGCGGCGCATGGCAGAAGGCTGGCGATCCGGGATTTCGCCTATGAGCCGCAGCACGCGGAACCGCTGCTGCGTGCAGTGGAGCGGGCACCGGCGGATACGATATTCTGCGCCCGTTTCCAGACAATCCGCGGATCGGCGATGTCGGACGGCATCCGCAATGGGTGGAGTTCGACACCTGGGGCCAGTTCTTCGGCCTCGGCGTCTTTCCGCCGCTGGTGCTGGACGACCTGGTGGGGCGTTCGGACGCTGCAAGGCGGCCGGCGTGACGGACGTGATCGCACGGACGGACTGGTACGTGGTCTCGGACGGAAGAGCGTTCGATACGCTGAACCTCGCGAACCTCACCGGGTTTGCGCGACTGGCGTGGCAGGGCGACGCCCCCGTGCGGGGACTGATCGAGGACTCGCTGGCAGGCCCGATCGCGGCGGCCCTGGGCGGCGGCCTCGACGAGGCGCGGTTCAGTCTGGCCGGGCACGAGGGCGCACGGGTAGCGTTGGGTCATGCGCCCCAGCGGTCGTGGGAGGTGATGTCGAAGACGGTGTTCGTGCTGCAACACGTGTTCCACGAGGATTGCATGGTGCCGCATTCGCAGCTGAAAGCATGGATGATGCTGACGGATATCCACGGCATCGCGGACTGGGACCCGTCGCTCGAGGGTGCATTGCGTCTCGATGACGCCGGCATGGCGGGGGTGTTCCGCGAGAAGGACTAGGCACTGGCGCTGGTAACCGCGCTCGCTGCGGAAATGCGGGATGCGTCCGCCGACCTTCCCGAGCCGGCCAAAAGCCAACTCGGGGATACGTTCGCCCTGTGGACGGAGTATGTAGCGGCGTTCCGGCATTGCGCACGGGCGTGCTTTGCCGTCCGCTATCAGACGGAGCAACCCAGTGCGGCGCGAGCACATGCCGCGCACGAGTAGATCGAAGCGCTCGACGCATTCCGGGCGGGGCTGGCGCGGCGGCTGGAGGGAACGCGGCAAGCCTACCTGGTCTGCTGGATCACCAGTGCGGAGCGGATAGGGCTTCTGGCAACGGATCTTCGCACGCTTGTTTCGGTCGCAACGCCAGGCTTGGCACGGGAGAATACGACCCACGTTGCGTGACCCGGCATCCGCTGTCGCACTATATCACCGCCTGTATCAGCCTGAGTATGGCCTCGTCGTACATGCCTCGATGAGGCGCGACCTGGCCGTCAAAACATGCTGGCGCGCACTACGGAGAGGTCGTCGGCAAGACGCTGCCAGCGCCCTTCGTTGAAACGCGCGGCAGACGAGCATCGCTCGAAAAGCCGCCCGACGCGCGCGGCCTCGTCCGGCAGTAACGAGCAGAGTTCGCCGACAGCAGGCGGAACCTGTGGTCCGACGGCAAGAACGCCCAGGCCAAATGAGTGCGTGAACGAAAAGGCCGGGTATTGACGCTTCAACTCGTCCCAAAGCTTCCAAACGCCAAAGCCACGCTCGGTCACCTCGATGTCATGCATGATGACGACACCGCGATTTGACATCTTCGGCAACCACGAATCGAAGTCATGGCGACAGGCTTCGTAGGTGTGCAGGCCATCTATGTGCAACAGGTCGATCGAACCATCGGCGAACTGTGGCAAAGCCGCATCGAACGTCATCCGAAGCAACGTTGCGAAAGACCCATAATACGGATCGATATAAGCATGGAGATCGTCGTACACGGCGTTGCTGTAGAAACCAGCATGTTCGTCCCCGTCCCATGTATCGACGGCATAACATTTACCGGGCAGATTGAAAGACGCAACCGAGTGGCAGAACGCTGCAAACGAGACGCCGTGATGCGTCCCAAGCTCGACAACGATGTGGGGTGCCGAGGCCGCAACGATCCAATGAGCGAACGCAACATGGCCATGCCACGCGCTCGGCATGAGGGGCAGCCGCGCCTCAAGCAGCATGGCATCGATGTTGCGATCGAGCATGGATGAAAACATGTTCATTCCACCGGCCATCAGATCCACGCGCTTTGCTCCGGCCAGATTGCGGCCCAATACTGTAACTACTTAAGGCAGATCAGGCGTCGCAGATCAATCCTACTGACGACTTGTGTGCCCGACATCGGCACGACCAAAGTTCTTGAAGGCTGACCGGCCTTCTTGGTATGACACGCCGTCAGCGTGGCAGGACAGCGCCACTGCCACGCAGCTGAGCAGCCCTGAACACCAGGGCCGCGACTGCCAGGTCCGCAAGTCCGAAGCCGCGGAACACGAACAGGGTGCGGTCCTCAGGCCCCCTGCGCCCGGGCTTGCTCCCGCTCACCAGGTCGGCAAGATCGGCATCGAAGCTGCCTAGCGGCCCCAGCCCCGGCCCGATTGGCGGGCTTTCGGCCTGCTGCGCGTGATCGTCCACGGCCAACACATCCAGCGCCCGCAGGCCGCCTGGCAACCACGACCGGCCGACATCGACGCTGCTGACAAAGCCGCCGGACCGGATATCGGCAGGGTCGAGGAATGGCTGGAAGCCGGGCTCGGCCGGCACCGTCGTCACGACGATGTCGCTCTCCCGCACTACAACGGCGGGGTCGTCGTGCACGGTTCCGCGCAGCGCGGTCGCCCCCTCCACCAGCGCCTCCGCCGAGCGTCGCGTGCGGCTGAAGGCATGCAGGTCAACCAGGCCCGGCATCAGGGCGCGAAATGCCGCCAGATGGGAGCGCGCCTGCAGGCCACAGCCAATGAACCCGATCGATCGGCTGTCGGGCCGGGCCATCGTCTCGGCGGCGGCAGCGGACATTGCCGCAGTGCGCAGTGCGGTGACCACGTTACCGTCCATGATGACGCGGAGCTGCCCGGTCGCGTAGTCGTTCAGTGCGATGATAGAGTGGATCGCCGGCAGGCCAGACCCCGCCGCCACGTTGACCATGCCCAGCCATTTATTGGCTGCAAGACCGTGGGTCGGCCAGGCCGCGCACATGGATTGGAAGGCGTGTCCTGGGCCGACGGTCAGCGTCAGCTTCGGCCGCGTCGTCGCCAGCTGAGCATGATGGGCCTGGAATGCCTCGACGACGGCACCGCGCATCAGGCCGGGGTCCAGCGCCAGGCCCTTGACGTCCGCGGCACTCAGATAAAGGAAGCTGTCGGCGGACACCTCAGGCCGCGGCCCACACCCGCTGTACGGCAGGTGCCAGCCCAAGATTTTCGCGCAACGTGGCCCCCTCGTACTCCGCACGGAACAGGCCGCGCCGCTGCAATTCGGGCACAACCAGCCGCACGAAGCTCTCCGCACCCGCGGGCAGCAATGGCGGCTGCACGATGAACCCGTCCGCCGCTGCCGTGGAGAACCATTCCTCCATGATGTCGGCGACGTGCCCCGGCGTGCCCACGACCCCCAGGTGCCAGAACCCACGCGACACCGCGTCGAACACCTGGCGGATCGTCAACCTTTCCCGCCGTGCCCGCTCCATCAACGCCAGCGTCAGCTCCGGCTCCCGCCCGGCCGTCTCGTGCCCGCGCGCCATTCCCAAATCCGGCATCGGCGCATCCAGGTCATGTCCCCGCAGGTCCGGAAAGTGATTGATGGCCAGCATCCCATGCCCGACCTCGGGATGCAGCCGGTCCTGCAGGCTGGCGAACAGATCCTCCGCCTCCGCCTGCGTCCGCCCGATCACCGGCATGATCCCCGGCATCATGCGCAGGCTGTCGGCCCCGCGGCCATAACGCGGCAGCCGCCCCTTCACGGAGGCATAATACGCGCGCGCTCCCTCGATCGTCGGTTGGCCTCCATACACCATGTCGGCGACCTCGGCCGCCAGGTTCTGCGCGTTGTCCGACGTGCCGGCGGTAATGATCGGTAACGCCCCCTGCGGAGGCCGGTCCACGTCGCAGGGACCGCGCACCTTGAAGTGCGTCCCCAGATGGTTCAGCCGGTGCATCTTCGCGGGGTCCATATACACCCCGCTGGCCTGGTCGCGCGGGAACGCCCCGGGCTCCCACCCGTCGAACAGGCCCTGTACCACGGCCAGGAATTCTCGGGCGCGTTCATGCCGCGTCATGGAATCGGACGCGCCGCCCTGGCTGTAGTTGCGCGCCTCGTCGGGGCTGGTGCTGGTAACCAGGTTCCACCCGGCCCGCCCCTCGCTAAGGTGGTCGATCGACGCCAGGCGCCGCGCCAGCGCAAACGGATGGTTGAAACTCGTGGACGCGGTCGGAACCAGCCCGATCTGCTGTGTCACCGCGGCCAGCGCCGCCACCAGCGTCAGCGGTTCCAGCTTTACATGCCCCTGCTCCCGATGCCGGGCCACCCGCGGCTCATCGAGGTTGCGCACGGCAGCCACATCGGCCAGGAAGATGAAATCCAGCTTGCCAGCCTCGGCAATCTGCGCGCAGCGGGCCACATGCCGGAAATCCATGTCGCCGTCCGCAGGCACGGATGGGTGCCGCCACGCCGCATAATGATAGCCGACGCTGCCCAACGACAGCCCCAGCCGCATCCGGCGTGCCCCGCTCATGCCAGCACACGCGGCCGCACCCGGTCCTGCAGGGTGGAGCCGTCGTATTCCGTGCGGAACAGCTCCCGCCGCTGCAGCTCCGGCACCACCATGTCCACGAAGTCGTCGCCGCAGCCGGGCAGATAGGGTGTCTGGATGTTGAACCCGTCCGCCGCACCGGTCGTGAACCATTCCTCCATCGCGTCGGCGATCGTCTGCGGCGTCCCCACGCAACCGAACTGCCAGAACCCGGCCGCCACGATCTCGTAAAGCTGCCGGATCGTGGGCTTTTCGAGCCTCACTCGCTCCAACAGGCCCGCTGACAGGGCTGCATAGCGGCCCGCCTTCACCTCCACCTCCGGCACAGGCCCATCCAGGTCATAGCCGCGCAGGTCGGGAAAGTTCCACAGGGCCAGCATCCCCAGGCCCACGGCAGGGTCGATCGCAGCCTGCAGCCGCGCGAACTTGTCCTCCGCCTCCGCCATCGTGCGGCCGATGAACGGCATTATGCCCGGCAGCACCTTCAGCGCATCCGGAGGCCGCCCATGCCGCGGCATCCGGTCCTTCACGTCGGCGTAATACGCCCGCGCCACATCGATGCGGGGCGCGGCGGCATATACCATGTCCGCAATCTCCGCCGTGAACTCGTTCGCCTCCTCGGAATACCCGGCTGTAACGATCGGCATCCGGCGTTGCGGCGGTGCGGCCACGTCCAACGGGCCGCGAACCTTGAAGAACGCGCCCTCGTGCTCGATCCGGTGCATGCCGGCGCGGTCGAACATCACCCCGCTTTCCTTGTCGCGCACGAAGGCGTCCTCGTCCCAGCTCGCCAGCAGCCCGCGCAGCACCTGGACGAACTCCCGGGCACGGGCATGGCGCTCCGCGGACGGCGCCATCGCGTCGAACCCGTAATTCTGCGCCTCCTCCGCCGAGAACCCGGTTACCAGGTTCCATCCGGCTCGCCCGCCGCTGATATGGTCCAGCGACGCCAGCGCGCGGGCCAATGCATAAGGCTCGATGTAAGTGGTCGACACGGTCGCAACCAGGCCGATGTCGCTGGTCGCGGTTGCCAGCGCCGCCAGCAGGCTCAGCGGCTCAATCTTAACATGCTCATGCTCGCGCTCCCGCGGGATCGCCGGGTTGCCGTGGTTCCGCACCGCCGCAGTGTCGGCCAGGAATACGAAATCCAGCTTGCCGCGCTCCGCGATCTGCGCGCAGTGGATCGCATGGCGGAGGCTCATCGCACCATCGGCAGGCACGCCGGGCACAAGCCAACAGGCAGGATGGTAGCCGATGGCATGGATGGGCATGCCGAGGACCATGTGATCGCGCCCAGGCGTCCGGCTGTATCTCATGACGACAGCAAATATCGTATTGCACCACATTGCAAGCGGCTGGTAGGGGTGTTTGGCAACGTTCTTGCTTAAGCGAAACCAGGCCGGCCGCCTTCACGATCATATCAGAAACGATCACGCCCGCAGGAGCCACGCCATGGTGCACCCTCTTGGTCCCCGCCTATCCCGTCGCGGCGTCCTCGGCGCAGGCGTCGCCGCCGCTGCGTTGTCCATGCCATCCATCGCCCGGGCCGCCGTCGACCACATCGTCGTCGCCTCCCCTGGCGGCGCCATGGATGACGCGTTCGAGGCCGCATACTACGCCCCCTTCAAGGCCAAGACCGGCATCAGCATCGTCAAGACGCCCAACCAATACGCCAAGCTGAAGGCCATGGTCGATGCAAAAGCCGTCGAGTGGGACGTGATGGACCTGGCCGCCGGCCAGGCCGCCCTCTTCGCCAAGCAGGACCTCCTCGAGCCGCTAGACCTCTCCGCAATCGACCCCGCCGGCCTCCTCCCCGGCACCCTCAACACCCACTACACCCTCGTCGACATCGTCGCCGCAGTCATCTGCTGGAACACGAAGCGCGTCACCGCCGCCGCCGTCCCGAAAACCTGGGCCGAAATGTGGGACCTGAAGCGCTTCCCCGGCGACCGCATGCTGTGGAAGAAGGCATCGGAAACCCTGGAAGTCGCCCTGCTCGCCGACGGCGTGGCGCCCGAAAAGCTCTATCCCCTGGACGTCCCCCGCGCCCTGAAAAGCCTCGACAAGATCAAGGGACAGGTCAGCTGGTGGGAAAGCGGCGCCCAATCCGCACAGTTGCTGATCGAAGGCGAGGCATCGGCCGGCCTCGCCTGGAACGGCCGCCTGGATGGCCCGAAAACGACCGGCGCGCCGATCGACTTCCACTTCAACCAGTCCCTTTTCCTGGCCGATGCGGTGGTCATCCCCAAAGGGGCCAAGAACAAGAAGGAGTCGATGGCCTTCATCTCCTTCGTGCTCGAGCCCGACAACCAGGCCAATTTCGCCAAGCGCATCCCCTACGGCCCCGTCCGCACCGCCGCGATGGATCGGCTGGAACCCGCTCGGCGCGCCGTCCTGCCGACATCCCCCGAGAACTTCAGCAAGGGCGTCCTGATGAACTCCGCCTGGTGGGCGGATAACGGGCCCGACGCGGTGGAGAAGTTCAACACCTGGATGTTGGGCTGACCCTTGCCGGAAGGCGTCATCGCGGCAGCCCCGGCCCACGCCCTCGCCCGCCAACACGGCCGGGCATGGTCGTTGCGCCCGGCCTCCTATCGCCTGGCCGCAGCGCCCGCCCTGTTCCTGCTGGCCCTGTTCGTCGTCCCCCTGCTGCGGGTCGTCGTCCAGGGCTTCCAGCACGCGCCCTCCGCACCGGACAACTTCACCCGCATCGCCACCACCGGCCCCTACATGGCGGTCCTGCTCGGCACCGTGCAGACCGCCCTCGTCGTCACACTCGTCTGCCTGCTGCTTGGCTACCCACTCGCCTATGCCGGCGCCAGGCTCCAGGGCCGCTGGTACACCCTTTTCACCGGCGTGATCCTCGTGCCCCTGTTCACCAGCGTCGTGGTCCGATCCTACGCCTGGATGGTGCTGTTCCAGCGCAACGGACCCTTCAACCAGGCCCTCGTCTGGCTCGACTGGCCCGGCGCACCCATCCGCCTGCTGCAAACGCCCTTCGCAGTCGCCGTCGGCATGGTCCACATCCTGCTGCCCTTCATGGTCCTGCCCATCCTCGGCGCCATGCGTGCCATCGACGGCACCCTGCTCCAGGCCGGTGAGCTGCTCGGCGCGCCACCCTTGCGGGTCTTCACCCGCGTCTACCTGCCGCTCACCCTTCCGGGCGCCAGCGCCGGCGTCATCCTCGTCTTCATCAGCGCCCTCGGCTTCTTCATCACCCCGGCCCTGCTCGGCGGCGGCCGCAGCACGACGATCGCCGTCCTGATCGAGCAGCAGGCCGTCGACCTCCTTAACTGGCCCATGGCCTCAGCCCTCGCCACCGTCCTGCTCGTGCTCTCGGTCCTTATCTACCTTGGCTACAACCGCCTGACCCGGCGCTTCAACGAGGTGCGCGCATGACCGCCGTGGCGCTGCGCCCGCTGCCCCTGCCCACGCGTCTACTGCTGGGCAGCTTCTCGGGCCTCATCGTGGCGTTCCTGTTCCTGCCCATGCTGATCGTGGTCGTGCTGTCGTTCAGCCCGCTGTCATACCTCTCCTTCCCGCCCCCCGGCGTCTCGTTGCGCTGGTATCAGGGCCTGCCCGCCAGCTCCGAATGGCTGCATGCCCTCTGGTCCAGCATCAAGGTCGCCGTACCCGTCACCGCCCTTTCGGTCGCACTCGGCGTCGCCGCCGCCCAGGTCGCAGTGCGCGGCCGAGTGCGCTGGCGCGCCGCCTTCGCCGCCCTCGTCGCAGCGCCCATGATGGTGCCGCACATCGTGCTGGCCATCGGCATGTATCCCACCATGGTCGACGCCGGCCTGTCCGGAACCTTCGCCGCCATCGTGCTCGCCCATACCGTTATTGCCATGCCCTTCGTCTTCATCACCGTCCGCGCCTCGTTGCAAGGTTACAGCCCGGCCCTCGAACAGGCCGCCATGACCATGGGTGCCACTGGCTGGGTCGCCTTCCGCCGGGTCACCCTTCCCATGGTCGCACCCGGTATCGTCACCGGCGCCGTCTTCGCCTTCACTGCCTCGTTCGACGAGCTGATGCTGTCCCTCTTCCTCACCACCCCCGAGACCAACACTCTCCCCCGCGTCATCTGGGCTCACCTCGCCTTCCAGCTCTCCCCCGACATCGCCGCCGTCGCCACGCTCGTGCTGGTGGTGTCCTGCATCCTGGTCGCCATACCCCTCGTGCTGCGCAAACGCGGCGCCGCCATCCCAGGCCTCGCCGAATGAGGGGCGCCCGCATCGAGTTCGCCGGCGTCACCGGCCGCTACGGCGACTTCGTGGCCCTCCACGAAACCAACCTCGTTATCGAACCCGGCGAGTTCTTCGCGCTGCTCGGCCCCAGCGGCTCCGGCAAGTCCACCCTGCTTGGCGCCATCACCGGCTTCGCCGCACCCAGCGCCGGCCGCGTCCTCATCAACGGCGCCGACGTCACCGGCGTGCCTCCCTACAGGCGCAACATCGGCATGGTGTTCCAGAACTACGCCCTGTTCCCGTTCATGTCGGTCTTCGACAACGTCGCCTTCCCCCTCCGCACCCGTAAGCTGCCCAAGGCCGAGATCCAGGAACGGGTCGAGCGTTCCCTCGCCATGGTCCGCCTGTCCCCGCTCGCGAACCGCCTGCCGCGCCAGCTCTCCGGCGGCCAGCAGCAACGCGTGGCCCTCGCCCGCGCCTCCATCTACGATCCACCCGTCCTGCTGATGGACGAGCCCCTCGGCGCCCTGGACAAGAACCTCCACGAGGAGCTGCAGGACGAGATCCGCCAATTCCACCGCAAGGTCGGCGCGACCGTCGTCTACGTCACCCATGACCAAGCAGAGGCCGCCGCACTGGCCGACCGCGTCGCCATCCTGAACGCCGGCCGCCTCGAACAGATCGGGACCCCGCAAGACCTCTACGAACGCCCCTGCAACGGCTTCGTCGCAGGCTTCCTGGGCGAGGCCAACCGCTTCACCGTCCGCGACATGCACAAGGACGGCGCCGGCGTCCGCCTCGAAACCGTCGAAGGCCCCGTCCTGGCCGGCGGCCACGCCGCACCCGGCCACAGCGTAATCTGCGTGCGCCCCGAAC
>JAYVEG010000134.1:0-4459 GCA_043748985.1 Rhodospirillales bacterium
GGGACAGGGTGAGGCGGCCCATGGCGCGGGGGTTGGCGGCGAGCAGCATGATCACGGCCAGGAGGGGGGCGGATAGCAGGCCGTTCACGACGGCGCTCCAGTAGAGGGCTTTTACGGGGTCGATGCTGGTGAAGTTGAGGGCGACGCCGGCGAGGGTTGAGGCGGCGATGACGGCGTAGAACCAGCGGGCTTGCAAGGGTCGGCGATCCAGGCCTTCCGGCAACCGGAAGAGCTCTGCCACCGCATAGGCGCTGGAGCCGGCGAGGACGGGGACTGCGAGGAGGCCGGTGCCGATGATGCCGAGCGCGAAGACCGCGAAGGCGAAGGGGCCGGCGATGGGGCGCAGCGCTTCGGCGGCCTGGGCGGAGGTCTGGATGTCCACGACCCCGGCAGCGTGCAGCGTTGCGGCGGTGGCGATGATGATGAAGACGGCGATGACGTTGGAGAAGGTCATGCCCAGTACGGTGTCGAGCCGAATACGGCGGAACGAGGGAGCGGCCTGGGTTGGGGTGGTGGAGAGGGGTGGGGTGCCGGCGCGGCGAAGCTCCTCGACCTCCATCGCGGCTTGCCAGAAGAAGAGATAGGGGCTGATCGTGGTTCCGAGCACGGCGACGAGCGCCATGGCGTGGGTGCTGTCGAAGACGAAACGGGGGATGAGTGTGGCTGCGAGCGCCTGGTCCCAGGGGACATAGACGGCGAAGACGACACCAACGTAGGCGAACAGGGACAGGGTCAGCCATTTCAGCAGGCCGGCGTAGCGGCCATAGCTGATGAACACCTCTGCGCCGATGCAGAGGAGGCCGAAGCCGATGGTGTAGAGACGTTCGTCGCCGCCGAGGATCAACCGGAGGGCCGATCCCATTGCGCCGAGGTCGGCGCCGAGGTTGATGGTGTTGGCGATCAGCAGCAGGGCGACCACGGAGCGGGCGAGCCAGGGATGGTAGTGGCGGCGCAGGTTGTCGGCGATGCCGTAGCCGGTGACGGCGCCGATGCGGGCGCTGATCTCCTGCACGACGATCATGAATGGCAGGCTGAACAGCATGGTCCAGGCGAGGGAGTAGCCGAACTGGGCGCCGACCTGGCTGTAGGTTGCGATGCCGCTGGGGTCGTCGTCGGCGGCGCCGGTGACGAGGCCGGGGCCGATGCGGTGGAGCAGGCCGGGGGGTTGGGGCGGGCCAGGTTCGGGGGTGGAATTGGGGTGGTTCATGGAGTCTTATAGGCGGCAATGGACGGATTGCGTGTTCGCATCGGGGGTCTGTCGGGATGGGGGTGCGGGTTTTTTGGGGTTCGGGCTGGCGGGGAGGACGCTCACCCAACCGTCTGCCGGGGGAGAGGGTTTTTTTGTTAGCCTAGGAGCCGGCCCATGGCTCGGGCGGTGTAGTCGACGACGGGGATGATGCGGCCGTAGTTGATGCGGGTTGGGCCTATGACGCCGATGGCGCCGACGATGCGGTCGGCTTCGTTGCGGGCGGGGGCGACGACCATGCTGATGCCGCTGGCGCCGAAGAGGCCGCTTTCGGCGCCGATGAAGATGCGGACGCCGTCGGAGGTTTCGGCGAGTTCGAGGAGCTTCAGTAGGGTTTCCTGGGTTTCGAGGCGTTCGAACAGGGCCTGGATGGCGCGGAGGCTGTCGATCTGGGTGACGTCGGAGAGGAGTTTGGCCTGGCCGCGGACGATGAGCGAGCCGCCGCGGCCTTCGCCGGTCCAGGTGGCGAGGCCGGCCTCGACCACTCCGGTGGTGAGTTCGTCGAGCTGGCTGCGGTCTTCGGCCATTTCGGTGGCGACGGTGCGGCGGAGGTCCGCAAGGCTGAGGCCGGCGAGGCGGGCGTTGAGGAAGTTGCCGGCCTGGACGAGGGCGGAGGGGGGCAGGCCTTTGGGGGTTTCGATGACGCGGTTTTCGACCTGGCCGTCGGCGCCGACGAGGATGACGAGGGCGCGGCCGGGGCCGAGGGGAACGAACTCGATGTGTCGGACGGCGCCGTCGGATTTGGGTGCGATGACGAGGCCGGCAGCGCCGGCGAGGCCGGCGAGCATGGAGCTGGCCTCGGCCAGGGTGTCTTCGAGGCTGCGGCCTTTGCCTTCGAGGGCGGTGGAGATGGTGGTTCGTTCTTCGTCGGTGAGGCTGCCGGCCTGGAGGAGGCCGTCGACGAAGAGGCGGAGGCCGCGTTCGGTGGGGAGGCGGCCGGCGGAGGTGTGGGGGGAGTAGAGGAGGCCGGAGTCGGTGAGGTCGGCCATGACGTTGCGGATGGTTGCGGGGGAGAGGGCGATGGGGAGGCGGCGGGAGAGGGTTCGGCTGCCGACGGGTTCGCCGGTCTGGACGTATTGCTCGACGATTTCGCGCAGGACGGCGGCGGAGCGGTTGTCGAGGCCGGGGGGCAGGCTTGAGGACAGTCTGGGCGGCAGGCCGGCGGGGCGGTCAGGCATGAGACAGGATGCGCTCGACGATGGATTGCACCTCCAGGGCTTCTTGGAGGGTGGCGAGGGCGTGCGGCTCGCCGGCGGTCATGCGGACGACGCCTTCGAGCTGGCGGCGGAGGACGAGGGGGCGCATGCGCTCGTTGGGGGCTGCGTCGGGGTCGGGCTGCCAGGCGCCGTCCACTTGGCGCTCGGCCCAGGACCAGTCTCGGAGGCGGAGGGCGGCACCCGGGTTTGCGCCATGCAGGGTCCAGGTGTTGTGGTCGTCGGCGGAGGTGGTGCCGACGGCGCCGAGCAGGTGGATGGGGGTGTCGCCGGCGTGCAGGCGAGCGTCGATGTTGCGTTCGGTGCGACCGGGTGTGCGGTCGACTTTGGCTGAGTCGAGGCGGAGGGGGCCGAGGATGCGGCGGGCGAGGAAGAGGAAGTGGGAGACGACTTCGCGGGTGAAGCCGCCCTCGGCCGGGGCATCGAGCCAGGCGGCGGCGGCCTGTTGCCAGGGGCGGGGCCAGGTGGCGAAGGCGACGACGATGTCCAGGGCGGTTGGCGGGGGGGCGGCGGCGATCCAGGTGCGGAGGCGTTCGACGGCGAAGGAGGAGGCGAAGGGGAAGTTGACTGCGGCGCGGGAGGGGGCGCGGGACACGAAAGCCTCGGCGGCGGCGACGTCGGTGGCGAGCGGCTTTTCGAGGAAGGCCGCGCGGCCGGCGGCGAAGGCCAAGTCGGCGTAGGCGATATGGGTTGCGGGCGGGGTTGCGATGTAGACGCAGTCCGCGCCGTCGATGACGGCAGCGGCCGAGGCGGCGCGCGGCGCACCCATGGCGGCGACGCGGTCGAGGGCGGCGGCCGACGAGTCCCAGATGCCGGTGACGTGAACCAGGTCCGGCGCGTGGTCCAATGCGGCGCGGAGCATGCGCTCGCCCATTATGCCGGCGCCGATGATTCCTAGCCGGGGAATTCCAAGCGGGGGGATGCCAGGCCGGGAGATGCCAGGCCGGGGGATGCCAGGCCGGGGGATGCCAGGCGGGGGGATCCCTGGTCGTGTGCTGGGGCTGGTATTGGGTGCGGTCACTGAGGTTCCTCTGCTGTCGTTATAGGTTATAGGGGCGGTCAAACGGGAGGATAGTCCATGAGTGGAGATAAGCCGGCGGGATGCCCGCCCTGCCGCCCGTCGGGCCGCGCCGCGGATGTCTTGCGCGCCGTCTCGTTCGAGACCGGGTTTGCGCGGCATGCGGAGGGTTCGTGCCTGATTCGGATGGGGGGGACGGAGGTGCTGTGCAGTGCGAGCGTGGAGGGCCGGGTCCCGGGGTTCCTGCGCGGCAAGGGTGAGGGGTGGGTGACCGCGGAGTATGGGATGCTGCCGCGGGCGACGCATTCGCGGGGCGACCGGGAGGCGGCGCGGGGCAAGCAGTCGGGGCGGACGCAGGAGATCCAGCGGCTGATCGGGCGCAGTTTGCGGGCGGTGGTGAACCGCAAGGCGATGGGCGAGATGACGGTGACGCTGGATTGCGACGTGCTGAATGCGGATGGCGGGACGCGCTGCGCGAGTGTCACCGGCGCCTGGGTGGCGCTGCGGCTGGCGTTCGACAAGCTGGTGGCGGGGCGTGTGCTGAAGCAGTCGCCGATCACCAGCCAGGTTGCCGCGGTCAGTTGCGGGCTGGTGGGCGGGTTGGCCGTGCTGGACCTCGACTATGCCGAGGATAGCGGGGCGGAGGCGGATGCCAATTTCGTGCTGACGGCAGAAGGTGGGATCGTGGAGATCCAGGGGACGGCGGAGACGGCGCCGTTCAGCGAGGCGCAGTTTTCCGAGTTGATGCGGCTTTCCCGGCTGGGGACGGAGCGGCTGTTCGCAGCACAGCTGGCGGCGGTGTCTTGAGGATCGAGCGGGGTGGGCGACTGGTTTTGGCGACCCACAATCCCGGGAAGGTGGTGGAGCTGGCGGCCTTGCTGGCGCCGTATCGTGTGGATGTGGTTTCGGCGGGGGCGCTGGGGCTGCCGGAGCCGGATGAGACGGCGGCCGATTTCGCGGGCAATGCGCGGCTGAAGGCGG
>JAYVEG010000135.1:0-13840 GCA_043748985.1 Rhodospirillales bacterium
GTAGCCGAAGACAATGGCCAGCAGGGCCGTCATCCGAACACGCGTCGCCCCGCCTTCCAGGTGCCGATCACCTGGCCCTCGAGCGCACGCCCATCGAACGGCGTGTTCTGCGACTTGCCGGGCAGGCGGCCGGCCTCGACCTTCCAGGCCCGCTCCAGGTCGAACAGGCAGAGGTCGGCAGGGGCACCCTTCAACAGGCGGCCAGCGGAGATGCCGAACACGCGGGCAGGGCTGGAAGTTAGCAGTTCCAAGGCGCGCATCAGTGGCAAGCCGTTGCCATGGACCTGCGCCAACGTCACGCCGAGCAGGGTGGCAAGCCCCGCACCGCCCGGCGTAGCCAGCGCGAACGGCAGACGCTTGTCATCGGCATCACGCGGCTGGTGGTCCGACGCGATCGCGTCGATCGTCCCGTCCGCCAGGGCAGCGCAGACGGCAAGCCGGTCGTCGTCGGGGCGGAGCGGCGGCGATAGCTTGGCATAGGTGCGGAAATCGCCGATCGCGGTCTCGTTGAGGTCGAAGTACGGCGGCGCCGTGTCGCACGTGACTGGCAGGCCCCCGTGCTTGGCACGACGGATGAGTTCCAGCGCCTCCGCGGTGGACACATGGGCAAAGTGGATGGTGCCCCCGGTCAGCTGCGCGAGGCGGATATCGCGGGCGACCATGATGGCTTCAGCCGCGGCGGGAATGCCGGGCAGGCCCATGCGGGTGGATTGCTCACCCTCGGTGGCGGCCCCGCCGGCAGCCAGGCCGGGGTCCTCGGGGTGCTGCACGATCATGGCGCCGAAGCCGTGTGCGTAGCTGAGGGCGAGGCGCATCAGGCGGATGTCGGCGATGGCGCGCTGCCCGTCGGTGAAGGCGATGGCTCCGGCCTCGCGCAGCAAGCCGATCTCCGCAAGTTCCTCGCCGCGGCACCCGCGGGTTACGGCGCCGTAAGGCAGCACCGTGATCGCACCGGTCTCCTGGCCCAGGTTCGTCATCAGGTGGACGAGGGCCGGGTCATCCAGCGCAGGGCGGCTGTCGGGCAGGGCGGCCAGGGTGGTGATGCCGGATGACGAGGCGGCGCGTGCGGCCGACGCGACGGTCTCACGGTATTCGAACCCGGGCTCGCCAAGGGAGGCGCGCATGTCGACGAGGCCTGGACAAAGGATCGCGCCGCCACCTTCGAACACCGGCGTGCCGTCGGGCCGGCCGAGGTTCTTGCCGATGTCGGCAATGCGGCCGCCACGAACCAGAAGGCTCGACAGCTCGTCCAGGCCCGATGCGGGATCGATGACGCGGACATCGTGGAACAGAAGATCAGACATTGCGTCCGCCCCGACGGCTAAGGACGTCCAGCACAGCCATGCGCACAGCGACGCCCATCTCGACTTGCTCCCCGATGACGCTGTGCACGGGGTCGTCGGCAACCTCGCTGTCGATCTCCACACCACGGTTCATCGGACCGGGATGCATGACCAGCACGTCCTTCTTGGCGGCGGCAAGCTTATCGCGGTCCAGCCCGAAGAAGCGGAAGTATTCCCGCTCGCTGGGCACCAGGCCGCGCTTCATCCGCTCCCGTTGCAGCCGCAGCATCATGACGACGTCCGCATTTGCCAGTCCCTCCTCCATGGTATGGAAGATGGTGACGCCCATGGCGGCGACCGAGGCGGGGATGAGCGTAGGCGGCCCGACAACGCGCACATGCGCGCCCATGGCAGACAGCAAATGAATATTGGAACGCGCGACCCGACTGTGCAGCACGTCGCCACAGATCGCGACCACCAGCCCCTCGAGCGTGCCCCGGCGGCGGCGCAGCGTCAGCGCGTCGAGCAACGCCTGTGTCGGATGCTCGTGGGTCCCGTCGCCGGCGTTGATGACGCTGGAAGAAACCTTCTGGGCCAGCAGATTCGGCGCGCCGGACTGGTCGTGACGCACGACCAGCAGATCGCAGCGCATCGCGTTCAGCGTGCTTGCGGTGTCCAGCAGGGTTTCGCCCTTGTTCACGCTGCTGGTGCTGACGGACATGTTGATGACGTCCGCCCCTAGGCGCTTGCCGGCCAGTTCGAAGCTGGTGCGGGTGCGCGTGCTGTCTTCGAAGAAGAGGTTGATGAGCGTCCGCCCACGCAGCAGGTCACGTTGTGTCTTCCCGGAACGGTTGAGCAGGACGTAGCTCTCGGCGAGGTCGAGCAGGTATGCGATGTGGGGCGGATGAAGGCCCTGGATCGCAAGCAGGTGCCGGTGGGGATAGTGAAGCTCGGTCATGTCCGGGGGGCCGTTGTTAAGACAGAGGTCAAGCTCTTAGAGAGAACGCGGCGAAGAGGAAGGCCACCGGGAACGCCGAGAGGGTACGACGTCTCTCGGTGCTCTCTGCGTCTTTCCTGCGCATTCTGTGTGAACTTGAAAAGCACCGCCATCATGCCGCCGCCGCCGCGATGCGCGCCAAAGCCTCGTCCCGGCCCAGTGCCGCCAAAGTTTCATCGATGCCTGGCGACATGGTGCTGCCCGTCAACGCAGCGCGCAATGGCTGCGCAACCTGCCCGAGTTTCTTGCCAGCGGCTTCGGCAAATCCCCGGAGCGCGTCGTTAAGGGCGGCCGGCGTGAAGTCCGTGGCGGCAAGCGCGGCGGCAACCTCGGTCAGCATGGTCTTGTTGTCGGCAGTCAGCATGGCCGCCGCCTTCGCCTCGAATGCAAGCGGCATGCGACGGACCAGGAACGCTGCGCTCTCAGCAAGTTCCACCAGCGTCTTCGCGCGCTCTTTCAGACCAGGCATCAGCATGCGTAGCCTGGCCCGGGCGTCCGCCGCCGGCAGGCCCATCGCTTCGAGCCGGTCGATAACATCCCCCGTCAACCGGTCGTCGTCTGCGCCACGGAGATACACACCGTTCACCTGCAGCAGCTTGGTGTAGTCCATGCGCCCGGCGGAGCGGCCCACCCCGTTCATGTCGAACACACGGATCACGGCCGCGCGGTCGATGATCTCCGTGTCGCCATGCGCCCATCCCAGGCGCAGCAGGTAGTTGCACAGCGCCTCCGGAAGGTAGCCCTTCTCCTTGAACTCCATCAGCCCGACCGCCCCATGGCGCTTGCTTAGCTTTGCGCCATCGGCACCGTGGATCAGCGGCAGGTGCCCGAAGCGGGGCAGTTCCCAGTCCATCGCCTTGAAAATCTGGATCTGGCGAAACGTGTTGGTCAGGTGGTCGTCGCCGCGGATCACGTGGGTGATGCCCATGTCGTGATCATCGACGACGACGGCGTGCAAGTACGTCGGCGAGCCGTCGCTGCGCAGGATGATGAGGTCGTCGATCTCGGAATTTTTCACTCGCACTTCGCCCTGAACGAGGTCGTCGACCGCGGTATCGCCCTCGCGTGGCGCCTTCAGCCGGATCACGGGTTTCACGCCGGCCGGTGCTGTGGCCGGATCGCGGTCGCGCCAGGTCCCGTCGTAGCGGGGCGGCCGACCCTCGGCCGCTGCCCTCTCGCGCATCTCCTTCAACTCATCCGGCGTGCAGAAGCAATAATAAGCCCGGCCCCGCGCGAGCATCTCGCGCGCCACCTCGGCATGCCGGTCCTGCCGGGTCGACTGCATGACGGGCGGCTGGTCGGGCGACAGGTCGAGCCAAGCCAGGCCGTCAAGGATGGCCTGTGTGTTGGCCGCCGTGCTGCGTTCCTTGTCGGTATCCTCGATGCGGACGAGGTATTCGCCTCCGTGATGCCGGGCAAAGAGGTAGTTGAACATGGCGGTGCGGGCCCCGCCGATGTGCAGCAGGCCGGTGGGGGAGGGGGCGAAGCGGGTGCGGACCATGCGCCGCGTGTAGCACGCCCGGCAGGGCTGGGAAGGGGGCGGGTTGTCGCCGGGATGGACTGGGCGCAAACCGGCATCGTTCTTGCTCGCCCGATCGTGAAACGGAGCACCGCCTTGCCCAAGCACATGCATCTCGGGTTCGACTTTTCTTATAACCACATGGGTGGCCGCTGGCGTCTGCCCGGCGGCTGGGACACCCACACCTTCCCCGATGTCGAGATGTTCGACTGGATCGCTCGCACCGCCGAGCGTGGCTGCATCGACATCCTGTTCTCCGGCGACGGCACCGGCGTGCCCGACACCTGGCGCGGCAACCGCGACGCCGCCGTCGAATGGGGCATCAGCTTCCCCCGCCAGGATCTCAGCCCCTACATGGTCGCCATGTCGCGGGTCACGAAGCATATCGGCTTCGGCCTGACCTACTCCTCGTCGTTTATGCACCCGTACTATACGGCCCGCCTGATGAACTCGTTGGACCACATCACTGGCGGCCGCATCGCCATGAACCTGGTCGCCAGCACCCGCCCGGCCGACTTCGCCAATTATGGCTACGACGGCCTCATGGGCCACGCCGACCGCTACGAACGCATGGAGGAGTTCGTCGACGTCTGCCGCAAGCTCTGGGACGCCACCGAAGCCGACGCCGTGATCTGGGACCGCGCCACCGGCCGCGTCGCAGACCCGTCCAAGGTCCACGCAATGTCCCACAACGGCAAGTTCTTCAAGGTGGAGGGACCGCTGAACACGCCGCCCTCGCCGCAGGGCCGCCCCGTCCTCATCCAGGCCGGCGGTTCGCCCCGCGGCATCCGCGCCAGCGCCTACGTCGCCGACATGATCTTCGGCCCCGACATGGCGCTCGACGCACAGGTCAAGCACCGCGCCGCACTGGATATCGCCCTCACGAACCTCGGCCGCGACCCGGCCAAAGTCGGCGTCATGTGGCAAACCCCCATCGTCGTCGCCGAAACGGAAAGGGAGGCGATCGCCCGCAAGGAAAGCCTCCTGACCGCCATCCCGCCCGAGGCGATCGGGGCCTTCCTCTCCTACAACACCGGCTATGACCTCTCGACGGTGCCGCAGCGATTCACGACGCGCGAGCTGCAGGCCGAGATCGTCGCCAAGAATGGCTCGCCGATGGGCATCCTGTTCGACCTCGCCCACCGCCTGGGTCCGGACACCGAGATGACACGCGCGGAATTCTTCGAATACGGGGCCCAGTTCGCTACTGCCTACGACAAGACGATCGCCGGCACCGGCAAGCAGATGGCGGACTACCTGGAAGACGCGTTCGTGCAAACCGGCGAGCGCGGCGGGTTCATGCTCGGCCATACCGTGGCATTGCGGCACGATCTCAATGGAATAGTAGACTATCTGGTGCCGGAGCTACAGCGGCGCGGGCGGTTCCGGACCGAGTATACGGGCCGGACGTTGCGGGAAAACCTGGCCGACTGAACAGAGGTTCGTCGCCGCCCCGCGATATGCCACTGTTCCCTGCATGAACACCGTCGTGATGGCACTGGGCCGCGCCTGGCCGGCCTGGGATTCCTGGATGGCGGCGCTCGCCACCTGGGCCGAGGCGGAGCGAGGGCGCTTCGGGCCCTGGCTCGCCGTCGGAATGGCGACTGGTGTGCTGCTGTATTTCTGGCTGCCGATCGAGCCCATCTGGTGGTGGAGCCTGGCAGCGTTGGGGATCGGCGCTGCCGGCGCAGCACTGGGCTGGGGCCTTCCCAGCCTGCGGGCAACCGCGCCGATGGTCATTGCATCAGCGCTGGGCTTCGCCGCGGCGCAGTGGGCATCGGCGCGGGCCCTCCCGATCGAGCCCCTGCCGCTGCGGGCTGTCATAGTCTCGGGGGTGGTGCGCGGCGTCGACGTCCTGCCGGACGGCCGCCGCCTGGTCCTGGAGGCGGCGCGGCTGGGAGGCGGCGACCCGTTGCGGCGTCTGGTGCGGGTGCGCATGAAGCGCGGCGACGACGGCGTCGTGGCGGCTGGCGACCGGGTGGAGGTTCGCGCGCTGCTGCGGGCGCCCTCGGGACCGGCGTATCCCGGCGGGTGGGACCAGCAGCGTGACGCCTATTTCGCCGGCGTGGCCGGGGGCGGCAGTGCGCTCTCCGCGGTCACGGTGATGGAGCATGCAGCCCCGTCGGGGCTCGCGACGGGCCTGCAAAGCCTACGGGACGATGTGGCCGGACGGGCCCTGGCTGCCTTGCCGGGTGCGGCGGGGGCGGTGGCGGCGACGCTGCTGACGGGCACAACCCGCGCGATCCCCGACGCGGACCGGGCAGCGTTCCGGGATAGTGGCCTCGCGCACCTGCTGGCCGTCGCCGGCCTGCATATCGGCATCGTCATGGGCCTGTTCATGGCCGCGACTCGGCTCGGCCTCGCAGCCTGGCCCCACGCGGCGCTGCATTGGCCCACGAAGGCGATTGCGGCGTGTTCTGCGCTGGCGGCAGGCGCCTGCTACCTGATCCTGACCGGCGGCCATGTGCCCATCCTGCGCAGCTTCGCGATGGCGTCGCTCGTGACGCTCGGGATCGTCGTCGGCCGCCGCGCCCTGTCCATGCGCGGCCTGGCGCTGGCCGCCACCGCGATCATGCTGCTGGCCCCGAACGAGGTCGTGGGCGTCAGTTTCCAGATGAGCTTCGCCGCCGTCGCAGGCCTGATCGCTGGCTACGAGGCGCTCCGGCCGGCTTTGGCCCGGCTGCATGGCGCCGGCTGGCGCCGGCTGGCCGCCCACATCGCAATGCTGCTGCTGACAAGCCTGCTGGCCGGCACCGCGTCGGCCCCATACGGCGCCTACCATTTCGGCCACGTCCAGGCCTACTACGTGATGTCGAACGTCGTGGCCGTCCCCCTTACGGCGTTCTGGGTGCTCCCCCTCGGCATCGCAGCATTGGCGCTGATGCCGTTCGGGCTGGAACAGTTGGCCTTCACGCCGATGGGCTGGGGGCTGGAGACCATCCTATGGGTCGCGCGTGGCGTGGCGTCCTGGCCGGCGGCGACGGCCGCGGTGCCGCCGATGCCGGGCTGGGGACTGGCGGTGTTCAGCCTGGGGCTCGCCTGGCTCTGCCTGTGGCGGACCCGCATTCGCCTGGCCGGCATCCCAATACTGCTGCTGGGCCTGCTGTCGCCCGCGCTTTCGGCACAACCGGACGTCCTGGTCTCCAGCGACGCTCGGCTGATCGCCTGGCGGGACGGCCCTGGCTGGCGGCTCCAGGCCCGGCCCGGAGCGCCCTGGTTCGTGCGCGACGCCTGGCGCGACCATCTGGCGGTCGGCGTCTGGCTGCCGGCCCGTTGTGAAGCGGGCGGGGCGCCGGGCGGATGTCGGATCGGCAGCGGGCTGATCCTGCAGGACGGCGCCGCAGTCGATTGCACCGGCGTCGCGGTCGTCATCTCGCCAGAACCAGCCCGAGGCGTTTGCCCAGGCACCGCGCTGGTCGACCGATTCACAGTGTGGCGGGACGGCGCACATGCGCTATGGCTGCGCGGCACGGTACCTCTCGTTTTGTCGGACCGGATGGACCGAGGGCAGCGCCCCTGGGTGCCGCCCCCGCCAACCCCGGCGCGCCGCATACCGAACTTGCCGATGGCGCCCACCGAGGCGCTGCCGGCCGCGATGGAGGACTAGGCTTGGACCAGATGATGCAGGTTATCGAGATGACGGCACCCGGCGGCCCCGAGGTTTTGGTCCCCGGCACAAGGCCGGTGCCGACGCCCAAGCCGCACGAAATCCTGGTCCGGGTCGCCGCCGCCGGCGTGAACGGCCCGGACATGATGCAGCGCAAGGGCCTCTACCCCCCGCCGCCAGGCGCCTCGGACCTGCTGGGCCTGGAGATCGCAGGTGAGATCGTGGCAATCGGCGCGGAGGTGACGACCTGGCACGTGGGCGATACCGTCTGCGCATTGACCGACGGCGGCGGCTACGCCGAATACTGCGCGGTGGACGCTACCCACGCGCTCCCAATCCCCACAGGCGTCTCGGCACAGGACGCGGCAGGCCTGCCCGAAACCTTCATCACCGTCTGGAGCAACCTGTTCCTCGAAGGCGGCCTCAAGGCCGGCGAAACCCTCCTGGTGCACGGCGGCGCCGGCGGCATCGGCACGACCGCAATCCAGCTCGGCCGCGCCTTCGGCGCCCGCGTCTTCGCCACCGACAGCCCGGCAGAACGATGCCGCATCTGCCAGGAACTCGGCGCCGACACGGTCATCGACTACGACCGCGAGGATTTCGTCGACATCCTCCGCAAGGCCGGCGGCGCGAACATGATCCTCGATATCGTCGGCGGCCCCTACATCGAGCGGAACCTCAAGGCCGCCGCCGCTGGCGCACGGATCGTGCAGCTGGCCTTCGCACTCGGCTCGAAGGTCGAGCTCAACCTGATGCCCATCATGCTGAAGCGCATCACCTACACCGGCTCGACGCTCCGTACCCGCCCGGCCGCATTCAAGACTCGTGTGGTGACGGAACTGCGGAACCAGGTCTGGCCGAAGATCGCCGCTGGCACGATCCGCACGGTGACCAACGAAGTGTTCCCCCTGGCCCGCGCCGCGGAGGCGCACGCCCGGATGCAGGCGGCCGGGCACACGGGTAAGATCCTGCTCGTGCCTTGACGGGAACGATGGCGAACCCATCCACTGCGGTTAAGATGATGCAACCTTGGGGAGGGTGCGACTGAATGGATCGGGCGGAGGCTGCACGCCGCCGCGCCGGATTGGGGGAATTTCGCCGTGATCACGACTTTGCGCCACCTGCTTTGCCTGGCGACGCTGACCTGTGCAGGCGCGGCCCTCGCCCAGGCCCCGCCCGCCCCGCCCGTGACCGTCAGCGCGCCGCTGCAGCGCGAGGTGACGGAATGGCTGGAATACACCGGACAGTTTGCCCCCATGGAGCTGGTCGAAATCCGCGCGCGCGTCAGCGGCTATCTCACTGAACTCCGCTTCAAGGACGGCCAGCTGGTCAACAAGGGCGACCTTCTCCTGACCATCGATCCCAGGCCCTTCGAGATCGAGCTGCAACAGGCCGAGGCGCAGCGCGACACCGCCACGGCCCAACTCGATTTCGCAACGCGCGATGTGAACCGCGGCACTGCCCTCCGCCAGAACGACTTCCTCTCTGCCAGCACCTTCGACCAGCGCGTGCAGCAGATGAAGACCGCAACCGCGGCGCTGAGCACGGCCAACGCGGCGATCCGCACGGCGAGGCTCGATCTCGAATACAGCCGCATCGTCTCTCCGATCGCGGGCCGCATCGGCAGCCGCCAGGTCTCGATCGGCAACCTCGTCACCGGGGGGGCGAACAACAACTCGACCCTGCTGGCAACGATCGTATCGCTCGATCCCGTGTGGTTCGTGTTCGACATGAGCGAGAGCGACTTCCTGGTTTATCAACGCGCAGTCAGCGAGAAGCGCCTTGGCTCCCCGCGTGAGGCCGGAACCGTCGTGCAGCTCCGCCTGGATGACGAGACCGCGTGGGGCCGCCGTGGCGCCATCGACTTCGTGGACAACCAGATCGACCGCTCCTCTGGCACAATCCGCGTGCGCGCGACCTTCCCCAACCCGGACCTGTTCATAACCCCCGGTCAGTTCGGACGGCTGCGGCTCCCGGCATCCGAGCCGAAACTGGCTCTGCTGGTGCCGGACGCAGCCGTGACGACCGACCAGGCGCGCAAGGTGGTGATGACGGTCGACCCCGCCGGCACGGTGGTCCCGAAAGTGGTACAGACCGGACCTATCGTCGACGGGCTCCGCGTGATCCGCGCCGGGTTGGACGCCGCCGACCAGGTGGTGACGGAAGGCCTGATGCGCGCGCGCCCCGGCACGAAAGTCACCCCCCAACCCGGCAAGATCAGCGCGGCGTCCAACTGATGCGCTTCACCCATTTCTTCATCGACCACCCAATCTTCGCATCGGTGATATCCTTCTTCATCACCATCGTCGGCGCCTTCGCCTATTTCACGCTGCCGGTCGCCCAATATCCGGAGATCGCGCCGCCCACCATCCAAATCGCCGCCACCTACCCCGGTGCCTCCGCCGAGGTCGTCAGCCAGACTGTCTCCACCCCGCTCGAACAGCAGATCAACGGCGTCGAGAACATGCTCTACATGAGCAGCCAGGCCACCGGCGATGGCAAGCTCACCATCACCGTCACCTTCCGCCTCGGCACCAACCTCGACACCGCCCAGGTCCTTACCCAAAACCGCATCGCCACCGCCATCCCCCGCCTGCCCGACCAGGTGCAGCGGCTGGGCGTCACCGTAAAGAAGGCCTCCCCCGACCTGATGATGGTCGTGCACCTCTATTCGCCCGAAAACACCCGCGACCAGCTCTACCTCAGCAACTACGCGACCCTCCAGGTGAAGGATGTCCTGGCGCGCACCCCAGGCGTGGGCGACGCCAACATCGTCGGCGCCCGCGACTACGCCATGCGCATCTGGCTCGACCCGGACAAGATCGCCGCCCGCGGCCTGAACGCCGGCGAGGTTGTCAGCGCCCTCCAGGCGGAGAACGTGCAAGTCAGCGCCGGCGTCCTCAACCAGCCCCCCGTCAACACGCCCGGCGCCTTCCAGCTCAGCGTCGAGACCCTGGGCCGCCTGAGCACCCCCGAGCAGTTCGGCGACATCGTCGTTCGCACCGACCCGGCCGGACGCATTACCCGCATCCGCGACATCGCCCGCGTCGAACTCGCCGCGCAGGACTACAACGCCAACGGCTACCTCGACGCCCGCACCGCGGTCCCCATGCTGATCTTCCAGCAACCCGGCTCCAACGCGCTCGACACCGCCAAGCGCGTGCGCAACACAATGGCCCGGCTGGCGACATCTTTCCCAACCGGCGTCGCCTACGACATCGTCTACGACCCTACCCAGTTCATCGCGCAGTCGGTCGAGGCCGTTCAGCACACCATCTTCGAAGCGGTGGTCCTGGTCGTCATCGTGGTCGTCCTGTTCCTGCAGACATGGCGCGCCTCCGTTATTCCCATCATCGCCATTCCAATCTCTCTGGTCGGCACCTTCGCTGTGCTGGCGGCATTCGGCTTCTCGCTCAACAACCTCAGCCTGTTCGGCCTCGTCCTGGCGGTGGGCATCGTCGTCGACGACGCCATCGTGGTCGTGGAGAACGTGGAGCGGAACCTCCGCCTGGGCCTCACCCCGCGCGAGGCCGCCCACCGCACCATGGACGAAGTCTCCGGCGCACTGGTCGCCATTGCACTTACCCTGTGTGCGGTCTTCATCCCCTCGGCCTTCATCAGCGGCATCTCAGGCCAGTTCTTCCGCCAGTTCGCCATCACCATCGCCGCCTCCACCGTCATCTCCGCCGTGGTGTCCCTGACGCTCAGCCCGGCGCTCTGCGCGCTGCTGTTCAAGCCGCACGCCCACGAGCCCGTCCGTCACGGTCTGCTCGCCCGCCCGTTCGTCGCATTCTTCAACGGCTTCAACCGCGCATTCGACTGGCTGTCCGACCGCTACGGCCGCCTGACCGGCCGCCTCGCCCGGCTGTCGGCGATCATGTTGGTGCTCTACGCCGGTCTCGTGGGTCTGGCCGGCTGGCAGTTCGCCCGCGCCCCCACCGGTTTCATCACCAACCAGGACCTCGGCTTTCTCCTGAACATCATCCAGCTTCCCCCGGGCTCCTCCCTGTCCCGAACCGATGCTGTGGTGCGGGAGGCCACGCGCATCGTCCTCGACACCCCCGGCGTCGCCCACACCGTCCCCTTCGCCGGCTTCGACGCAGCCACAGGCACCAACGGCTCATTCGCCGGCATCGTCTTCGCCCCCCTGCTGCCGTTCGAGGAGCGAGCCGCCGCCGGCCTGACCTCGGAAAAGATAACCGCAGACCTCCGCCGCCGCCTCTCCGCGATCAAGGGTGCGCTCGTGCTTACCCTAGCGCCCCCACCCGTCCGCGGCATCGGCACCGCGGGCGGCTTCAAGCTGCTGGTCCAGGACAAACTGGGCCGCGGCCCGGCCGCCCTCGAGGCAGCAACCCAGGACCTCGTCCAGGCCGCCAACAAGACCGAAGGCCTCGCCAATGTCTTCAGCCTGTTCAACACCCGCACCCCGAAAGTCTACGCCGACATCGACCGGGTCCGCGCCCAGATCCTCGGCGTGCCCGCCAACAAGGTGTTCGAGGCGCTGCAGGTCTATCTCGGTTCCGCCTACATCAACGATTTCAACATCCTCGGCCGCACCTACCAGGTCATCGCCCAGGCCGACGAGCCCTTCCGCCGCGACCCCCACGACATCGCCAACCTCAAGACCCGCAACAACGCCGGCCGCATGGTCCCCATCGGCTCGGTCGCCACCCTACGTGACATCACAGGCCCCTACCGCGTGCCCCGCTACAACCTCTACCCCGCCGCCGAGGTCCAGGGCGCGACCCTTCCCGGCTACTCCTCCGGCTACGGCATCGCCGCCATGGAACGCTTGGCCGCCGAGCGCCTGCCCGACGGCTACGGCTTCGAATGGACCGAACTCGCCTACCAGCAGAAGCTCGCCGGCAATACCATCCTGTTGATCTTCGCCGCCTCGACCCTGTTCGTCTTCCTCGTCCTGGCGGCCCAATACGAAAGCTGGACCCTCCCGCTCGCCATCATCCTGATTGTGCCCATGTGCTTGCTCGCCGCCGTCACCGGCCTGCTGATCCGCGGCATGAACATCGACATTCTCGCCCAGATCGGCTTCGTGGTGCTGGTCGGCCTCGCGGCAAAGAACGCCATCCTGATCGTGGAATTCGCCAAACAATCCGAAGAGGACGGCGCCAACCCCCTCGAAGCCGCCATGAATGCCGCCCGCACCCGCCTGCGCCCGATCCTCATGACATCCTTCGCCTTCGTCTTCGGCGTGATCCCGCTGGCCATCGCCACCGGCGCCGGCGCGGAAATGCGCCAGGTCCTGGGAACCGCGATGTTCTTCGGCATGCTGGGCGTGACGGTCTTCGGCTTGTTGTTCACTCCGGTATTCTACGTTGTGGTCCGACGTATCGGCCGGCGGCAGGTGGAGGCGCCCGAGTCGCACCCGGTGGTGTTGGGCGGCCAGCCGGCGGAGTAGCCGGGCTACTTCCCCTTCTTCGACCCGATCCGTTCATCCCACATGCGGAATGCCACAACCATCCGGTCGGTCGTCAGCGGCAACTCGATCGGATGCCCCGCAATCAGCGCCTCGTAGTCAGGCCGGCCATACTCGGCAATCGCCGCCTGGCTCTTGGCCGGCGCCATGAAAAGCGGCACGTCGCGAACGGCCGGGCCAGGATAGAGGTAGCCGTCATCGTAGCTGACAGCCTGCTGCGACGGCTGCAGCACGAACCGCATCATCGCCAGCAGCACAGCCAACCGATCATCCGGGACGCCTCGCGGCACCGCCATGAAGAACGCGTCGGACACCCAATGAAACCCGTCGAGCACCGCAACCCGCGCCTCCTTTGGAACAATCCCAAGCACGCGCGGGTTGATGTCCCAGCCCGTGGTGGTGACGATCAGGTCGCGCGACCCCTCGCCAAGCTCCTTCATCGTAGGCCCGGTGCCGCTCGGATAATACTCGACGAACGGGTTCAACGCCTCAAGATAGGCCCACGTCTTTGCCCAACCATGAACCGGATCCTTGGGATCCGCATCCCCAAGCAGATAAGGCAGCCCCATCATGAACGTCCGCCCCGGCCCGGAATTGGCGGGCCGGGCATACATGAACCGGTTGGGATGCGCCCGCGCCCAATCGAGCAATTCCGCCGCCGAAGCAGGTGGCACCGCAACCCGCTCCGGTAGGTATTCCAGCAGCGGCCCCGACGGATAATAGTTCATAACCACACCAAAACCCTGCCCCTGCGCGGTATGCAGCGCCAGCGCCGGAGGCTGCAGGACAGCGCCGAAATCCGGAAGGTCGCCCGCGTGGTCTGGTAGCAGTCGCAGCCATTGCTGGTTCTCCAACCCGGCCGCAAGCCCGTCGCTCCCGGTCAGCACCAGGTCGATATCCACGCGCCCAGCAGCCTGCTGCGCCCGCAGCTTGGCAGAAAGCTCCGGGGCAGGGGCCTTGCTGAAGGTCAGGCGCGAGATCAGCCCAGGATTGCTCGTGC
>JAYVEG010000136.1:0-4446 GCA_043748985.1 Rhodospirillales bacterium
CCTGCAAGTTTTCGGTTTGCAGGTGCAGCAATCGCGACGTTACTCGGCGGCGGCGAGCTGCGGGGAGAGTTGGGTTTCGACGAGGGCGGCGAAGGTGCCGCGGGCGCGGATCAGTTCGTCGAACGTGCCGCGTTCGACGATGCGACCGCTTTCGAAGACGAGGATTTCGTCGGCGTCGCGCACGGTGCTGAGTCGGTGGGCGATGATGAAGGTGGTGCGGCCTTTCATCAGGGTTTGCATGGCACGGCTGACGCGGGCCTCGGTTGCGGCGTCCAGGGCGGACGTGGCCTCGTCGAGGATGAGGATCGGCGGGTCTTTCAGAAGGGCGCGGGCGATGGCCAGGCGCTGCCGCTGGCCGCCGGAGAGGGTGGAGCCGCGCTCGCCCACAAGGGTGTCGTAGCCTTGCGGCTGGCGGATGATGAACTCGTGGGCGTCGGCCAGGCGGCAGGCGCGTTCCAGCTCCTCGTCGGTGGCGCCGGGGCGGCCGATGCGGAGGTTCTCGCGGATTGAGCGGTTGAACAGCATGCTTTCCTGGAAGACCACGCCGATGGAGCGGCGGAGGCTTTCGAGGCTGACGTCGCGCAGGTCCTGGCCGTCGATCTTGATGGTTCCGCTGCTGGGGTCCCATAGGCGTTGCAGCAGGTTCATCGCCGTGCTTTTGCCGGCGCCGGTCTGGCCGACGAGGGCGACGGATGTGCCGGGCCGGGCGACGAGGGAGACGTCGCTGAGGATGTTCGGGCCGCCGGGATAGGCGAACGAGACGCGGTCGAACTCGACGCGGCCGGCCTCGGCCACCAGCTCGGCGGCGGGGGATTTTTCGGGGACCGAGCTTTTGGCGTCCAGCACGGCGAAGAAGTCCTCGAGCACGGGCAGCTGGAAGAACACTTTGGAGGCGAACTGCACTCCGCTTTCCAGGCGGCCAATGAGCAAGGTGGCAAAGCCCATGAAGCTGACGATCTCGCCGATGCTGGCCTGGCCCTTCAGGTGCAGCAGCGTGCCGATGATGACGATGGAGATGACGGCGAGCGTGCTGGCGCCGCGGGTAAGGACGTTGACCACCGCCCACCAGTTCAGCACGGGAAATTGGTGACGGATCACGTCGTCGATGATCTGGCCGAACAGGCGGCTTTCGGCCGACAGGCGGGTGAAGGACTGCACGACCATCACGTTGGCCAGCGCGTCCTGCGCGGTGCCGGCCAGGGTGTTCTGGGCATGCTCGGCCCGGCGCTGCCCGGCTTCGGTCTTGCGAACGACGATCAGGGTGAGGACGACGAAGAGGACGACGAGCACCACGAGGGTGGAGGCGAGCCGCCAGTTCATGAAGAAGGTGATGGGCAGCAGCACCAGCACGGCCACATAGGTCGAAAGCTGATCGCGGAAGAACACGAGCCACAGGCCGAACAGGCTGTCGGAGCCGCCGAGCATGACCTTCATGAGCCGGCCGGAGTGGATGTCGCCGTGGAAGGACAGCGGCAGCGACAGGACGTGGGAGAAGTAGCGGTTCATGATGGCCAGCCGGTTGCGGTGGGCCATGCGCTCCGCATGGAGGGCGGTGGCGATGTTGGCGCCGATGGCCGCGGCTCCCACAAGGAACCACATGCCCAGAAGCTGGACGGCCTGGCTCCAGAGATCATCGGCGCTCATGCGGTCGGATTGGGTGAGCATGCCGATCACGCGGCCGAACAGCACCGGGTCCAGGAATTGCAGCCCGGCGACGATGATGTTGGCGACGCCGAGCATGACGGCCAGGCGCTTGTCGTTGCCCAGGGCGCCGAGGACGCGGCCATAGAGGTTGAAGAAGCGCATGCTGGGTACCCACTGATAGTCAGGACGAGGGAACCCTACGCAGTGATCGCGGCAGGATCAGGGCAGCGGTTGCGCCCCTAGCCGAAGCCCATGAAGTCCGGGCGCGATGCGATCGGTGGTGCGGCCCGGAGCGCTTCCAGGTTCGGCACCGGGCGTGCGGTGCGGACGTCGGTGGCCAGGTGGCACTCCAGCGCGTGGGCGACGGCGAGGACCAGGGCGTCGCCGCCGCGGGGGCCGACGATCTGCAGGCCGAAGGGCATGCCGTGGCGGTCGAGGCCTACGGGCAGCGAGAGCGAGGGGTGGCCGATGAGGGAGCTGCAGTAGGACAGGGCCAGCCAGTGGAAGTAGGTGCGGGTGGGCTTGCCGTCGATCTCGACGGGGTAGAGTTCGCTCCAGGGACGGGGGCTGATGGTCATGGCGGGGGAGAGGACGACGTCGTAGCGGTCGAAGAAGGATTGCCAGCTGCGATACATGTCGGCCTGTTGACCCATGGCGCGGGCGACGTCCTCGCCGGTATAGCGGAGGCCTTCCTGGTAGTTGGCGTGCAGGTTGGGGCCGAAATCGTGCGGCCGGGTCTTCATGTTGGCGCCGTGGCGGCGGAGGAAGTTGAGGGAGCGGAGGACTTCGAAGGCCTCGTCGGCGCCGGTGCAGTCGGGTGTGGTGTCGTCGGCCTTGGCGAAGGCGCTGCGGAAGAGGGCGGTTTTTTCCGCGAAGATCTCGGAGATGTGGCGCTCGGTGGGGGCGAAGCCAAAATCCGGAGTGAGGGCGACGCGGAGGCTGCTGAGGTCGATGGGGGCGGGTGTGGCGTAGTCGGCGGGGTTGCGAACCGCGCGGCCGTGGATGGTGGTCGCCTGGGGATCGCGCTTGTCGTCGCTGACCATGGCCGAGAGCAGCAGGGTGGCGTCGGCGACGGTGCGGCCCATTGGGCCGAGCACGCTGAGTGGGGAGAAGGGGGCTTTTTCGTTGGCGACGAGGCCTGGGGAGGGGCGGAAGCCGACGACGCCGTTGAAGGCGGAGGGGTTGCGCAGGCTGCCGCCGGTGTCCGAGCCGGTGGCGATGGGGACCATGCCGCAGGCGAGCGCGACGGCGGAGCCTCCCGAGGATCCGGCGGCGTTCTTCGTGGGGTCGAAGGCGTTGCCGGTGGCGCCGTAGACGGTGTTGCGGGAGTTGGCGCCGGCGCCGAACTCGGGGACGTTGGACTTGCCGATGATGACGGCCCCGGCGGCGCGGATGGCGGCGACGGTGCGCTGGTCTTTTTCGATGACGATGCCGGCGTGGATGGGGCTGCCGTGGCTGGTGACGAAGCCGGCGGCGTCCTCGAGGTCTTTTACGACGAGGGGCAGGCCGTGGAGGGGGCCGAGTTTCTCGCCGCTGGTGATGGCGGCTTCCGCGCGTTTGGCGATGGCGCGGGCGGCTGCGAAGTCTCGGGCGGGGATGGCGTTGACGGCGGGGTCGATGGCCTCGATACGGGCGATGCAGCTTTCGAGCAGCTCGACGGGGGAGAGTTTTTTCGTGCCGATGAGGCGGCGTGCTTCGGTGGCGGGGAGGTCGCAGGGGTGCATTTTGGGGTCCTTGCTGGTTGGGCTTGGTGCTGGGGTCGAGAGCCCTCACCCAACCCTTTTCCCGAGGGAGAGGGTTTCTTTTTTCAGTAGCCTAGGGCCATGCCGTCTTTGCGGGGTTCGGAGCCGCCGACGAGGACGCCGCGATCGTGGTCGATCCAGATGGCCTGGCCGCCGCCGTGGGGGCGGTCGGCTGCGACGATGTCGTGGCCCATGGCGGCCAGGGCGCGGACCGTGGGGTCGGGGATGCCGCGTTCGACTTCGACCTTGCCCTGGTAGGGGAAGATACGGGGCAGATCGAGGGCCTGCTGGATGTCGAGGCCGTAGTCCATCATGTTCGACAGGAACCAGGTCTGTCCCATGGGCTGGAAGTGGCCGCCCATGACGCCGTAGGGCATGACGGCGCGGCCGTTCTTCGTGACCATGCCGGGAATGATGGTGTGCATGGGGCGTTTGTTGGGGGCGATGCAGTTGGGATGGCCGCGCTGGACGCGGAAGCCGAAGCCGCGGTTCTGCAGCATGACGCCGGTGTTGGCGGCGAGAATGCCGGAGCCGAATCCCTGGAACAGCGAGTTGATGAGGCTGCAGGCGTTACCGTCGCGATCGACGACGCAGAGGTAGGTGGTGTCCTTGTGGACGGGCAGCAGGGCCTCGCCGGGTGCCGGCAGGTGGGGCATGGCGTGGTTGTCGTGGATGAGGTCGCGCAGGCCCTGGATGTAGTCGGGGCTGGTGAGGCGGGCGACGGGGACGTCGGCCTGGGAGGGGTCGGCGAGGAAGGCGTCGCGATCGCGGTAGACGAGGCGCGCGGCTTCGAGGTGGCGGTGGAGGCGGATGGTGTCGAGGGGTCCGTTCGGGACCGGGTCCCAGCCTTCGAGGATGCCGAGCAGCATGAGGACCATGAGGCCGGAGCCGTTGGGGGGGCACTGCCAGACCTCGTGGCCGCGGAAGGCGGTGCGGATGGGGGTGACGAATTCGGCGACGGTGCGGCCGTTGGCGAAATCCTGTTCGGTCTGTAGGCCGCCATGGGCCTTTAGGGTGGCGACCATGTCGGCGGCCACCGCGCCTTCGTAGAACCCGACGC
>JAYVEG010000137.1:0-13743 GCA_043748985.1 Rhodospirillales bacterium
ATTCCACCGGCATCGCGACCGCAGGCCAGGACGGCGCCTTGACCTACATCCTACCCGCCCCCGTCCCGGACGGCGAGCACACTGCAACCGCAATTCAAACCGACGCCGCCGGCAACGTCTCGGCCGGCTCGACCCCGGTCGAGCTGTCCCGAGCGGCCAGCGACTTCGTCACCACCGACCCCGACTTCGACGCCGCCTACTACCTCGCCCACAACCCCGACGTCGCCGCCAGCGGCATGGACCCGTTTCAGCATTACCAGGAATTCGGCTGGCACGAGGGCCGCAACCCCGACGCCTTCTTCAACGTCCAATTCTACCTTAACCAAAACCCCGACGTGGCCGCCGCCGGCATCGACCCGCTCGAGCACTACGAGATCAACGGCTGGAAGGAAGGCCGCGACCCCAGCGCGCTGTTCAGCACCAATGACTATCTCGCGTCGAACCCGGACGTTGCCGCCGCGGGCTTCGACCCCCTCGCCCACTACCTCCACTACGGCCAGGCTGAAGCGCGCATGGCCTTCATCACCGCCCCCCACGCCCTGGGGCCGCAGGACCCTCTCGTCGATGCCGCCTACTTTTATGCCCACAATCCCGCCGCCGCGGCCGCCGGGCTCGACGCCACTGCTGCCTTCTACACCTCAGGCTGGCAGCAGGGCGCCAATCCCAACGCCTTCTTCGACGTCAGCTATTACCTTTCCCGCAATCCCGACGTTGCCGCGGCGGGCGTCAATCCGCTGCTGCACTACGAAAACTTCGGTTGGAGAGAAGGCCGCGACCCCAGTGCCGCGTTCTCTACTTCCGGATACCTCACCGCGAACCCTGACGTCGCCGCTGCCGGCTTCGACCCACTGGAACACTTCATCGTCGCCGGCCAGGCCGAGGGCCGATCGGTGATCCCCGTTTAGGGACATGCCCGCGCCTCAGGGTAGTTGCGCTGCAGGCACTTCAGACCCGTCTTGGTGTCTTGTGCTCGGGGTGTTTGATTTTCCTTTCGCCCGGCGACTGCACAGCGCCGGGCGCCTGCGCCCAAGGCAGCACCGTCCGGCATGTCGCCACCACGACCTCGATCGAGGCCAACGCCTCCGCCGTGAGCGCGCCGGGGGGCCGGAACTCGAACCCGTGCCACCCGTCGCCTTCCCTCGCGGCCGCCACATCGGGCCGCCACAGATCGGCGACCGCGATCCCCAGGATTACGCTCCGTGTCACGCCTCCGGTCCGCATGATCACCTGGACGCGACGGCCTGGCGCGTCGCTGTCGCGCGCCCAGCCATGGACAAGGTCCGGCCGCGCCCCGTCCACGAAGCCGCGCAGACCACCCGTCGCGAAGTCGGTTCCACCCGAGAGGCGCAGCCAGGCCGCCTCCAGCGGTGCGCCGTCTTCGACCCGCGGCAGGCAATATCGTCCCGGGCCGCGCAGTGCTCCGGGATAAAGCTGGTGGAACTCTGCCGCATTCTGGAACATCCTGCGGCTGCCGTCGTCGACGAAGCTCTCAGACGGCGCGCCTTCCGCCAGCAGGATGTCGTGGCTGTCCAATTCCACATGCACATACGTCACCGACGGGACCGCACGCGCCTGCACGATGGTCTCGCCATTCACCGGTAGCGCTGCCGGCCAGTTGCACGCCGCCCGAATTCACGACGGTGCCGGTCGCCGATCCATAGAGGAAGCTCTGGACCGACCCGCTGTTGATCACCGTTCCGAAGCTGAACCCGTTCTCGTTGTACTCGGTGGCGCCGGCCTGCAGCACCGTGCCTGACCTCACCGCAACGCCGGTCACCTTGATGGTCCCGCCGTTGGCCAGCGTATTGGTCGCCGACCCGCCGCTGAGGTTGAGCGTGCCGCCCGCCAACGTAAGCCCGGATGCGGTGCCGTGCGCACCCGGGACGTAGGTGACAGTGCCCCCCGGCAGCACCGTCCCGCCCAGCAGCGCCCCAGTTACGGCAGCAATGCTTGCCCCTGACGACACCGTGAAACCGGAGACTGTGCCCGACGTCAACGACAGGAACGAACCCGCCCCGAGCGTCACGCCCGAAGCGGTGCCGTCAAGTAGATCGATGAACCCGCCCTGGTCCACGATCCCGCTGGCGACCGCGCCACCCTGCAGCTGCAACTGCCCATCGGACAGAACCGCCGTGTTCACCGCAGTGCCGCCGCCGAACACAATGCGCGGATGTTATTCTCTGGCCATGTTGCAGAGCCGACAGGTTGAAGCGTTCCGGGCCGTCATGTTGACCGGAGCCATGACGGCGGCCGCCGAGATGATCCACGTCACCCAGCCCGCGGTCAGTCGCCTTATCCGTGACCTCGAGACCGAGTTGGGGCTGGCTCTGTTCGAACGGCGCGGCAACCAGGTCTTCCCAACCGCCAACGCTCATGCGCTGCTGGTTAAGGTAGAGCGATCTTTCATCGGCCTGCAACAGATCCGCGACTACGCCGAAGACCTTCGCTCCGGCCGAGGCGGCTCCCTTACCGTCGCGGCCCTTCCCGCCATGGCGGCCGGCTTCCTGTCCCGCTTCGTCACCCGCTTCTGCCGCGACCGCCCCGGTCTTCTGCGCGTTACCGTCGATGGCCGCCCATCAACCCTGGTGCGCGACGACGTGGTGGCCGGGCGCTTCGAAATCGGCGTCTCTCTCGTGCTGTTCAAGCCGAAAGGGCTGACCGCCACCGTCTTTGCCGACGAGGCTGTGATCATCATGCCCGCGGCCCACCGCCTGGCGGCGAAGTCGTCCGTGGTTCTGGAGGACTTGGCTGGGGAAGACGTCGTCCTGCTTGCGAAATTCCGCCAGGGCGCGCACCCGGTCGAGCGCGCCCTGCAATCGGTCCAGCTCGGCCGGGGGGTCCGAAGGCGCTGGTATCGCCATCGTCGATCCCTTCAGCGCCAGCGAGTTCACCGGCCGCGGCCAGGTGCTACGCCGCCTGGAGCCCGCAATGGTCATCGGCACCGCCCTCGTCCACGCGAGCGAACGCCCCCTTTCTGTGGTCGCGGCGGAGTTTCACGCCGCCTTCGTCCGCCACGTCCGAACCTTCCTGGACCAGGCTGCCTATCTGCGCGCCTAGAGGTTTTTGCCGATCGAAATGACTTGGGCCAAGCCTTTAGAAACTTGATGAAAGACGCAGAACTTCAGATCAGGCGACGCAAGAACGAGCCCGTCACCCGAATCGGTTGTCGCGCGGGAATCCGTTCGGCGGCAGCTTTCCAACCTGCGCGCGCGCGCCCAGCCACTCGCGGATCGCCATCTCCTTGCGCGTGTTCTCGCCCAGTCGCCAGGTCAGCCCATCGTCCAGACGGAACACCTTCAAGTCCGAGAGCTTCCCTCCTGCATACTTCTGCAGCATCACCCCGGCCCCGCGCTGCAACTCCGGTACCTGGTCCAGCGGGAACACAAGCAGCTTCCGCCCTGTTCCGATAACCGCGACATGGTCCCCGACCGCAGGCGCACAGAGCACCACCCGCTCGCCGGGCTTCAGGTTCATCACCGTCTTGCCCGTTCGCTTCTCCGCCAACAGGTCCGCACTTGCGACCACGAACCCTCGCCCGGCGTCGTTCGCGATCAGATACCGCACACCCTCGCGCCATACGAACAGCGCCGCGACCTCGTCATCCTGGGCCATCTCAGCCACCAGCCGGATCGCCTGGCCGTCGCCCCGGCCCCGCGGTAGGTCCCCCGCACGCAGCGTGTGCGCGCGCCCTCCGGTCGCAATCAGGCACAGCCGGTCCGTCGTCTGGCACGCCACCAACAATTCCAGCTTGTCGCCGTCCTTGAACTTCAGCTCTCCACCATCGGCCAGATGCCCGCGCACGGCACGGATCCACCCTTTCTCCGACAGGATCACCGTAATCGGCTCCTTCTCGATCAGGCTGTCCGCATTCACCTCGATCGCGTCGGGCACGTCGCCCATCACCGTGCGCCGGTCCCCCAGCGCCCCAGAGCCGAACTTCATGCGAACCTGGTCCAGCTCGTCCGCGATCCGGCTCCATCGCAGCGCCACATCGCCCAGCAGGGCCGCCAAGTTCCTCGCCTCCCGCGTCAAAGCCTTGTGCTCCTTGCGGATCTCGATTTCCTCCAGCCGCCGCAGGCTCCGCAGGCGCATGTTCAGGATCGCCTCCGCCTGCGTGTCCGACAGCGTGAACCGCGCGATCAGCGCCGGCTTGGGCTGGTCCTCTTCGCGAATGATCCGGATGACCTCATCGAGGTTGAGGTAGACTGCGAGATAACCTTCGAGGATCTCCAACCGCCGTGCGATGGCCGCCTGGCGGTGCCGGGTCCGCCGGACCAGCACTTCCTGCCGGTGGTCCAGCCACGCCCGCAGCACCCCCTTCAACCCCATCACCTGCGGTGTCCGGTCGGCAGTCAGCACGTTCATGTTCAACGGAAACCGCGTTTCCAACTGCGTCGCGCGGAACAGCGTCTCCATCAGCACCGCCGGCTCCACCGTCCGCGACTTCGGCTCCAGCACCAGCCGCACCAATTCCGCACTTTCGTCCCGCACGTCCGCGAGGAACGGCAGCTTCTTCTCTTCCAGCAGGGCGGCGATCTGCTCCACCAGCTTGTTCTTCTGCACCTGGTAGGGGATCTCGGTGACCACGATCTGCCACATTCCCAGCCGGCCGCGCTCCACCTCCCACTTCGCCCGCATCCGGAAGCCGCCGCGTCCCGTCTCATAAGCCTCGATGATCGAAGCGCGGCTTTCGATCAGCGTCCCGCCGGTCGGGAAATCCGGTCCGGGCATCAAGGCCACCAGCTCCTCGGTCGTGGCCTCGGGGTTGCGGATCAGGTGCACCGCCGCCGCGCACACCTCCCCGGCATTATGCGGCGGGATGCTGCACGCCATCCCGACCGCGATCCCCGCCGCCCCGTTGGCCAGCAGGTTCGGGAATCCCCCCGGCATCACGACGGGCTCGCTCTCCTCCCCGTCATAGGTTGCGCGGAAATCGACGGCATCCTCGTCGATGCCCGACAGCAGCGTCTGCGCCACCTCCGTCAGCCGTGCCTCGGTGTATCGCATCGCGGCCGCGTTATCGCCGTCGATGTTGCCGAAGTTGCCCTGTCCCTCGACCAATGGATACCGGGCGGCAAAGTCCTGCGCGAGGCGAACCAGCGCGTCGTAGATCGAGGCATCCCCATGCGGATGGTACTTGCCCATGACGTCGCCCACGACGCGGGCGCACTTCTTGAAGCCGCTCGTCGGATCCAGCTTCAGCTGGTGCATGCCATAGATCAGCCGCCGATGAACGGGCTTCAGCCCGTCGCGGACATCCGGCAGGCTGCGCGAGGTGATCGTGCTCAGCGCGTACGCCAGATACCTGTCGCCGAGCGCGTCCTCGAGCCGCGTCAGCTCGATCTGGCCAGCAGAGTCAGACATGAACATACCAGAACATAACGCGAACCCTAACCGCTGTTCGATTTGTCCGCAAGCGCCGCCACACGGTCATACAGCATCTGCCGCACTGCCGGCAGCGGCCGGTGCCGGACCCCGAACGCATCCCGGGCGAGAAAATGCCCGGTCAACGCCAGCCCGTCCCGCCAGCCTTCGGCCGACCCGGTGCCTCCAATCAAGAACCCCGGCAACACCAACAGCTTTGCCGCCCACGCACCCGCTGCCGCCCCGGCAACAGCCCGGCCGCTACGTGGCGAGACATACCGCAGATCATCGGCACGTCCCGTAACTGCACAGCTGGAAAGATCGAGCCCGTATCCCAGCTCCGCCAGCAAAGCCAACTCCAACCGCACCAGCGTTTCCACCGGCGCCGCATCGTCGCCCAATCCGGCGATCAATCCCACCAGACCCCCGAACACGATCGGATGCGCCTCCCGCTCCGGCAGCGCCCCCTCCGCCACCGCGCACGCCGACGACAACACCCCCAACCGCAGCGCATCGTCCATCGCCAGGGCCGCCGCCGCCATCACGAGCTCGCCGGTCAGATTGCCCAGTTGGTCCGAAAGCCGCCCGATCCAGCGCGCCTGCACCAGGTTTCCTGGCTGCCACAACGAAGCATGTCGCCGTGACAATCCGCCCCTCACCAATCCCCGATGCGCTCCCTGTAACTCGGTCATCACCGTCACCAAGGCATCCGCATCGCCGTACGGCCGAACATCCAGAACGGCGGCGGGCGCTTCCCATTCCATTACATTCGGAGGGCGGGTGAAACCCACCACCGATGCCTGGGCCGCGACGAAATCAATCGGTATCCTCAAGCCCCAGGGCCCGCAGCCGCGCCGTCTCTTCGTCCCATCCCGCCCGCTCCTTCACGTTCAGGAACAGATGGATCGGCCGTTCCAGCAACTGCATCAGGTGCGACCGCGCCTTTGCCCCGATCTCCCGGATCCGACTACCCCCGGCCCCGATCAGGATCGCCTTGTGGCCCTTCCGGCTTACATAGATCGTCGCATCGACCCGCACGGAGCCGTCCTTGCGCTCCGTCCAGCTCTCTGTCTCGACCGTGCAGCCGTAGGGGATCTCCTCATGGATCTGCAGGAACACCTGCTCCCGCACGATCTCGGCCGCCAGCAGGCGGTCCGGCAGGTCGGTCAGTTCATCCTCGGGATAGAGATGCGGCCCCAACGGCACCGCCTGCTCAAGCCGGTCCAGCAGTCGATCGAGCCCATCCCCGGTGCTGGCCGAGACCATAAACGTCTCCTCCGCCGGCAGAATCGTGGTCAGCGTCGCCGTCAACGGCAGCATCTCGTGCGGCGACACCTGGTCCAGCTTGTTCAGCACCAGCCAGGTCCTCCGCCCCCGCTCGGCGAGCGTGCGGGCGATCTCGCGCACCTGGTCCACGGCCCCGGCCTTTGCATCCACCAACAGCAAGGTCAGGTCCGCATCCTCGGCCCCCGACCACGCCGCCCGCACCATTGCCCGGTCGAGTCGCCGCTTCGGTGCAAAGATCCCCGGCGTATCCACCAGCAGGATCTGCGCCGCCCCGCGAATCAGGATCCCCAGCACCCGGAACCGTGTCGTTTGCGCCTTGGGGCTCACGATCGAGAGTTTCGCACCCGTCAGCCGGTTCAGCAGCGTCGACTTCCCCGCATTGGGGGCGCCCACGATCGCCACAAAGCCGCACCTGGTCTCGCTCATGCCGTCAGCCTTCCCAATAGATCCGCAGCCGCCTCCCGCTCCGCCTCGCGCTTGCTTGCACCCGACCCCATGCCCGTCTGGCCGGCGCCACACACCGTCACCTCGAACACCGGCGCATGCGAAGGCCCGCTCCGCCCGCTGACTACATACACCGGCAGAGGCAGCCCGCGCGCCATCATCCATTCCTGCAGCGCCGTCTTGCTGTCCTTCGGGGGCACCAGCTGTGCCTCCATCGTCGCGGCCCAAGCGCCCCGCACGAACCGCCGTGCCGACTCCAGCCCGGCGTCCAGGAACAGCGCCCCGATCGCCGCCTCCAACACATCGGCCATCGAGTTCATCTGCAGCCCGACCCCAGCACGGGTGTCCGTCGGCGACAGCCGCAATGCCTGGTGCAAACCCAGCGACTGCGAAACCCCTGCCAGCACCGGGGCGCTCACCAGCTCGGCCAGCCGACGCCCCAGCTCCCCCTCCTGCTCCAGCGGAAAGCGCTCCACCAGCCATTCCGCCACCACCAGGCCCAGCACCCGATCGCCGACGAACTCCAAGCGTTCGTTCGACCCGACACCTCGCCGCTCGGTTTTCCGCAGCGGCCTGTTGCCTTGTGCCGCGGATCGATGCGTCAGCGCCTCGTCCAGCAGTTGCGGCCGGGCAAAGACATGGCCGAGGATGGATTCACCAAGTTGCCGCACCGCGGCGGGGCGGTCGTCCGGTGCCCCCTCCCCCGTCACCCGACGCCGCGCAACAATCGCGACCAGCGGATCTCGAACGGCCACTCCCACACCTGCCACCACGGATAGCGGGCGTCGATCGAGAAGAACAGGAACTCTGCCCGCCCGACCAGATTCTCGAACGGCACGAAACCCACGCCCGGGTCGCGCATGAAGCGGCTGTCGATCGAGTTCTCACGGTTGTCACCCATGCAGAACAGATAGCCGTCCGGCACTTTGTATTCGACGGTGTTGTTGGCATCGGTATCCAGCGTGAACATGGGCTGGTCCGTCTGCTTCAGGATATCGTGCACCCGGCCGTTCGGCAGCGTCTCATGATACAGCTTGCTCTCGGTCTGCTGGCCGCGATCTTCGGCAACGAAGTTGCCCACAGCCACCCGCGGAGCCTCCACGCCGTTTATGAACAGCCGCCCCGCCTTGACCTGTACCCGGTCGCCGGGCAGCCCGATCACCCGCTTGATGTAGTCGGTTTCGTTGTCGCGGGGGAATTTGAAGACCACCACATCGCCCCGGTCTGGCAGGCGGCCGAAGATTCGACCCTGGAACAGGTTGGGCGCGAACGGCATCGAATACCGCGAGTAGCCGTAGCTGTATTTCGATACGAACAGATAGTCGCCCACCAGCAACGTCGGGATCATCGAGCCCGATGGGATGTTGAACGGCTCGAAAGCCACCGTCCGGATGCCGATCGCGATCAGGCCGGCGTAGACGATCGTCTTGACGTTCTCGAGCAATCCGCCCGATTTCGGCTTCGCCATGATGAGGGGGGTTATCCAGTCTGCGACACGCCGGGATCAACCGGATTGTGGCAGCGGTGTCAAGGAAGGGACGGTATGGCAGGCCGCGGTCGGTATGCCGGGCGAGGCGAGCGGTGCAGGAGCTCACGATCAGAATTGCCAACGCGTTGGCTGCCGCGTTGACCAGAAAGCGATGAAGTACTGCCGCCAAGGCGGTGACGTCTCGCTTTTCCAATGCCAGCAAGAAAATTGAGTAGCGTGGAAGTTGGAAGACAGCGCCAACCGGTAAGTGCCGACCGCGACGCTGACTATCCTATCCCCCCACCAACCCCCGCGCGAAATCCATCGCCGCGAACGGTCGCAGGTCGTCCACCCGCTCCCCCACCCCCACCGCATGCACCGGCAAGCCGAAGCCGTCGGCCAACGCCACCACCACGCCGCCGCGCGCGCTGCCGTCCAGCTTCGTCACCACCAGCCCGGTTACCGCCACCAACTCCTTGAAAACCCGCACCTGCTCAACGGCGTTCTGCCCGGTGGTCGCATCCAGCACCAGCACGACGGAGTGTGGCGCCGAGGGGTCCAGCTTCTTCAGCACGCGGACCATTTTCGACAACTCTTCCATCAGCGCGCCCTTGTTGTGCAACCGACCCGCGGTGTCGATCAGCAGCACGTCCGCACCGTCTGCCCGCGCCCGCTCCAGCCCCTTGTAGGCAAGGCCGGCGCTATCGGTATTGGCCGCGCCGCTGACGACCACGGCGCCTGTCCGATTGCCCCACACCTGTAGCTGCTCGACCGCCGCCGCCCGAAACGTGTCGCCGGCGACCAGCATCGAGACCAGCCCCTCGTTCCGGAAATGCTGCGCGAATTTCCCGATCGTCGTCGTCTTCCCCGTCCCGTTTACGCCCACCACCAGGACCACGTGGGGCTTCAGCGTCCGGTCGATCACCAGCGGCCGCGCCGCCGGTTCCAGTATTGCCGCGATCTCGGTGGCCAGCGCCTCGCGCACCTCGGTGTCGGTCACATTCGTCCCAAACCGGTTGCGCCGGAACTCCCCGATGATGTGCTGTGCCACGGCGGGCCCCATGTCGGCGCTGATCAGCAACTCCTCCAGCTCCTCCAGCGCCGCGTCGTCCAGCGTCCGCTTGGTGAACGTCGCCGCGAGCCCGCCGGTTAGCTTCTGGGTCGATCGCGCCAACCCCTCTTTCAGCCGCGAGAAGAACCCAAGCGCCATCAGGCGACCTCCAACCCAGTTGCATCCGCCCCGAGCACGCGCCGCCCAACCAGAGAACCGACCTCCACTTGCGTCCCGAACCGCACCGGCGCGAAGGCGTCGGTATGCCCCCGCCCGTTCCGCTCGGCGAGGATCTCCACCTCCGTCCCGATCAGCGCCGCATGGCAGGCTGCTGCATGCGGCAGCGCCGCCGCGCGCAGCCGGCCGGCGCGCTCCCGACGCAGCGCTGTTGCAACCTGCGGCATCCGCGCCGCCGGTGTGCCCGGCCGGGCGCTGTAGGGGAATACATGGACGTAGGGGATCGCCGCCTCGTCCACCAGAAGCAGCGTCTCCTCGAACAGCGCCTCCGTCTCGGTCGGGAACCCGGCGATCAGGTCAGCCCCGACCGACAACCCCGGCCGCAGACGCCGAGCCCGCGCAACGGCCGCCAACACCTGCGCCCGCGAATGGCGCCGCCGCATCCGCTTCAGCACCAGGTCCGCCCCGGCCTGGATCGACAGGTGCAGATGCGGCATCAGCCGCTCCTCACTCGCCAACACGTTCCAGAAGCCGTCATCGAGGGCAGCCGGGTCGAGCGAACTCAGCCGCAAACGCGGTAGCGCGGGTACCTCCACCAGCACCGTTCGCAGCAGGCGGCTTAGTGATTGCCCAAGATCGGCGCCCCAGCTTGCCAGGTCCACACCTGTCAGCACCACCTCGTTGCATCCCGCCTCGACCAGGCCGTGCAGATGCTCCACGACCACTGCGGCCGGCACCGACCGGTTCTGCCCCCTTCCCTGCGGGATGATGCAGAACGTGCACGCATGGTCGCACCCTTGCTGCACATCCAGGAACGCCCGCGCCCGCCCTGCAATCCCTGGCAGAGCCATCGGTGCATGCCCCCGCACCGCCCCGATGTCGCCCACAACCGACCCCGTCCGCCGCCAAACCGCCGGGTCGAGTTTCTCCGCATTGCCCAGCACCTGTGTGACGCCAGGCAGCCCCGCCCACCGCCCGGGGTCGATCTGCGCTGCACACCCCGTCACCGTGATTGCAACCCCCGGCCGTTCTCGATGCACCCGGGCAATCGCCTGCCGCGCCTGCCGCTCCGCCTCGGTCGTCACCGCACAGGTATTCACCACGACGGTATTGGCGAGATGCCCGGCGATCACCCGGATCGCCTCGCTCTCCACCGTATTCAACCGGCATCCGAAGGTGAGCACTTCCACCATCAGAGATCGACCTCACCTCGAAAGCTCGTTTCCGCCGGGCCGGCCATCAGCACATGCCCATCGACCGACCAGGTGATGTCCAGCGTTCCTCCATCCATCTCGACCGCAACGCTGCGCCCCACCAGTCCCCGCCGATGCGCATTCACCACCGCTGCACACGCGCCCGAGCCGCAGGCCAGCGTCAACCCGGCCCCACGCTCCCATACCCGCAGTCGGATCCGCTCCCGCCCCAGGATGCGCGCAAACCCGATATTTGCCCGCTCCGGAAACAACGGGTCGCGCTCTAGCCCCGGCCCGTCCCGCTCGGCAATCCCGGGGTCTTCCACGAACAGCGTCGCATGGGGGTTCCCCATGCTGCACGCCGCCGGGTCACCGGGCAGCGGCAGATGCAGCGTGTCGCAAGCCCGCGCCAGCGGCACCTCGCGCCAGTCCAGGCGCGCCGATCCCATGTCCACCCGGAATCGTCCATCCGACAGCCGTTCCGCGGGCAAGTCTCCGGAGATCGTTCGGATCACCTGGAACGGGTGCCCTGTCTGCTCGAACAACAGTTCCGCCACACACCGGGTCGCGTTCCCGCACGCCCCGGCCTCGGACCCGTCCGGATTGCGGATCCGCATCACCAGATCCGCATCCGTGCCCGCAGGCCGCGGATGCAGTGTGATGACCTGGTCGCACCCGATCCCCGTGCGCCGGTCCGACAGTCGGCGCACCTGGTCGGCCGTCAGGTCCAGCGGCCGCCGGCGCTCGTCGATCACGACGAAATCGTTGCCGGCGCCGTGCATCTTGAGGAACGCAATAGCCATTCCCGGTGGATATAGGGCCGCACTTCGTGCAGGGATAGGCGCAAGAACCATTGCCCCGAGGACGTCCCGCAATGCATCGCCGTACCGTCTTGTTCTCCTCGCTGCTTTCTGGTGCTGCCCTCGCCGTCGCCACGCCTGCCCACGCCGAGGCCGACACAATCCGCCTCAGCCACGGTCTCGGCGTCCTCTATCTCCCGCTCATCGTTATGCGCGAGGCCAAGCTGCTCGAAAAGCACCTCGCCGCCGCGGGCATCAAATCCACCGTCACCTGGCTTACCCTCGACGGCGGCGGCCAGATCAACGACGCGATGCTGGCTGGCTTGCTGGACGTCGCCGGGACCAGCATTCCCGGGTTCCTCACCCTTTGGTCCAAGGGCCGCGGCACCCGTTCCGAGGTCGTTGGCGTCAGCGGCCTTTCCACCTGCGCGCTCATCCTCAACACCAACCGGCCGGACATCAAATCCCTCGCTGACTTCAAGCCCGGCGACAAGATCGCCGTGCCCAGCGTCAAATCCAGCCTCCAGGCCGTCGTCCTGCAGATCCTGGTTGCGAAGACCTTCGGCGACGCCAATTGGGACAGGCTCGACGTCAACACCGTCAGCCTGCAACACCCCTCTGCCGTCGCCGCCCTGGTTTCCGGCAACCAGGATCTGGCGGCCCATTTCGCCAGCCCGCCCTTTACCCTGGCCGAGGCCAAGAGCCCGCGCGTCCACGCCGTCCTCCGCAGCCCCGACCTGCTCGGCGACATCACGCTCGACATGGTCTACGGCACGAAGCGCTTCACCGCTGCCAACCCCGGCCACGTGAAGGCGTTCATCGCCGCGCAATCCGAAGCGAACGCGCTCATCGCCTCCGACCCCGCCCGCGCCACCCAGCTGTTCGTTCAGAACAGCGGCAGCAAGATCGACCCGGCCGAGATCGAGGCCGTCCTGAAGGACCCGCAAACCAAGTTTGACATCCTGCCGCACGGCTTCATGCAATACGTCGAGTTCATGAAACGCGCCGGCACCATCCGGGTCGTGCCCGCCGCCTGGCACGACGCCTTCGTCCCCGAGCTGGAGGGTAGCGGCAGCTAAGTTCCCAGCAATGCGTGCACCTCGGGGAAGAACATCTCCTTCCAGTCCGCCGGCGTCGCCTTTGCGGTGCCGGCCGCGGCCATGAAGGTGGCGTAGCGCATGGTCCCCTCCGGCGTCATCGTCCACTTCACCTGTGGCCCGGACACGATGCCCGTGATCATGGCCTTCGGCAGCTTCGACTTCGTGTCGTCCAGCCATCGCTGGCCGGCCCCCGCCAGGTCCGCATTGACGATGTCGGTCGCCTCCTTCAGCGCTGCCAGCAGCGCCTGGTACAGCACCGGGTTCCGGCTGCGGAAGCGCGCCGTCGCCCAGCACAGCGTGAACGAATGCGGTCCGGCGACGTCGAACGAGTTCAGCAGCGTGTGAATGCCCGGCTGCTGCAACTGCTGTTCCTGATACGGCGGCACACTGAACGCGCAGGTGATCCCCGCGCCACCACTCAACAGTGCCACCGTGGCATCGGGCGGGCTCATCGACACGGTATACGTATCCAACTTTGCGAAATCCGCCGCCCCGAACAGCTTGGCCGCCGCCATCTGCAGCGTGACCGCCTGGATCGATACCTTGATCGTCGGCACCGCCACCCGATCCTGCGGGCCGAGATCGGCAACGCTCCGTAGCGCCGGATTCCGGGTGTTGAGCAAGCAAGGCTGCGAGCTCAGCGCACAAATCCCCCGCACCTCCTGCGCCGTTCCCCGCGTGCGCGACCAGAAGGTCACCAGCCCCGGGATCCCGCCGGACACCACATCGACGGAGTCCGATATCAGCGCCGCATTCATCGCATCGGGGCCGTTGAACGTGACCCAACTCACCTTCACGTCCGCCAACCCCAGGGCGGCCGCGTGCTTTTCCACCAGGCCGTCCCGCTCCATGATGTTAA
>JAYVEG010000138.1:0-13651 GCA_043748985.1 Rhodospirillales bacterium
TGCCCGGCAACAGCCGGTCGAGGTATTCGACGACCGTGACCTCGGAGCCGAGGCGCTTCCAGACCGAGCCGAGTTCGAGCCCGATATAGCCGCCGCCGATCACGACGAGGTGGTCGGGAACGCGGTCCAACTCCAGCGCGCCGGTGCTGGTGACGATGGTCTTTTCGTCGACTTCGACGCCGGGGAGCGGGATGCTCTCGCTGCCGGTGGCGATGACGATGCTTTTTGTGGCGTAGGCGGTGCCGTCCACGTCGACCATGCCGGGGGCCGTGACGCGGCCGGCGCCCTTGAGCCACGTGACCTTGTTCTTCTTGAACAGGAACTCGACGCCCTTCACGTTGGCGCTGACCACCTCGCCCTTGCGCGCCTGCATGCGGGCCAGGTCCAGTTTGATGCCTTCGACGAGAATACCGTGATCCTTGTAGTGGTGGCTGACCTCGTCGAAGTTCTCGCTGGATTGCAGCAGCGCCTTGCTCGGGATGCAGCCGATGTTGAGGCAGGTGCCACCCAGGGTCGCGCGCTTCTCGACGCAGGCGACCCTGAGGCCGAGCTGGGCGGCGCGGATGGCGCAGACGTAGCCACCGGGGCCGGCGCCGATGACGATGAGGTCGAACGAGGTCGTGTCGGACACAGTCTTCTCCTGATCTTCTCCCCTCCCTGCTTCAGGAAGGGGCCGGGGGTGGGTGTGTCACCCGGTATCGACGGATTGTGCGGACTGCCGCACCCACCCCTATCCCCTCCTTGAAGAAGGGAGGGAAACAGACACTACAAGCCCAGCAGCAGCCGGCGCGGGTCCTCGACGCCTTCCTTGACGCGAACGAGGAAGCTGACCGCCTCCTTGCCGTCGACGATGCGATGATCGTACGACAGGGCCAAATACATCATCGGGCGGATCTCGACCTTGCCGGCGATGGCCATGGGGCGGTCCTGGATCTTATGCATGCCCAGGATGCCGGATTGGGGGGCATTCAGGATAGGCGTGCTCATCAGGCTGCCGTAGACGCCGCCGTTGGTGATCGTGAAGGTGCCGCCGGACAGCTCGTCGATCTTGAGTTGGCCGTCACGGGCGCGGCGGCCGAACGAGGAGATGGCGCCCTCGATCTCGGCGAAGTCCATCCGGTCCGCGTCGCGCACGACGGGCACGACCAGGCCGTTCGCGCCGCCGACGGCGATGCCCATATGAACGAAGTTCTTGTAGACGATTTCGTCGCCGTCGATCTCGGCGTTGACGGCCGGGAACTCCTTCAACGCGGCGACGCAGGCGCGGACGAAGAAGGACATGAAGCCGAGGCGGACCCCGCCATGCTTCTTCTCGAAGGCATCCTTGTATTCCGACCGCAGCGCCATGGCGGCGGACATGTCGACCTCGTTGAAGGTCGTCAGCATGGCCGCGTTGTTCTGCGCCTCCTTCAGCCGGTGCGCGATGGTGCGGCGCAAGCGGGTCATCTTTACCCGCTCCTCACCCGCCTCGGTGGTGCGGGGCGCCTTCGCGGCCGTGGTGGCGGCGACGGCAGGGGCCGGGCGGTCGATGAAGGCGAGCACGTCGCCCTTCGTGACCCGGCCGTCCTTGCCGCTACCCGACACGCTGGAGGGCGCAATCCTACGCTCCTCCATCAACTTGGAGGCCGAGGGCATCGCGGGGAGCGCGGCCGGGTTGCCTGCGGATTGCTGCGCCTTGGCAACGTCGGCCGGGGGGGTGGCGGGACGGGAAACCGGGCCACGCGGAGTGGGGGGCGGGTTCACGCCGGCGCTGGGATTGGCGGCGGGGGCGGAGGCCTTGGGGGCCGCGCTTGCGGCTTCGAGCAAAGCCAGGATGGCACCGACTTCGACCTCGGCGCCCTCCTGAGCGCGGATTTCGCCCAGCGTCCCGGCCGATGGGGCGGGAACCTCGACGGTGACTTTGTCGGTTTCCAGCTCCACCAATGGCTCATCGATGGCGACGGCTTCACCGGCCTTCTTGAGCCATCGGGCGACGGTTGCTGTCGTCACGCTTTCACCCAGCGTGGGGACCTTGATCTCGGTGGCCATGTTCCGTTCCTTAATTCAAGCCGAGGGCTTCGCGGACCAGCTTGGCCTGCTGTGCAGTGTGGACTTTCGCCTGGCCGGTGGCCGGGCTGGCGGCTTCGCAGCGGCCGACATAGACGGGGCGGCTGGCCTTGCCGCCGACGCAGGCCAGCACGGCCTCGATGCGGCGGTCGACGAAGCACCAGGCGCCGTTGTTCATCGGCTCCTCCTGGCACCAGATCACTTCGGCGTTCTTGTAGGGCTCGATCGCGGCGGCCACGCTTTTAGCGGGGAAGGGATAAATCTGCTCGAGGCGGACCAAGGCCACGTCCGTGACACCCTTGTCGCGCCGCTCCTGCCAGAGGTCGTAATAGACCTTGCCGGAGCTGATCACGACGCGCTTGACCTGGTCGGGGGCGGCGATCGTGTCGGTTTCGGGGATGACGAACTTGAAGTGGCTGCCCTCGGCCATATCCGATAGCGGGCTGATGGCCAGCTTGTGCCGCAGCAGGCTCTTGGGCGTCATGACGACGAGCGGCTTGCGGAAGTTGCGGCGGATCTGGCGGCGCAGGGCGTGAAAGTAGTTGGCCGGCGTTGTCAGGTTGCAGACCGACATGTTGCGCTCGGCGCACAGTTGAAGATAGCGCTCGAGCCGGGCGCTGCTGTGCTCTGGCCCCTGCCCTTCATGACCGTGCGGCAGAAGCAGTGTCAGGCCGCTCATGCGAAGCCACTTGGTTTCGCCACTCGCAAGAAACTGGTCGATGATGACCTGCGCGCCGTTCGCGAAATCGCCGAATCGCGCTTCCCAAAGCACGAGGGTCTTCGGGTCGGCGAGGGTGTAGCCGTATTCGAAGCCGAGGACCCCGGCCTCACTGAGGAGCGAGTTGTAGATCTCGATCTTCGCCTGGTCGTCATCGATGTTGTTCAGGGGAACGTATTCGTTCTGGTTCGTCTGGTCGATCAGCACGGCGTGGCGCTGACTGAAGGTGCCGCGTTGGCAGTCCTCGCCGGAGAGGCGGACGCGGCTGCCTTCGAGAAGGAGGCCGCCGAATGCGAGGGCCTCGCCGGTGGCCCAGTCGATGCCCTGGCCGCTGTCGATCATGGCGCGCTTGGCTTCGAGCTGCCGGGCGATCTTGGGGTTGAGGTCGAAATCGGCGGGCGGACGGCCCAGGGCGGCGCCGACCTTCCTGAGGTCGGCGGTGGACATGGCGGTCGAGTCTTCGACGCGCTCGTCGCCTTCATCGGGCTGCTTCAGGCCGGACCAATGGCCCTCCAGCCAGTCGGCCTTGTTGGGCTTGTAGGTCTGGGCGGCCTGGTAGGCGTCCTCCAGCGTCGCCTGGAAGCCGTCCCACATGGCTTTCGACGCGTCGGCTGACAGGCTGCCTTCGGCGGCAAGCTTGTCCGCATACATGGTCCGGGTGGTGGGACGGCCCTTGATGGCGCGATACATGATCGGCTGGGTGAAGGCGGGCTCGTCGGTCTCGTTATGGCCGTGGCGACGATAACAGACGATGTCGAGCACGAAGTCGGTGCCGAACTCCATGCGGAACTCGGCGGCGAGCTTGGCGCAGAAGATCACGGCCTCGGGCTCGTCGCCGTTCACGTGCAGGATGGGGCATTGCACGCTTTTGGCGACGTCGGTGCAATACAGGCCGGAATAGGCGTGGGCGGGGACCGTAGTGAACCCGATCTGGTTGTTGACGATGACGTGGATGGTGCCGCCCGTGCGGTAGCCGATCAGCTGGCTCATCGCCAGGGTTTCGTAGACGAGGCCCTGGCCCGCGAAGGCGGCGTCGCCGTGCATCAGGATGCCCATAACGGATGTGCGGGCCTTGGTGTCGCCGGCTTCGTCCTGCCGGGCACGGACCTTGCCGACGACGACGGGATCGACGGCCTCCAGGTGCGAGGGGTTGGGCTGCAGGCTGATGTGAACGTCGTGCCCGGCGATCTCGACGTCGGTGCTGGTGCCGAGGTGATATTTCACGTCGCCGGAGCCCTGCACATCGTCGGGCTTGAAGCTCTCGCCGCCAAACTCGCTGAAGATGGCGGTGAAGGGCTTCTTGACGATGTTGACCAGCGTGTTCAGGCGGCCGCGATGCGGCATGCCGATCACCACCTCGCTCGTGCCCCGGCGCGCCGCGGTGTCGATGATGGTGTGCAAAGCAGGGATCGTGACCTCGCCGCCCTCGAGCCCGAAGCGCTTCGTGCCAACGTAGCGCTTTTGGCAAAAGGCCTCGAAGCCCTCGGCCTCGGTGAGTTGCTGCAGGATGGCCGTCTTGCCCTCGGTGTCGATGCTGCCGAGCCAGGGGGCGCCCTCGATGCGGACCTGGATCCAGGTTTTCTGGTCGGGGTCCTGGATGTGCATGAACTCGACGCCGATCGCGCCGCAATAGCTGGCGCGGACGATGGCGATGATCTCGTTGATTGTGGCGGTCTCCCGCCCCAGCACGCCGTCGATGAAGATGGGGCGGTCGCGGTCGCCGGGGCCGAAGCCATAGGCGGTGGGGTCCAGCTCGGGGTGCGGCGACGGGATTTGAAGGCCGAGGGGGTCGAGTTTGGCCTCCAGATGACCGCGGACGCGATAGGCGCGGATCAGCATGAGGGCGCGGAGACTGTCGAGGGCTGCGGCACGGACCTCGGCAGGGCTTGCTCCCGGAGCGGCGGCGGCGACGGTTGCAGCGCCCGTGCGCGCACCCTTGGCTGCGGGGGCGGCGGGGGGCTCGGGGTCGGACACGCTATAGTTGGTGGGCGCCCAGGATGCGCCCTGCGCGTCGGTGAGGACGGACTTGGCTTCGTCGTTGAGGGCTTCGAACAGCTCGGCAAAGCTGGGGTCGACGCTGCCCGGCCTGGTCACCCACTTTGCATAAAGGTCGGCAATGAACGCGGCATTGGCGCCATTGAATGCAGAGGCGATGACATCGAAACCGGGCATCAGATAATTCCTGCGGACATTTTTTCTAGATAGGTGGGCGAGCCCGGCGCAGGGCGCATGGCTCGCCCGCCCGTGTTCAGCCGACCAGCTTGCGGCTGGCGTCGATCAGTTCCTGCACGCTGGCACAGGATTTCTCGAAGGCTGCCTGTTCGTCGGCGGTAAGCTTGATCTCGACGATGCGCTCCACACCGCCCGCGCCGATGACGACGGGAACGCCGACGTAGAGGCCCTTCACGCCATATTGGCCCGTAAGGTGGGCGGCAGCCGGAAGGACGCGCTTCTTGTCCTTCAGGAAGCTTTCGGCCATGGCGATGGCGCTGGCGGCGGGGGCGTAGAAGGCGCTGCCGCGCTCCAGCAGCTTAACGATCTCGCCGCCGCCGTTCGCGGTGCGCTTGACGATGGCGTCGATTTTTTCCTGCGTCGTCCAGCCCATCGCCACCAGGTCGGGAACAGGGATGCCGGCGACAGTGGAGTAGCGGACCAAGGGCACCATGGTGTCGCCGTGGCCGCCGAGGACGAAGGCGGTGACGTCTTCGACGGAGACGTTGAACTCATGGGCGAGGAACAGGCGGAAGCGGGCGCTGTCGAGCACGCCGGCCATGCCGACGACCATGTGCGGCGGCAGGCCGGACTTCTGCTGCATCACCCAGACCATGGCGTCGAGCGGGTTGGTGATGACGATCACGAAGGCGCCGGGGCAATGGGCCTTGATACCCTCGGCGACGCTGGCGATCACTTCGGCATTCTTTGCGACCAGGTCGTCTCGGCTCATGCCCGGCTGGCGCGGGAACCCTGCAGTGACGATGACCACGTCCGAGCCTGCGATGGCGCTGTAGTCGCTGCCGCCGGTCATGATGGAGTCAAAGCCGTCGACGGGGCCGGACTGCATGAGGTCGAGCGCCTTGCCGGCAGCGACACCGCCGAACACGTCGAACATTGCCACGTCCCCGAGTTCCTTGAGCCCAATCATGTGGGCCAGGGTGCCGCCGATGTTGCCGGCGCCGATGAGGGCGATCTTGTTGCGTGCCATAGGTATTCCCGTAGGTCCGGTCCGGGGAGGAGGGGGCCAGCCTACAGCCGGCGCCGACCGGGCGCGCCCGGGCGCCCGGAAGGATGAGGCGTGGTACTCCATCGAACCGGGGGCGGCAAGACACTGACATTCATGCATCCGATGCCACATGGCCACGATGCAAGAAGTCACGTCCCCCGCCGTGCCCCATTTCGAAGCCGTGATCACGCCGCATCGCAGCCTGGGGCCAGCGGGGCTTAAGCGGCTGATCGCGTTCATCTTGATATTGAGTTCGCTGGTCTCGACGGGGTTGTGGTTCATCGGCGCCTGGCCGGTGATCGGGTTCAACGGGCTGGAGATCGGGCTGGCGATCTATCTGTTGCGGCGCAATGCACGGGAGCGGCACACGGTCGAGCGGCTGCTGCTGTCCGCAAATGGCCTGATCGTGGTGCGGACGGACGCGCGCGGGCGGACGGTCACGCGGCGTCTGGAGAGCGCGTGGCTGAACGCGGTGCTGCAGGAGCGGCCGGGCCGGGCGCCCTCGCTGCTGCTGGTGGAGCGGGGGCGGCAGCTGGAGGTGGGGCGCGACCTGGGAGAGATGGAGAAGCGGGACCTGGCGGCGGCACTGCGGGGCGCGTTGCACCGACAGCGGCATCCGGTGTTCGACAACCCGCAGCTCTGAGCGGGTCAGGGCAGGTTCGGGCCCTTGTGCAGCTCGGTCATGGACAGGGCGATGTCTAGGCCGGGCAGCTTGAGGGTGTCGGCGGGACCGAATATCAGCGGCTTGGTGGGATAGTCGCCGCCGGGTTCGTGGGGGAGGATGCAGATTTCAGGGCCCGCAGCTCCCAGGTGATCGGGTAGATCACTGTTGCGCGGATGTGTCCGTGGGTCTGGTTGGACAGGGGCATGGGCAGCGGCTCGCTATCGACGAGTTGGAAAGTGCGGCCGGTGCCGTCACTGGGCCAGGTCATGAATTGGTCAGCGGTCATCCAGTATGTGGAGAGGCTGCGGGCCTGGCTCATGCTTTAGCGGTAGCACCCGTTCGGGGTGCGAACCGAAGCCTATCCCTCGATCGGGCCCATCGACTTGATGAGGTCGAAGACGCGCTTGCGCACGGCTGGGTCGGTGATGCGGTAATAGGCGCGCACCAACTCGAGCGTTTCGCGACGGTTCAGGCTGTCATCGGTGCCAAAGGCGTCCTGGCGCTCGGCGAAGCCACCGGCCGCCCGGGTTGTGTGGCCCGTGCCATGGATGCCGGCGAGAGCATCAGACATGTCGTCGAAGAAGAAGCTGATGGGCACGTCCAGGACCCGCGAGAGGTCGAACAGGCGGGACGCGCCGACGCGGTTGACGCCGCGTTCATACTTCTGGACTTGCTGGAAGGTGAGGCCCAGCGAGTCGCCGAGCTTCTCCTGCGACATGCCGAGTAGGGTTCGCCGCAGCCGGATGCGGGCGCCGACATGGGTGTCGATGGGGCTGGGCCGCGTATCCTTGTCCGAGCTTTCACCGTGTCCCAGGGCCAAAAAGCGAACTCCACTACACGAGATACTTGAATCTGGTATTAAAACTACAACCTCAGGATGTCAACATTCGCATCAACGGAGACGTTTGTATCTTTTATAGATGATCCTTAGCCCGGCGGCGTCCCGTCAATCCAGCGGCGAGCACCATTGCGGCCAGCAGGGCGGGGATGACAAGGCCCAGCCGGCCGAACGAGGTAGGCGGCCGCTTCGCAGGAATGTCCAGTACGAGGACGCCGGTTTCGCCGATGGTCAGGCGTCCGAGTTCTCGGCCACGGGCGTCGAAGCCGGCCGAGATGCCGGTGTTGGCGGCGCGCAACAGCGGCAGGCCCTCCTCCACCGCGCGCAGGCGGGAGCCGGTCAGGTGCTGGCGCGGGCCGCTGGAGTTGCCGAACCAGGAGTCGTTCGTGATGTTGACCAGCCAGTCCGGGCGGTGGGCCTCGTCCACCACCTGGCCGGGATAGATGGTCTCGTAGCAGATCAGGCCGCCGAAGGGGGGCACCCCGGGGATCGCCAGGGTCTTGGGGCCGGTGCCGAACGCGAAGATGCCAGGAACGATCTGGATGGACAGCGGCACCCAGCTTGGGGCGAACTCCCCGAACGGAACCAGGTGCCACTTGTCGTAGGTGCCGACGACGGTGCCGTCGGGGCCCATGGCGATCATGCTGTTCCAAGGGGGCGCGCTGCGGTCCGGCCACCGCAGGGCGCCGACGATCGAGCCGAGGGCGGGACGGATGGCCTGGGCGATCGCCTCGCGCGCCGCGGTGTCCTGTTGCAGGAGGTAGATTCCGGCGCTTTCGGGCCAGATCACGACGCTTGGGCGCGCGCCGGCCTGGGCCACGCCCTGGGCGCTGAGCTGCAGTTCGCGGTTGAAGGCGGCCTCGGCCGAGGCGCGGTCGCGCATGGAGCCGTGGATGAGGTTGCCCTGCACCAGGACGGCGGCGATGCCAGGGCCGGGGGGATCCGGCTCGTGCAGGCGCCAGACGCCGGCGCCGGCCCACAGCACGAGGGCGGCGGCTGAGGCGGCCATGCCGCGGACGCCGAGCCATGGCGCAGCGGCAAGAAGGACGGTGAACAGCGTTAGACCCGGGGTGCCGACCCACGCGGCGGGTTGGATCATGATGTCGCCGACGCCTCCCGGAATGGCCCAGACGCTGCCCCACGGATTCCACGGAAAGCCGGTGCCGACAAACTGGCGGGCAAGGTCGAACAGGACCCAGGCGCCGGCCAGCACGGCCACCCGGCGCCAGCCCGCCACCGTCCAGCACAGCGCCACAGGGGCCGCGATGAACAGCGCGAGCAGGGCCGAGAGGGCTGGCACGGCCAGGGGCACGAACCACCAGTAGCGGGCGCTTTCCAGCAGGATGGCCTCGGTGATCCAATACAGGCCGACCAGGTGCATGCCGAAGCCGAACCAGAAGCCGAGGCGACCGGCGCGCCAGGCCGACGGGGCCCGGCCGACGAGGGCGAGCAGGCCGGGCACGGCGATGAACAGGACGGGGATGGCGTGTATGGGAGGGAGGGCGAGCGACGCCAGCAGCCCGAGGGCGAACGCGCGGGCGCCCTCTCCCGCGGCCCGGCGCGGCCCGGCTGCACCCATCAGACGCCGGATCATCGAACGAGGCGCTCCGACGGCACGGGATCGCCGCGGAGGATGGCTGCGATGCATTCGGCCGCCATGACGCCCATGGTCACCAGGCTGCCATCGGTCACGCCGGCCACATGCGGCGTGGCGATGACCCGGTTGTGGCCGCGCAGGGCGTCATCCGCGGCGGGCGGTTCGGTTTCGAACACGTCGAGCCCGGCACCGGCAACGTGGCCGCGGTCCAGCGCGGCGCGCAGTGCGGCCTCGTCGATCAGGCCCCCGCGTGCGGTGTTGAGCACGATGGCGCCGGTCGGCAGCGCGGCCAGGGCGGCGGCGTCGACGATGTGCCGGGTGGCGGGGGAGAAGGGCAGGTGCAGGGATAGAACGTCGGCTATGGGCCAGAGGGCGGCCGGGTCGGGCATGCGGGTGACGCCGGGGATGTCGGCGCCGGCCGGGTCGAAGGCGAAGACGCGCATGCCGAATGCCTGGGCCAGGTTGGCAACGGCGCGGCCGATGGCGCCGCAGCCCAGCAGGCCGAGGCGAAGGCCGGCGATGTCGCGCACCTTTGTCGTGGCGTCCCGCCAGTGTCCGGCGGCGACGTGGCGCGACAGGGGCGGCAGGTCCTTCAGCAATGCCAGCGCCATGGCCATCGTGTGCTCCGCGACGGCGCGCGTGTTCGAACCGGGAGCGCGGGCTACGACGATACCGCGGGCGGTTGCCGCGGGAATGTCGACGTCTTCGACGCCCACGCCATGCCGGGCGACGATCCGCAGGGCGGGGGCGGCGTCCATGGTGGCGGCGGTGACGGGGCCCTGGCGAGAGAGGATGGCGACCGGGTTCAGGGTGCGGGCGAGGTCGGTGACTTCGTCCGCCGAGGGGTAGGGACGCATGTAATGGACGACCCCGCCAGCGGCCTCGATCACGGCGACGGCCTCCGCAGCCAGGCGTGGCGCAGTCATGATGACATTCATCGCTGTTATCCGTGGTTCGTTTGGATCGCGGTGCGGGTCTTTATTCGGCAGTGCCGGAGCGGTCACGCTCATAATGCTTGACGTATTTATCGGTGATCATGTCCGTCTTCACGATGATCGCGACATCGATGGTGTTGAACTCATGGTCGATGACGGCGCCGTCGCCAACGAAGCCGCCGACGCGAAGATATCCCTTTATGAGGGGCGGCAAAGCCAGGGTGGCTCGGCGGGCATCGACGGCGAGGGGGTCCATCCGGCGCATGTCGACGTAGCGCTGCTCGATGGCCCGTACGCGGAGGGCCGGCGGGGCCAGATGATGGCCATAAAGATAGGTGAGTTCTTGCGAGAGTGCGTCCGGGTCGGTTCCGGCGAGGCTGGCGCAACCGAACATCAGCTCGATGTCCTGTTCGGCGACGTAGGCGGCCAGGCCGCGCCAGAGGAGCTGCATCGCGGCCCGCCCGCGATAGACGGCGTCGACGCAGCTGCGGCCGAGTTCGAGCACGCGGCCGGGGAAGGCGTCGATGGCGGCCAGGTCGTATTCGTCGGCGGAGTAGAAGCGGCCGGCGCGGGCGGCGCCTTCGCGCTGGATCATGCGATATGTGCCGACGACGGCGGCGGCCCCGTCGCCGAGTTCGTGATCCAGGACGAGGAGGTGGTCGGCGACCAAGTCGAACGCGTCGGCATCGCGTCGGGTGGCGCGGGCAATGACGGACGGGTTAGCGCCCATTTCGTCGAAGAACACCCGGTAGCGCAGCGCCTGGGCGGCGTCGATCTCGGCCGGGGTCTCGGCGATGCGGACGCCGAGGTTGCCGGCCCGGATTTCCGGGAAGTGGCGGGGGGCGTTGCCTGCGCGCAGAGTCCGCGGCCGGTGCATGGTCACGCCGCCGAGCCGGAGGGTGGGGCCGGGTCGGCGTTGTCCCGCGGATTCTCCCGGAGTTTTTCTGGGGGCCTTGATGAGGCCGGCTTGGTCGTGCCGGGCTTGGTGGCGGCCGGCTTGCGGCCGAACAGTTCCAGCCGGTAGGACACCAGTTCGAACCCCAGCCGGGCGGCGATGGCCTCGATCAGGGCTTCGTGGGCGGGGTCTTCGAATTCGATGACGCGGCCGCTCTCGACGTCGATGAGATGGTGGTGCTTGCCGTGTTCGGTGGGCTCGTATCGGGCGCGGCCGCCGCCGAAGTCGCGGCGTTCCAGGATGCCCTTCTCCTCGAATAGGCGAACGGTGCGGTAGACGGTCGCGATGGACATGCGTCCGTCGAGGGCGGCGGCCCGGCGGTAGACCTCCTCGACATCGGGATGGTCGGCGGCGTCGGACAGCACGCGGGCGATGACCCGCCGTTGGCCGGTCATCTTCAGCCCTCGTTCGACGCAAAGACGTTCGATGCGTGATTCCATGGAGTCCCAACGGGCGCCGCGTGCTGCGCCAAAACCATTCCGCCCATCGGCCCGGCAACCTGCCGCAACGACCCGGAGACGGCCCCTTGCCTACCCGATCACGCTGGCCGCTGTCGAATCCGTACGCGCGGCTTCCGCTGCCGGAGGCTGCCTACCGACCGCGGGGCTTGGTGCCAAGGCCGATCTTCTTGGCGAGCGACGAGCGGTGGCGGGCATAGCTCGGTGCGACCATCGGGTAGTCGGGCGGCAGCTGCCACTTCTCGCGATATTGCTCGGGGGTCATGTTGTAGGAAGTCTTGAGGTGCCGCTTCAGCATCTTCAGCTTTTTGCCGTCTTCCAGGCAGACGATGAAGTCCGGGAAGACCGACTTCTTGACCGGGACGGCGGGCTGCTGCTTGTCGGGTACAACCTGCTCCTTGCCGACGCCGGCGAGGGTCCGGTAGACATCCTGGATGAGGCTCGGCAACGCTTCGGCGCCGATGGCATTGTTCGAGACATGAGCCGACACGATCTGTGCAGTCAGTCCTAGGACGTCGGCGATGTCGGCCTGTTCGGTCATAAGCCTTACCCTCTACTTGCGGATATCACGCATATACATCGTGTTGCGATTGCGCCGCAATGGTGAACCCACAAATGGAAAGGTCTGTTAATCCATGCCGCCTCCACACCATTCGAGTTCGACCGTGTTGAACGACAAACCCAAGCAGCGGGCCGATCTGGAGGTCGATATAACGGCGTATCTCTGCCCGATGACTTTCGTACGGACGCGGCTTGCCTTGGACCGCATCCAACCCGGCCAAGTGCTGGCGGTCCGGTTGCAAGGCGACGAGCCGAAGAAGAACATCCCGAAGACGGCGACAGAACAAGGCCATACCGTGCTATCGCAAGACGAGAACGCGGACGGCACGACTTTGGTGATGATCAGGAAAGCCGCCGCAGCGGGTCCAGCGGAGCGCGCATGACCACTGCGTGCCGGCCAGTGCCGTAATAGCCGGAGCGAAGGCCGACCCGGGTGAACCCCATCGTTGCATAGAGCGCGAGTGCGGCCACGTTCGTCGCCGCCACTTCGAGGAACATCGCCTGCGCGCCGCGCGCGACCGCCGTTGCCATGGCCGCCGCCATCATGGCGCGGCCGAGGCCGGCGCGGCGCGCATCGGGGGCCACGGCCAAAGTAAGGATCTCCGCCTCGTCGACGGCGATGCGCGCCAGGACCATGGCGCCGCCCGGGTCGATGAAGCCATACGCGCCCGGCAGGGACAGCTGCAGGACCATGGCTTCTGGTCCCCATTGCGCGCCAGGGTCGAAGGACGCCGCGTGGATTGCGGAAAGGGCTGCAGCGTGCGCGGGCCCGGCAGGCTGCATCAGACCGGCGCGGGGCGGCCGGGGGGGCCGGGACGGGCCTCGGGCGGGTCAACGTAGAGCGGGAGCGCAGGCAGGCGGTCGGCCGCGGCAACGCCGGCTGCGGCCGGGATGCGGTTGCCCAGCAGCTGGATGTCGAAGCCGCGGGCGGCCAGGCGGCTGGCCAGCGCGATGGCTGCGTCGCCGGCGACGGCGATGGGCCCGTCCGGGGATGGGATCGCGTCCAGCGCCACGGTTTCGATCGCGCCGCCGCGGTCGAGAAAGATGCGGCCGCGCTTGCTGTCGATCCCGACCCATATGGGGCGGGACCCGACGCATTCGGCCCGCAACGCGGCGCCGACGGTGACGCCCCAGACCGGCACGCCGGAGCCGAGAGCGATGCCGTGGGCCAAAGCCAGGGCGGCGCGAACACCGGTGAAGCTGCCGGGTCCCACCGTGACGGCGATGCCCGACAGGGCGGAGGCACTTAGGTCGGCTACTTGCAGGACCGTCCTGGCCAGGAGGGGCAGCGCGGCAGTACTGCCGCGGCCGCCGGGCGCGCGTTGCTCGGCGATGGTGATCCCGTCCCGCACCAGCCCGGCCGCGCATCCATCCAGCGCCGCGTCGAGCGTGAGAACGGTCACAACAGGCGGCAAGCCTCGTCGAAGGACAGCCTTGGGGCGCGCTCGGGGACGCCCTCGTCGTCGGCGTGGCCGAGGGCAAGGAGGAAGTTGCTTTTCCAGCCTTGGGCAACCAGGAATTCCTGGTCGACGGTGGCATTGTCGAAGCCGGACATGGGACCGCAATCCAGGCCGAGCGCACGGGCCGCCATGATCAGGTAGGCGCCCTGCAGCGTGCCGTTGCGGAAGGCGGTCTCGTTCGCCAGTTCGTCGTTGCCCG
>JAYVEG010000139.1:0-4389 GCA_043748985.1 Rhodospirillales bacterium
GGTCGGGCACTACTACTGGGACCGTCTCGTGAAGGACCAGGACAACCTGGCCGAATGCCGCGCCGTCTTCGGCAACGACGAGGAAGACTACGAGGAGGCCCTCAAGCGCCACTACAAGAACGGCCCCCGTGCCAACTGGCGCGAGAACTTCGTCAGCGCCTATGCCACCGCCCACGCCTGGGAAGACTGGGCCGAGACCTGGGCGCACTACCTGCACATCATCGACAGCCTGGAAACCGCGAGCGCCTTCGGACTCGAGGTGCACCCCACCATCACCCGAAACCCCGGCCTGCACGCCGGAATGCATCTCGACAGCTACGCCCCCGGCGATTTTACCCGGATGGTGGCTGCCTGGCTGCCGCTCACCTTCGCGATGAACAGCATGAACCGAAGCATGGGCCTCACCGACCTCTACCCGTTCATACTGACGGCGCCGGTGATCCAGAAACTCGCCTTCATCCACGACCTGGTGCATCGGCCGCGCGCGGCCGTCCATGAACGAGCTTCGGAGACCGCTTGAACCCGCCTGAAACCGTCATCGCCGACGGTGTCGCGGCAACCCAAGCGACGCGGGCCATGCCTCGTTCCGCGGTTCCTACAGCTCCACCCCCACCGTCCGCGCCGCCTGTGCCGCCGGCATCACGCCCTCGAACCAATAGGACGCGGCGACAGCCGACATGACCATCCCCTCGTGCCCGACTCCCGGCACGACGACCAACCGCCACGCGCACGCGATGCCCCGCCGCATCGCCTCGGCCCGGCCAGCAGCCAGGTAGGCGTGGGCCCGCGCAAACCGGTGCGGCCCCTGCGCCAGCGCCGCGGCGTGCTTCGGCAGGTTCTCGGCTGTCATCTCCGTGTCGTGGTCGCCAGCGAAGATAACCAGCGGCGTCAGCAGCAGCCGGTCGACGTCGCCCTCATCCAGCCCGATGCCGCCCAAACCCTCGGGATACGGCAGATCGAGCGTCGGCAGGGTGTACCAGCCCGCATTGCCGGCACCGACCGCCTCCCAGGCCGTGGATTGCAGGCCCAGCAGCCGATGGACGAATTGCGCGCCCGCGGAGTGGCCCCAAAGATACGCGTGCGGCCGGGTCGTCACGCCCGCATCCTGCAGCAGGCGGAATACGCGGGACGGGATGGCGTTCGACCACGCCGCTCGCGGGCGGACACTGCCATCCTCTTCGCGCACATGCCCGTCATTATAGGTCCGCGATCCCGGCCACGATGCAGCGGGATAGGTGATGGCCACGATCATCGCGCCATGCCGGTCGGCCGCGGGAACCCAGGCGTCGCAATACTCGTCGCCGTTCCGGCCCATCCCGTGCTGCACGATCACCACCGGCCCGCCAGCAGCATGCGATGACGGCCGGTAGCATTCCAGCACCAATCCTCGCCCCGGGCTGAACGCGTCCTCGTACGGGATGGCGACGCGCCCATGCAGCCGCTCCACGATCTCCGCCATGCTGCCCGTCATTGCCTAACCTCCGTGATCTCGGTCGAGACCGTGATCTCCCCGGTCCGTCCCGGATAGCGCAACCCGGCCCGGGTGCAAGTGGCGTTCTGGCCTTCAGTGATAGCGGACCGGAACCTCGGTGCGTCCGCCGGATATCGACACCGGAAACGCGGCGTCCTTGAAACGAGGCGGCCCGAACCGGATGGGCGCGTCGCGGCTGAAGCCGATCCCCTTGCGAGGAAAGCCCATCAACGGCCGCTCCAGCTTGCCGCTGTCGTCATCGTCGTGGAATGCCTGCACCGCATAAATCCCGGGCACGACGGCCGGAAGCACGACGACGACCGATCCGGGCCGCGCCGACTGGCGGACGATGTAGGGACAATGCTCGCCCAGGAACGTCTGCTCCGTGCACAGCGCCACTGAAACATGGCCGCGCCCATCGCGCAGGTTCTGCACCTCGACATGCACCGGCCCAGGCTGCACGGGCCCGCTGCCCATGACGGCCAGTGCCGCGAGTGTCACGATCCCGTGCCAGGCCCTCATGCCAGCGTCCTCAAAGCGTAAGGCCGGGCCATAGCAGGACAGACCGGGACGAAGCCAGCCCGATTTCGGCTGGCCCGCGTCCCGGCGTCCCGAAACGGAGGTTCGCTCGTTACGTCATCGGGCAGGCTCCGCCAGCCGGGCGTGCGCTATGCCTCGTGCATGGCGCATCCGGCCGACGCCGTGTTAGCGGCTGGCTGTGCGGGTGGCCCGCGCCTCATTGTGCGCAACCATCCAGCGGTTGATCGACTGCGCCTGCACGTAGGTCACGGTGCCCTCTTCGAAGCCCCGGGGCAGCGAGTTGGCCGTCTGGACAGCGCCTTCGCTGCCGTTGGCAGGAAGCACGTCGCCCAAAAGCAGCGGCAGGTTGCTGCCAGGACGGCCAATGACGTTCGGATATTGGGCGGACCCGGTGTCCGGCGCCTGAGCCTGGCGAATGATGCGGGTAGCGGCCGGCGGCGTGTTGGTGGCGAACGGCTCGCTGTTGCCCTCGGCAGCGTAGGCAGATGAGAAACCGAGCACTGCGACTGCGACGGCGGCGAGAAGGGTCTTCATGGGTGTAGGCTCCTGGATAGGCACGGTCGTGATAGGCCTGCCGATTAGGCGGCGTGTCCTCTTGGTCTTGGACCGCGTCGTCTACAGCGAGAGGTGGATCGTGTTGCACTGCAGCGGAATGGGGGTGGAGCGCATGAGAGTTATGCGTTGAGAGCTGGAATTGACATCGAACTCTGCGCAACACGCAGGGCTTCGCGCGTGCGGGGGCTTCTATGCAGCGGTGGAAGTCGGTATGGCCGACGCATGACCGAACTGCTCCCCATCCGCCGCGCCCTGATCTCCGTCTCCGACAAGGACGGGATGGTGCCCCTCGCGCGAGCACTGGTGGAGCATGGCGCAGAACTGCTGTCGACCGGCGGGTCGGCCCAGGTCCTGCGCGACGCCGGGGTGCCCGTGACGGAGGTCGCGGACCATACCGGGTTCCCGGAAATCCTGGACGGGCGGGTGAAGACGCTGGTGCCGCAGGTGCATGGCGGGCTCCTGGGCCGACGCGACAGCGCAGACCATCTTGCGCAGATGGCAAAGCACGGCATCGCGCCCATCGACCTGGTTTGCGTCAATCTCTACCCGTTCGAGGCGACCGTCGCCGCCGGCGCTGCCCCCGCGGACTGCGTGGAGAACATCGACATCGGCGGCCCGGCGATGATCCGCTCGGCAGCAAAGAACTTCGCCGCCGTCGTCGTGCTGACCGAGGCGGCGCAATACCCCGGCTTCCTCGAAGAACTGGCGCACGGCGGCACGTCGCTCGCCTTGCGCACCCGGCTGGCCGGCGCCGCCTACGCCCGCACAGCGGCCTACGACGCAGCGATCGGCGCCTGGTTTGCGCGTGATGACGGGTTCGCCCCCCGCATGACCCTGACCGGCACGCTCCGCCAGACATTGCGCTATGGCGAGAACCCGCACCAGGCCGCAGCCTTCTACGTGACCGGCGTCCCCCGGCCAGGGATCGCCACCGCGCGACAGATCCAAGGCAAGGAGCTATCCTACAACAACCTGAACGATACCGACGCGGCGTTCGAATGCGTGGCCGAGTTCGATGCGCCGGCCGTCGTGATCGTCAAGCACGCCAACCCCTGCGGCGTCGCGGTGGCCGCAAACCTGGCCACGGCCTGGGACCTGGCCCTGCGCTGCGACCCCGTCAGCGTCTTCGGCGGCATCATCGCGGTCAACCGCCGCCTCGATCTGGCGGCAGCAGAGCGCTTCGCCGCGATCTTCTCCGAGGTGATCGTGGCGCCAGAGGCCGACGACGACGCCCTGGCCGTCCTGGCCCGCAAGAAGAACCTGCGCGTCCTGCTCACCGGCGCGCTGCCGGACCCGGCCGCCCCCGGGGTGCTGCTGAAGTCGGTCTCGGGCGGCTTCCTGGCACAGACCCGGGACGTCGGCCGAGTCTCCGAGGCGACGTTGCAGGTCGTGACGCAACGCGCGCCGTCGCGGGCCGAACTGCGGGACCTGCTGTTCGCCTTCCGGGTGGCCAAGCACGTCAAGTCGAACGCCATCGTCTACGCAAAGGATGGCGCAACAACGGGAATCGGCGCAGGCCAGATGAGCCGCGTGGACAGCGCCCGGATCGCAGCCTGGAAAGGCGCAGAGGCCGCGCGCGCCGCAGGAATAGACCGGCCGCTGACAGAAGGCTCCGTGGTCGCGTCCGACGCGTTCTTCCCCTTCGCGGACGGCCTGGAAGCGGCGATCGCGGCAGGCGCCACCGCGGTCATCCAGCCAGGCGGCTCGATGCGCGACGCAGAGGTGATCGCCGCAGCCGACAAGGCCGGGATGGCAATGGTTCTGACTGGCATGCGCCATTTTCGGCACTGAAGCCTGAGGGCGTCAGGACTCTCCCCGCCCGT
>JAYVEG010000140.1:0-4373 GCA_043748985.1 Rhodospirillales bacterium
CGACCAGGCCGTCACCATCGGTTTGCGGCTGACGGTGCTGAGGATGATGCTGCTCGCGCCGATGCCGAGGCAGAGGGCCGCAACCCAGGACCCGGTCTCTGCCGCGTCGGCGCCGAGGTTGGTGGCCGCGGCGACGACGATGGCAAGTGTGCCGCCGAAGCCCACGACGACGGCGACGAGCGCGGCGGCGAAGACAGAGAAACGCATGACGCCTAGGGTTGGCCCAGCTCGGTTCCGGTCAGGGTTTCGACCATGCGGGCGATGGCCGTGTGGTCCTGCCCCGGTCCGAGCATGGCCTGAGCGGACCGCCACATCTCTCGCACCAGGGCGGAGAGCGGGGCCGGCGTTGCGGTGTCCTGTGCGACGCCCAGCGCGATGCCGAGATCCTTCACCATGAGGTCCATGCCGAACCCGGCGTTGAACGCGCGGTTCAGCACGAACTGCTTGAGCTTGCGCTGACTGCTGCTGCTCATGCCGGTGCTGGCGTTGAGCACGTCGACCATGAGCGCGGGGTCGAGGCCGAAGCGCTGGCCGATGATCAGAGTCTCGACCGCAAGCAGGAAGCTGCCGGCGCTGTTGAGGTTGTTCAGCGCCTTCATGGCGTGGGCGCTGCCGACCGGCCCAGTGCGCATGATGGAGGCTCCCATGCTGAGCAGCAGGGGCTCTGCACGGTCGATGGCCGAGGGGTCGCCGCCGGCCATGATGGCGAGCTGGCCGGTGATCGCGCGGGGCACGCCGCCGGAAACCGGGCAGTCGATGAGGGTGCCGCCGGCCTCGGCGACGCGGGCAGCGAGCGCCTTGGTGTCGGTGGGATTGCCGCTGGTCATGTCGATGACGATCGCGCCGGGCTTCAGGCCGGCAAGGATGCCCTCGGCGCCAGAGAGCGCATCGGACACGTTGGCGCTGGTGGGCAGGATGGTGATGATGAGGTCGGCATCCGCGGCCACGCCCGCGCCCGACTTTGCCCAGGACGCCTCGATCTCGGCAGCGATGGCGCCGGCGCGCTGGGTGTCGCGGTCCAGCACCGATAGCGGAAAGCCGGCGCCGGCGACGCGGGCGGCCATGGGGCGGCCCATCGCACCAAGGCCGACGAAGCCGACCTTTGTCTCGGAAGGGGCGCTCATGCTGCGACCTTCGCGGGAACCAGCCCGTCCGCGACCAGGACCTCGTTGGCGGCGCGGAACGCCTCCAGCCCGGCGGGAAGACCGCAATAGACGGCGGCCTGCAGCAGGGCCTCCTGGATTTCGAGCACGGTGCAACCGTTGTTGATGGCGCCGCGAACATGGACCTTCAACTCGTTGTTGGCCTTCAGCGCCGTCAGCATGCCGAGGTTGATGAGGCTGCGGGTTTTCAGGTCGAGGCCGGGGCGGGTCCAAACATAACCCCAGCCGATCTCGGTGGCGGCATGCTGGGCAATCAGCATGAAGTCGCTGGCACCAGCCATGGAGGCGTCCACATGCTTGGCGCCCACGACCTCGCGGCGGACGGACAGGCCCTTTTCGAACAACGTCTGGGCGGTGGGATGGTCGGGCATTGTCTCGGTCACGGGCGGTGCCTCCGGTTGTTGGGCCGCACTACAGACCGGGGCGGGCAAGGTGGCAATGCAAGGCAGCGATGCGTCAGGGCGCCGCCCGTGGATGGCCGTCGGTGGGCGCAGAGGAGACCGTGTGTCAGGCGGCAAACACGGCGGCAGCTTGGCGGAGAGCCTGAGCCATGACGGCGGGAGGTTGGGCGCCAGAGAACAGCAGGTGGCCGTCGAGGACGAAAGACGGCACGCCGTCCAGGCGAAGATCCCGGGCGAGGCGTTCGTCCTGGTGCACGGCGGCGGCGCGAGCCGGGTCTGCGAGGGCTGCCAGGGTGGCCGCGTGGTCAAGCCCGGATGTGGCGGCGAGACCGGCAAGAGTCTCGGGGTCGCCGATGTCCTGACCATCGACGAAATAGGCGGCGAACAGGGCGTCGACGACACGGTCCTGAAGCGGTGCGCCGCCGTGTTCGTGGGCGAAGGCGAGCAAGATGTGGGAGGCGATGGTGTTCGGCGTGCGCTGCATAAGATCATGGCGGATCGGCAGGCCGGCAGCAGCGGCGGAACGGGCCACCCCGGCGTCGAGTTGTTGGCTCCGCTCCCAGGAACCGAACTTGCGGGTGCGGTAAATGCGGCGGTCGACGCCTTCGGCCTGCATGTCGGGATTGAGCTGGAAGGGACGCCAGAGGATGTCGAATACCAGCCCCTCGGATGCAAGCATCGGGAGCACCTGGGCCAGGTGCGCCTTGCCGACGTAGCACCAGGGGCAGATCGGGTCGGAGACGATGGACAGATGCAGGGTCATGGCGCCGGGCTCCGGGTGGGTTGGGCCCCTGCCCGTTCAAGCTCGGCGGGGAGGCGGCCGGTTGCGGCCAAAGCGAGCATGCGGAGGTCGCTGACGAGGGACCAGAGCGGGTGGCCGAAGGTCTGCGGGCGGTTGCCCTCGATGCCGAGATGCGCGGCCCAGGCGAAGGCATAGCCGATGATGGGGGCGGCAGGAAGCCATTGCCACTCGCCTCGCAAGGCGGCGAGCCCGAGGCAGATCAGGGCCAGCGTGGTGCCGGCATAGTGCAGCGCCCGCGTGGACGGGCGGCCATGGGCTCGGAGATACAGGAGCCAGAACGCGTCGTAGACCATGGCGGCAGGATAAGCCCGGTGAGGACCGCGACAACAGGCCTTGATTGCGCTACCGTCATCAAACGCCTGTTATTGAACCGAGGCTGATCCATGTCCGCGCTTATCGTGCTTGTGCTGCTTGCTTTCGTCGTGGTGCTTGGTGTGGGGATGGGGGTGCGGACGGTGCCGCAGGGCCAGGTCTGGACCGTGGAGCGGTTTGGGGCGTTCACGCGGCTGCTGAACCCGGGGCTCAACCTGCTGGTTCCGATGGTGGAGCGGATCGGGCGCAAGATGAACGTGCAGGAGATCGTGCTCGATATCCCGGAACAGGCGGTCATCACGCGGGACAACGCGGCAGTTATGGTCGACGGCATCATGTACTACCGCGTGCTGGACCCGGCGAAGGCGGCCTATGGCGCGCAGAATCTGGTGCAGGCGCTGACGAGCATGGCAATGACCAACATCCGCAGCGTGATCGGGGCGATGGACCTGGATGGTGCATTGAGCGGGCGGGAGCAGATCAACTCGCAGCTGCTGGTGACGCTGGATCACGCGACAGCACCCTGGGGCGTGAAGGTCAGCCGGGTGGAGCTGCGGAAGATCGAACCCCCGGCAAACCTGGTGGCGGCGATGAACCTGCAGATGACGGCCGAGCGGGAGCGCCGCGCGACGGTGGCGCGCGCGATGGGTGAGCGGGAGGCGGCGGTCGCACGGGCCGAAGGCGCCAAGCAGGCCACGGTGCTGGAGGCCGAGGCGCGGCTGGAGGCTGCGAAGAAAGACGCGGAGGCGCGGGAGCGGCTGGCAGAAGCGGAGGCCAAGGCGACCCGGGCGGTGGCGGCTGCGGCTGAGGGCGCGGGAAGCGAGGCGCTGCGATATTTCGTGGCGCAGAAATATGTCGAGGCGATCCATGCACTCGCGGCCAACCCAGGCGGCCGCACGCTGGTGATCCCGATCGAGAGCGGTGCGTTGGCCGGGAGCATCACGCAGGCGATCGAGGCGATGCAGTTAGGCGGCGGGGGGCGGATGGGTGGGCCCGGCAAGTGAACGCCGGCCCGATGCTGGGGGGTGGCGTTGTCTGGATGCTGGGGGGTCTCGCGGTGGCGGCGCTGGAGATGCTGGCGCCAGGCTTCTTCCTGTTGTGGGTGGGGCTGGCGGCACTGGGCACGGGAGTGCTGGCCGAGGTGGCCGGGATGGGCGCGCAAGGGCAGTTCGCGGTGTTCGTGGGGCTGACGGCCGTCCTGGTGATGGGCATGGGGATGCGGATGCGGCGGCGCGTCGTGGTCGATGCCGTGAACGCGCCGGCCGCTGGCCTGATCGGGCAGACATGCCGGGCGGTGTCGTTCCAGGATGGCGAGGGGCGGGTGGCGTTAGGTGACGGGACTTGGCAGGCCCGGGTTGCGGATGGCGGACAGCCGGCGGATGGTGCGGCGCTGAAGGTGGTCGGGCTGGATGGGACCACGCTGCTGGTCGCAGCGAAGGCGTGACCAGCAACAACGGAGAAGCAGGATGATCAAGTTCTTCTACAGCCTCGCGCCAAACCCAATGAAGGTGGCGTTGTTCCTCGAAGAGGCCGGCCTGCCCTACGAGGCAATGCCGGTAGATACGCGCAAAGGCGATCAGCACGGCGCGGAGTTTGTAAAGCTGAACCCGAACAGCAAGGTTCCGGTGATCGTCGACGGCGACACAACGGTGTTCGACAGCAACGCCATCCTGATCTACCTGGCTGAAAAGACGG
>JAYVEG010000141.1:0-4331 GCA_043748985.1 Rhodospirillales bacterium
GGCGTCCGGCTCGGCACCGACCCGATCAGCCCGTTCGTATACGGGTGCATCGGCGAATCCAGCACCTGGTCCACCGTCCCCTTCTCCACGATCCGACCCGCATACATCACCGCCACATGGTCCGCGAGCCCCGCGATCACCGAAAGATCATGCGTGATCCAAACCAGCGCCGTCCCGAACTTCGCGCACAACGACTGCATCTCGGACAAAATTTGGGCCTGGATCGTCACATCCAACGCCGTCGTCGGCTCATCCGCGATCACCAGTGCCGGCTGATGCAGCAGTGCGATCGCGATCGCCACCCGCTGCCGCATCCCCCCGCTGAACTGGTGTGGATACGCCCGCAGCCGCTCGTCCGGGCTTGGGATTCCAACCAGCCCCAACGCATCCCGCGACCGCGCCCGCGCCTCCGTCCGGCTCACCTTCTCATGCGCCCGTACCGCCTCGATCATCTGCGTATCCACCCGCAGCACAGGGTTCAGCGTCATCATCGGGTCCTGGAACACCATCGCGATATGCCGCCCGCGCAGCTTCCGCATCTCCTCGTCCCGCAGCCCCGCGATGTCCCGCCCCTGGAACAATATCTGCCCGGCCGTGATCCGCCCGGGCGGATCCACCAGCCCGATCAACGAGAACCCTGTCACCGACTTCCCCGACCCGCTTTCCCCAACCAGCCCCATCACCTGCCCGCGCTCCACCGTGAACGAAACGTCGTCCACCGCCCGCACCACGCCGGCCCGAGAAAAGAAATGCGTCGAAAGCCCCCGAACCTCGAGAGTAGGTGTGCTCATCGGCGCAGCTTCGGATTGAGCACGTCCCGCAACTGGTCACCCACCAGGTTGATCGACACGATCGTCACCAGCAGCGCCACCCCAGGATAGAAGCTGATCCAATACTTCCCAGAAAGCATGTACTGATACCCATTGGCGATCAGCAGCCCCAGCGAAGGCTCCGTCACCGGCACCCCCAACCCCAAAAAGCTCAGCGTCGCCTCCAGCGCGATCGCCCGCGCCATCTGGAACGTCCCCACCACGATCAACGGCGGCAGGCAGTTCGGCAACAGATGCCGGAACACCACCCGCGCCTTCGACAACGCCAGACACTCCGCCGCCTCGATATACTCCCGCCGCCGCTCCGCCAGCGCCGACCCCCGCGCCGTCCTGGCGTAATACGCCCACTCCACCATGATCAACGCCAGCATCACGTTCCCGATCCCCTTGCCCAGGAACGCCAGGATCATCAACGCCACCAGGATGCTCGGAAAACTCAGCTGCAAATCCACCAGCCGCATGATCACGCTCTCGGTGCGCCCCCCCACATACGCCGCCACTAACCCCAGCGCAGACCCGATCACCCCCGCAATCAACGCCGACCCGGCTCCCACGAACAGGCTGATCCGCAGCCCGTACATGATCCCCGACAGCATGTCCCGCCCCTGGTCGTCCGTCCCCAGCCAGAACTTCATGGCGTCATCACCGGACCGAGACCCCGGCGCCAACCGCCCGTCCATGATATCCAGCACCGCCAGATCATAAGGATTCTGCGGCGCGATCAACGGCGCCACCAGCGCCACCAACAAGATCAGCAGCATCACCACCAGCCCGAACACCGCCAGCGGTGACTCCGCGAAATCCAGCGCCAACCGCCGGAACGGCGTCTCCTCGCGCGCCGGCTTCACCGCCACGGCCGGTCCCCCGCCTTCAGGCAACGCAGTCGTGCTCATCCCTGCTCCTCCAGCCGAACCCGAGGGTCCAGCGCCGTATACAACAGGTCCACCGTCAGGTTGATGATCACGAACAAAAGCACGATCAGCATCAAATACGCGACGATCACCGGCCGATCCAACAGGTTGATGCTGTCGATGATCAGCTTTCCCATCCCCGGCCAAGCAAAGATGCTCTCCGTCACCACCGAGAACGCGATCGTCGTGCCCAGCTCCAGCCCCACCACCGTCACCACGGGGATCATGATGTTCTTCATCACATGCACCCCGATCACCCGCGCCGGGCTCAACCCCTTGGCCCGCGCGAATTTCACGTAGTCCATCGGCAACGCCTCCCGAACACCCGCCCGCGTCAACCGCATGATCAGACTCACGTTGAACAGCGCCAGGTTGAACGCCGGCAATACCATGTGCAGCAACCCGTCCCGCGTCAGGAACGACCATTGGATCCCGAGCAGCTCCGCCGTCTGCCCCCGCCCCGTGCTCGGCAACCACCCCAGCTGAACCGCAAACACCATGATCAGCATCAGCCCCACCCAGAACGACGGCAGGCTGAACCCCAATATGCTCCCCGCCATCAACGTCCGCGCAATGAACCCGTCCGGCTTCAAACCCGAATACAACCCGGCCGGTATCCCGATCACAATGCTGATCAGCACCGCCGCCACCGCCAGCTCCATCGTCGCCGGCAGCCGCTGCAGGATCACCTTCAACGCGGGCTCGTTGAACACGAAGCTCCGTCCCAGATTCCCCTGCAACAACCCGCCCAGGAACCGCAAATACTGCTCCCACAACGGCTTATCCAAACCCAGCGCCGCAATCGCCCGCGCCTTCTCCACCGCGTCCGCCTCAGGCGAGATCAGGATGTCGATCGGGTTACCGATCACGTTCACACCCACGAACACGATCACCGTCATCGCCAGCACGACGAACAGCGCCTGGATCAGCCGACGCATCAACCATGTCGCCATCAGCCCGCCCCGCTAATTCTACAAAACCCCATCCCCGCCTCTTGCCCCTGTCACGTGCCATGCCCGAAACGTAGATCCGCTATAAACCATAGACACCTCCATACCACCCGGCCAGCATTCCGCACGGTCGTTGCGGACCAAGCTCGATCCTCCGCCTCCCTCAATCCCCCTCATTGCCCACACGAGACTGAACGGCGATGATGCCCCATGGCCGGACCCCACTCCCCCGCATGACGCTCCGCCCAGAACCGGCGGCCATCCCCCGCTTCCCCGTCGACCTCACGGCCCCCGACCTCACCCCCTGGCGCGCCGGCAATACCGGCCTCCTCGGCTTCACCACGATCGAATCCCAGCAACCCGGCCCCCACGTCATGCTCACGGCACTCATGCACGGCAACGAGATCGGCGGCGCAATCGTCCTCGCCCGCCTTCTCGAACGCCTCCTCGCCAGCGCCATTCGCCTCCGCCGCGGCCGCCTTACCCTCGGCTTCCTCAACCTCGCCGCCTTCGAACGCTTCGACCCGGCACAGCCCACAGCCTCCCGCTTCATCGACGAGGACATGAACCGGGTCTGGGACCCCGCCGTCCTCGACGGCCCCCGCACCAGCCTCGAACTCGACCGCGCCCGCGACATTCGCCCCATCGTCGATACCGCAGACCTCGTGCTCGACCTCCACTCCATGCTCTGGCCCTCCGACCCGCTCATCCTCAGCGGCGCCGGCACATCCGGCCGGGAACTTGCCGTCGCCCTCGGCGTCCCCCCCCTCGTCGTCGCCGACCGCGGCCACCAAACGGGTCCCCGCCTCATCGACTACCCCCGCTTCGCCCAAGGCCCCGCCGCCGCCGTCCTCGTCGAAGCCGGCCAGCACTGGCAGCCCGACACCGTCGCCATCATGCACGAATCCGTCGACGCCCTCCTGCGCCACACCGGCATGACCCACGCCCCGCCCCGCCCCAACGCCCCCCCCAACCCCACCGTCCGCTGCGCCGAGGTCACCATGGCCATCACCGCAACCACCGCCGGCTTCGCCTTCCTCCAGCCCTACCGCGGCGGCGACGTCATCCCCCGCCGCAACACCCTCATCGCGCTCGACGGCCACACCGAAATCCGCACCCCTCACGACGACTGCCTCATGATCATGCCCAGCCTCCGCGCCAGCCGAGGCCACACCGCCGTCCGCCTCGCCCGCTTCCTGCCCCCCTAACCCAACCCCAAACCCGTCATGGCCGTGCTCGACCCGACCATTCACGCCGGTCCGCAAGCACCGGCCCGAACGTCTGGCCCGTCACCATCACCCGCTCCGTCTTCGTCGGCGACCTCACCCAGATCAACCTCGATTGGGGCGGCCGCGAACTCGTCATCCGTCGAACCGCCTCCGACGCCCCCCCGCCCTCTCCCCCTCGGCCAGGCCTTCCTCTCCATCGACCCCAGGCGCGTCGCCCTGCTCGAACAGACAAACCGCGATTGAACAGCGGCCAACAAAGAATGGGCTTGATTTCCTATAAAGAATATGGTCCTATCAGACCATGACGAACGCCACCCCGCCCGCGACGCAAGACCGCTTCCTGGACCTCCTCCTGGCAGCCATCTACGCCATCGTCGGCGCGCTCGAGCCCGTCATCCTGACCATCGCCCA
>JAYVEG010000142.1:0-13443 GCA_043748985.1 Rhodospirillales bacterium
GCCGCGGCCCTCGCCAACGGCATCCACGCCGGCTGCGGCGGCAACCGCGACGTCGCGCGCCAGGCCGAGGCGGTGCGCCGGGGGGCCCTGTTCCTCACAACACAAACGGATATCGGCTTCCTGGCCGCCGCCGCCGGGCAATGGACCCGCGGAATCAAGGCGACGCTGGAAGGGGAAACCGATGCCGCTCGATAGCACCGGGGGCAGCTTTTCCCGCAACGTGCTGGGCGGCAAGCTCGAAACCTGCTCGTTGGAGCCGAAGACAGGCTGGACCCGCTCCGGCTGCTGCGAGACGGGAACGCACGATCTGGGCAGCCACACGGTCTGCGCGGTGATGACGACGCAGTTCCTCGCGTTCAGCAGCGCCAGCGGCAACGACCTCAGCACGCCGATGCCGCAGTTCGGCTTCCCAGGCCTCAAGCCCGGCGACCGTTGGTGCCTGTGTGCGCCCCGCTGGGCAGAGGCGTTTGCAGCCGGATGTGCGCCGCAGGTGGCGCTGGGTGCCACGCATGAGGGCGCGCTCGAGTGGTGCACGCTGGAGGATTTGCAGCGTCACGCTTGTTGATCGGCGACGTGCACCGGCCCAACCGGTTGGGCCGGTGCACCTCGCCGGGACAGGGACGTAAGGCCGGTGCAACCCGCCAAGGCTACTCCGCCGCCAGCAACTGCTCCACCGCGACAGCCCGCATCCACACCGCGGTGTCATGGAACACCGCACCCCCATTCGGTGCGGCCGGTGCGTCCGAAGTCAGCACGTTGATGCCCATGCCGTCTGCAAAGTCGGCGTTCGGCCAGATGCTCTCCACCACGATCGTCCCCGGCTGCTGCCCGCTCACGATCTTCACGTCCAGCAACACCTCGCCCTGTCGGTTGCCGAGCACGACGCGGCCGCCGTCCTCGACGCCCATCCGGGCCGCGTCGTCCGCGTGCACCATCGCAACCGGACGGCCCTCGCGCTTGCGGCTGGTCGGCGTCTCGGTGAAGCTCGTGTTCAGGAAGTTGCGGGCAGGCGCGGCCACCAGCCGGAACGGGTGCGCGTCGGTCGCCTGGTCGGTCGCGGCCCAATAGTCCGGCAACTCGGGCATCTCCGCGCCTCTCGGCCCCAGCGCCTTCCAGTCCGGAGCAAACCGGAACTTCTTGTCCGCATGGCCGAAGCCGGTCAGAAAATGGCTGTTCTCGAACGTATCGACGGCGTCGACCCACTTGCGCGCAATGACCTCGGCCGCACCCGGCCACCCGGAGGCGCGCAACGTGGCGTCGACAAGCTCCAGCGCCGTCATCTCGAAACCCGCGTGCTTCGCGCCGAGCCGGGTCGCGAGGCCCTGGTGCACCTCGTGGTTCGACCGCGCCTCGCCCGGCGGCTCGATCAGCTTCGGCCCGACCTGGATATGCGTATGCCCGCCCGCGCCATACAGGTCGTCATGCTCCAGAAACATCGTCGCCGGCAGCACGATGTCGGCGAGCTTTGCCGTCTCCGTCATGAACTGCTCGTGGACGCATACGAACAGGTCGTCGCGCAGGAAGCCGCGGCGGACACGATTGCTGTCGGGCGCCACCACCGCCGGGTTGGTGTTCTGGATGAGCATGGCGTGGACCTGCGGCCCGTCGCCCAGTTCCGTCCGGTCGCCGGTCAGGACGGCGCCGATCCGGCTCATGTCCATGATGCGCGTGGTCTTGTCGAGCGCGTCCAGCCCCTCGATCAGCGTCTTGTCCCAGTGATAGATGCCGGTGCCGCGGTTGTTCCAGAACGCGCCGGCGCCCTTCGTCTTCCACTTGCCTGTCACCGTTGGCAGGCACGTCACCGCGTGCATGTTGGCTGCACCGTTGCGGCTTCTCGCAAAACCATAGCCGACGCGCAGGAAGGCGCGGTCGGTGCGGCAATACAGGGCGGCAAAGTGCTCGATCTCCTCGACGCCGAGACCCGTGATGGCACTCGCCCAGGCCGGGCTGCGGTCGCGCAGGTGCGCCTCCAGCCGGTCCGGGCAGTCGGCGAACTCGGCCATATAGGCCCGGTCGGCATACCCGTCGCGGAACGCAACGTGCATCACGGCGCAGGCCAGCGCCGCGTCGGTACCGGGGCGGACGGCCAGATGCAGGTCGGCTGCGGCGGCCGTTGGCGTGCGGTACGGGTCGATCACCGCGAACAGCGCCCCGCGTTCCTTCCGCGCCCGTGTCACGTGCGTCATCACGTTGACCTGCGTGCTGACGGGGTTGCCGCCCCACATCACGATAAGGTCGGCATCCGCCATCTCCCGCGGGTCGGGCCCGCCATAGCGGCCGGCGCCAGCGATCCAACCCATCTCCTGTGCGGTCGAGCAGATCGTGCTGTGCTGGCGGGAGTATTTCATCACGTGCCGCAGCCGCTGGATGCCGTCGCGCTGCACGAGGCCCATGGTGCCCGCGAAAAAATAGGGCCAGACGGCCTCCGCGCCATGCTTGGCGGTCGTGTCCATGAACGCGCCGGCGACGCGGTCCAGCGCCTCGTCCCAGCCGATCGGGCGGAACTGTCCGCTACCCTTGGGGCCGGTGCGCAGCAGGGGCTGGGTCAGGCGCTCCGGATGATGGATGCGCTCGGCGTAACGAGCCACCTTCGCGCAGATCACGCCGGCGGTGTAGCTGTTGTCCCGCGCGCCGCGGACAGTGCCGATCCGCGTCCCGTCATGAACATCCACCTCCAGCGCGCAGGTGCTCGGGCAGTCATGCGGACAGACGCTATTTCTGACCTGGAGTGAAGGGTGTGACAGGCTCATGCGGCCCTCGCTTCGGGGTGGATTGCGCCGAGTGCGGCAAGATTGGCGGTCCAGGCGCGGTCGTATTCGATGGCGCGTGCCACGTCCCACGCCGCAGCCTCGCCGTAGATGCGGGCCAGCAGGTGCAGCGTGGTATCCGTCGACAGCGTGACGCCACCCCCGGTCACGACGTCGCCGCTGTCCACGACAGTCGCCTCGCAGCCGCCGGACAGGCGCGACAGCGGCGAGCGCGTCTCCGCCCCGAGCGCGATGCGCCGCGTCGTGGCACGCCGCCCTTCGAGCAGCCCGGCCGCGTCGAGGATCAGGGCGCCGGTGCAGACCGAGGCCACGATGACAGCCGGCCGCCGCCGGAGGAACGCCAGCATAGCCGGGTCGGCCGATGCGTCCGGCCAGCCGGCGCCGCCGGTCACGATCGCGACATCCAGCGCTGGCGTGGCGTCCAGGGTGTAATCGACGCTGACCCATACGCCCCCGGCCAACGCGACCGGTCCGGCCGCCGCCGCCAGCGTCACCGCCCGCACGTTCGGAAGCACCCGGCGTGCCATGGAAAGAACGCCGTAGGTCGCGCCGAGGTCGATGGGCTCGACGGTGGGATACAGGACAATCCCGAACAGGGACGGCGCGGTGCGGTCGCGGATCATGCCGAAAGGCTAGGGCCTTCGCACCTGCGAGATCAAGCAGGTCGTTGCTGTCAGGCCAGGCTCAGGCGGGCAGCCGCCTCATGAACGCGCTGCGGACGCACAGCGCCACCATCTCGCCACGCTGGTTGATCGCCTGGTGTTCGAACTCCACCACGCCTGCGTCTGGCCGCGACTTGCTCGGCCGCACCGATAGCACCGTCGTCCGCGCGCGGATGGTGTCGCCGTGGAACACCGGCTTCGGGAACTCGACCTTGCTCATGCCGAGGTTGGCGATGGTCGTGCCCAGGGTCGTCTCGCCGACCGTCAGGCCGATCAGCAGGCCAAGGGTGAACAGGCTGTTCACCAGCCGCTGGCCGAACTCGGTGGTCTTGGCGAATTCCTCGTCCAGATGCAGCGGCTGCGGGTTCATCGTCAGCGAGCTGAACAGCACGTTGTCGAACTCCGTTACCGTCCGCGTCGGTCCGTGGTCGAACACCTGGCCGATGCTGAACTGTTCGAAATAAAGGCCTGCCATCACACTTCCTCCGTTCGGGCCGGCGCATAAACGCGCACTGCGCGCGGCAGCACGCTGAACCGCGCCGGCGTAACCGTTACCACCTCGCCATCCGCCAGGATCTGCTGCGGCAGGCGGGTGACGACCTCGACGACGCTGCAGAACGCGGTGCGGACCGCGGCCGTGCTGACGGGATCCGCTTCGCCGCCGAACAGCCGTGACATGTAGATCAGCCCCCAGCGCCGCGGCGGCTCGAGGCTGTAGATCGAGAGACGGGTGTCCTCGGTGTCGCCGGGGCCGCTGGCGGCCATGCCGCCGCTGTACAACCGGCCATTGCCGATCGTGATCTGCACGGTCCGCACGCGATGCACGACAGCGCCGCAGCGGATGATGGCGCTGAACCGGCGCTGCTGTATCAGCAGGCGGAGGGCGACCACGGCGAAACGCAGGCGCCCCATGTTGCGCTTCGTGGCCCGGCTCAGCCACCGCGCGCCCTCGACCGTCAGGCCTACGCTGGCCACCGTGAAGAACGGCCGGCCATTGACGCTGCCGAGGTTGACGGCGCGCACCGCGGCTTCGTCGATCACCGCCGCGGCGCCCTTCGGGTCGATGGGGATGGACAGCGTCTGCGCCAGGTCGTTGTGCGCGCCGATCGGCAGGATCCCAAGCGGCAGGCCGGTGTCGCGAAGCGCGATGGCGCCCGCGCTGAGCGTGCCGTCGTCGCCGGCGATCACGACGCAATCCACCTCGTGCCGCATCGAGGTGATCATTTCGGCCATGCGGGAGCGCGGCACGTCGCGACGGAGCAATGTGATGCCCGTGGCCTGCAACGCGTCGATATAGGCCTTGGCGTCCTTCTCGCGGCCGCTGGTCGCATTGACCAGCAACAAGGCCGTACGGCCGGCTCTACTCATGCTGATGACGTGTCCTGCTTTCGGAAACCTAGGTAACATGGCCTGCGATGGACGCAACGGGGCGGCAGATTGCCGGGCCGCACCACACGCATTGCCGCGACACTGGCAGCACCGCAGGATAGGCCATGACGTTGCGCCCCAGCCTCCGCGATCCCCTCCCCGATCCCCTCCCCGATCCCACCCCCGATCCCACCCCCGCTCCCATGGCCGCCCGCCGCAGCCGGGCGCGGGCGGCGTGGGACACGAAGCTGCAACGCGCGCTCGACCTGTCCAACCGCGGCGGCCCGGCCGGGGGCTCGCCAGAAGCGTGGTTCCTGGGGCCGCGCGCCGAAAACCTCGCTCTGCTGCACGAGCTGATCGATGCCGCCATCGACAGCCATGCCGACTTCCGCCGCGGCTTCCATCCAAAGGACCCGACCCACCTGACCGAGGCGGTTCAGCGCAGCCCGGAGTTCGCGAAAGGGGTCGCGCGGCTGCGCGAGGCGACCAAGGAGCTGCTGCAGACGCTGCGGCTGTCGGCGCCGTTCTCGTCGATGCGCTACCAGGGACACATGCTCTGGGACCAGGCCATGCCAGGGCTGGTCGGCCTCGTCGCCGGACTGTTATACAACCAGAACAACGTCGCGGCCGAGGCATCGCCCGTGACCACGCGGCTGGAGATCGAGGCCGGCAACGACCTCTGCCGCATGCTGGGCTACCGCTCGCCCGCCCCGGGTACAGACGGCTTCGTGCCGTGGGGGCATATCACCAGCGGCGGCACGGTCGCCAACATCGAGGCGCTGTGGTCCGCGCGGAACCTGAAGTTCACACCGGTCGGCATCCGCGCTGCCCTGCGCGAGGTCCCGGCACTGGCGCCCGCCCGCAATGTCGAGGTGCCGCTATGGGGCGGCGGCGCCGCCCGCCTGGTCGACATCGACACCTGGACCGCCCTTAACCTCGACATCGATGTGGCCGCCGGCCTCCCGCGCGCCATCGCGGAAATGGGCGTCGGACCCGAGACGCTGGCCGACGCCCTGACGGCCTACAGCTCCCGCAACGTGGGGCTGGTGCAATTCTACCGGGACTTCATGACCGGCGTGTCAGAATCGCCGGTGTTCCTGGCGCCGGCCACCGGTCATTACTCCTGGCCGAAGGCAGCGACCTTGCTGGGTCTCGGACAGAATGCCGTCTGGGTGCAGCGGGTGGACGAGGATGCAAGGCTGTCGCTGGACAGTGTCGCAGAGTCGCTGGAGCACGCGTTGCGCCGCCGCGTCCCGGTGCTGTGCGTGGTCGCCGTCATCGGCAGTACCGAGGAGAGTGCTGTCGATCCGCTCGAAGGACTGCTGGCGCTGCGCGAACAATACCGCGCGCGCGGCCTGAACTTCGCGATCCATGCGGATGCCGCTTGGGGCGGCTATTTCCGTGCGATGCTGAACGAGCCGGAGGATGGCGGCGCGGCTGCCCCGATGCCGGACGGCGTGCCGATCTACGGCATGAGCGACTACGTGCAGCGCCAGTACGAAGCCCTGGCGCATGCCGACACCATCACCGTCGATCCGCACAAGGGCGGATACATCCCCTATCCTGCGGGCGCGCTGTGCTACCGCAACGCCGAGCTGCGAAACGCCATCTCGCTGCGCGCACCCGTGATCTTTCACAACCAGACCGAGCCAACCATCGGGATCTATGGCGTCGAAGGCAGCAAACCCGGCTCGGCCGCCTCGGCCGTGTGGCTGGCGCATCGGGTGATCCGCCCCGACCGCAGCGGCTATGGCCGCATCCTGGGGCAGTGCATGTGGACGGCCAAGCGGATGTTCCTGCGCCTCGCATCGCTGGACGATCCCCGCTTCACGATCACCCCGTTCAACCAGACGCCGGCCGAACGAGCCCGCAAGCCGCCAGGCGCGATCCAGGCGGAGCGGGAGGCGATGCGCGACCTGGTGACCCTGGACAATGCCGCCCTGCTGGCACGGCTGGCACAGGACAATGCGGCGCGGACCCTGTTCGCCCACGTCGGCTCGGACCAGGTGATCCTGGCCTTCGCGCTGAACCCGAAGGAAGCCGACGGCCGGCCCAACACCAGCCTGACGCGCGCCAACGCGCTCAACGAGGCGGTGTTCGCCCGTTGCAGCATCATCGAACCACGGGAGACGCTGGACGGTCTGGACCTCATCCTGACCAGTTCCCGCTTCGATCCCACAGTGTACGGCCAGCCATTCGTCGACGCGTTCTGCCGCCGCATGGGCGTTGTCGCGGAAGCGGGGGAGGGAATCGACTTTCTGATCTGCACGACAATGGACCCCTGGACGACCCAGACGGAGGCAGGGGACTTCCAGGCAGTGCTGATGGAGGCGCTGCAAGACGCGACGCATGCGGCGCTGCAAGGGCTGGATCAGCCCTGACCTTTAACTTTCGGCAGACTGGCAGGCATCTCCCCGGCCCAATCGGCGAAGGTTTCCAATCGTTCGAGAACGCGTCTCGCCCCTTCGATGCTCGTCGAAGCCGCCCAATGCCGGACTTCTGTGCACAGCACCGGAATTCCGTTTTTTTACAGCCCGCGCCGCACCACATCCCGCGCAAAATAGCTCAGCACCAGATCCGCCCCGGCCCGCTTGAACGCGCCCAGGCTTTCCATCACCACGCGCTCCTCGTCCACCGCGCCCGCCTGCGCAGCGAACTTGATCATCGCGTACTCCCCACTGACCTGGTACACCGCCAGCGGCAGGTCCGTCCGGTCGCGGATGCGGGCCAGCACGTCCAGATACGGCATCCCGGGCTTGACCATCAGGATGTCTGCCCCTTCGGCCTCGTCGGTGTCGCTCTCGCGCAGCGCCTCGCGGCCGTTCATCGGGTCCATCTGATAGGTGTTGCGGTCACCCTGCAGGTCGCAGCCGGAGGCCGCACGAAACGGGCCGTAGAAGGCCGAAGCGAACTTGCTGGAATAAGACATGATCGGGATTTGCCCATGGCCGGCATCGTCCAGCGCCTTGCGGATCGCAGCGATCTGTCCGTCCATCATGGCCGAAGGCGCGATCATGTCGGCCCCGGCGTCGGCGGCGACGACGCACTGCCGGGCCAGATTCGAAAGCGTGCGATCGTTGTCGACGTGTCCGTGCTCGATCACGCCGCAATGGCCGTGGTCGGTGTATTCGCAGAAGCAGTTGTCCGTGATGACGATCAGCTCGGGCGCCGCCGTCTTCGCGATCCCCGTCATCCGGGCCATGAGGCCCTCCGCGCCCAGCGTGTCGCTGCCGCTGGCATCCTTGTGGTGGCTGATGCCGAACAGCAGGATGCTCCGAACGCCGTCGCGCGCTATCGCGTCGATCTCGCGGGCCAGATGCCGCTCGGGAATGCGGGACACACCCGGCATCGAGCCGATCGGGACCGGATCGTCGATGCCCTCCTCGACGAAGATCGGCAGGATCAGATCGTCGGCATGCAGCCGGGTTTCTCGGACAAGGGCGCGCAGGGCGGGAGTGCGACGAAGACGGCGGTGGCGGACGGTCGGGAACATGCCCATAGACTGCCCCAACGGCCCCCGCCTGGCTACTCCATGACCGGCTGTTCCATGACTGCTCGGGGCCGGCAACGCCGCCCGGACACGCGCCGCGCCTGGCCGCGGCCAACCTAACGAAGGTGATGGATGCCGATGGCGACCACCAGCTCCGGGGTCGAGATCGACAGCCTGCTCAATAGCGTGACGTAGGGCACGAGAATCCCTCCGTGTTGCATCCCCACCGCTTTCGGGTCGGGCACGGTGGCGCCCGCCGGGGTCGTCGGCCTGAATGCGGCGCTGAAACCCTCCGACGGCGTCGTCGGTCAGATCTTCTCATCCCTCGCAAAGCTGCTCGTCGGGCTTCCGTTGCTGCCCGACCTGTTCGCCTGGCGCGCAAAGAACCAATCCATGGTCGCCAAGCTCCCGGCCGACACCGGCTCCCCGCTCGATCCCACCGGCGTCCCCCTCTACGCCCGCGTCATCCAGGACCCCCGGCACACCGCCGCCGCCCTGGCGATGATGGTCCGCCGGGACCTGAAACCCCTCCTGGCCGACCTGCCGCGCCTCCACGTCCCACTCCTGCTCCTGGCCGGCGACGACGACCGCGCCGTGCCCCCCCCCCGTCACCGACGATGCCGCCCAACTCACCCCCCTTGCCCGCGTCATGCACATCCCCAACTAGCCTCATCTCGGCCACGGGCAGGCCCCCGAGGCCACCGCCGCCATGATCGAGGCCTTCGCCACCGAGGTTGCCGCATGACCCTCCCGTCCCCCCATCCACAACGCGTCGCCCTCAACGACGAAGTCCACGCCCGCCCCCCCGAGCCGCTTTCCGCCCCCACGCGCCTGTCCTACATGGCCATGCTCTGCGACGCCCCGGCCCGCGAAGTCAGCTTCCACGCCATCGTGGCGCTCGCGAAAACCTGCGGCGTCACACCCCCAGAACCCGGCGAGAACCACTTCAGCGCCGACTTCTTCGCCTTCCGCCTGAAATGGGAGCGCCACACCGAATTCGTCCGCTACACCTTCATTCGCGACGGCATCGGACGAGAACCCTTCATCGACACCGCCCTGGAAGCCGTCCCGAACGACTGGGTCGCCGCCCTACCCGGCAAACTCATGATGGCCGCGCACCTGGCACTGGTGCCCAGCGCCGCCGACGACGAGGCAGTGACCCTGGGCGCGCAAACCTTCCCCCGCGACGTCCTCGTCGGCTCGCTCATGACCGACGACACCGGCGCCGCCTTCACCGATTTCCGCATCTACCCCGACGGCTTCAGCCGCATCCTGCTGCAGGATCGCGGCATGACCACCTGGCAGGCCGGCCGCGTGGCCCAACGCCTGCTCGAAATCGACACCTACCGCATGATGGCCCTGCTGGCGCTCCCGGTCGCCCAATCCCTCGCCCCCGTCATCGCCCGCTGCGAACAGGAACTCTCGCGCATCACCGCCGCCATGGTCACGGCCGGCGAGACAGAGGAGCCGATCCTCCTCGATCGCCTGACCCGCCTCGCCGCCGAGATCGACAGCCGCCAGGCCGACAACCTCTACCGCTTCAGCGCCGCCGCCGCCTACGACGAGATCGTCCAGCGCCGCATCGCCGAGCTGCGGGAACAGCGCATCACCGGCCTCCAAACCCTGCAGGAGTTCATCGAGCGCCGCATGGCCCCCGCCATGAACACCTGCCGCTCCGTGGCAGCCCGGCAGGAGGAGCTGTCCCGCCGCGTCGCCCGCGCCACCCAGCTCCTCGCCACCCGGGTGGGCATCACCCGCGAAGTCCAGAACCAGTCCCTCCTGGCGACGATGAACCGCCGGGTCCGCCAGCAGCTCCGCCTGCAATCGACCGTCGAGGGCCTCTCGGTCGCCGCGGTCACCTACTACGTCGTCGGGCTGATCGGATTCCTCACGGACGGCCTCGCCGCCGCCGGCGCCCTGCCGCTGCGCGCCTACATCGTGAAGGGCCTCAGCGTGCCGGTGGTCGCGGCCATCCTGCTGCTGGCGCTGCGCCGGGTGCGCCGCAACCTGCATCGCGACGATTAGGGGCGCACGATGGCAGCGCTCTACGCCGATGGCGGGATCGTGCTCCCCTCCTGCTGGGCATCGCGCTGGGGGCAGCAGCACTCGCCATCCTCTTCCAACGCACCGGGCGCGGGGTCCCGCCCGCAATCCTGCTGCCGAACCTCGCGGCCGGCGCTTGCCTGATCGCGGCGGCCGAAGCGACGCTGCCGGGCGCCTGGTGGGGCTGGATCGGCGCGCTGCTCCTGGCCAACCTCGCCGTCCTTGCAGCCTGGCTGCCCTGGCTGCCGGTCGGGCTGGACCAGGCCCCCGGCGGCCCAAGCAACGCCTGGATGTCGCGACCCGACGTGCCGGGCCTCCACTATGCCGTGCAGGCCATCTACGGCCAGCCCTGGCTCACACACCCGCAACCCTGGATCGACGCCGCGTTCCTGGGCTTCGGCGCGCTCGGCGTCGTGCTGGCCGCACGGGGAATAGGCATGTCGGCAGCGCGCAGGCGGTTCATGCTCGGCATCGCCGTCGCCCTGCTTGCAGGCGTCCCGGCAATCAGCTGGGCGATCAGCCAGTGGCGCCCCATCATGAACGGCAAGACCCTGCTGCCGCTGGCCCCGGTCTTCCTGGTCTTCGTCGGCATCGCCTGCGCCCGCCTCGGACGGCCTGGCATGGTCGCAGCCAGCGCCCTGGCAGCGCTGCAACTCTGGGCCTGCCGAACGGCCCTGACGGATCGACCCGACGAAGCCGTTCCCGCGATCGTCACCAGGCTGCAAGCCGAGGCAGAGCCTGGCGACCGCATCTACCTCGCCGGTCCCAGCTCGAGATCCTGCTCGACCACTACGGCTGGCCGCGCGACCGCCTGGAGGTGATCGGCTCCGTCACAAGGCCACCTTGGTACCGCCATGGCACCACACCCGTCCGCGACCCTGGCGCCGGCCCGCGGCTCTGGGTGCTCACCCGCTCCAACCCCGCGCTCCACCGCGCCATCGCCGCCGCGCTGGAGCCCACGATGTCCCATGCCTCGGACGAACGGGTCGGCCACGGCCGCTCGCGCACGCTCGAACTCTCGCTGTTCGTCCCGCCCTGACGCAGGAGCCTGTGAACGAGAAGCCCCGCGCGTGCGGTACGGACGACGAACCGCCCAGCTTCTATCCGGAGGGCCATCAGGAGGACCATCAGGATGGATCGAACGAACGACCTCCTCGTCAGCAAGGTGCCGGCCATTACGCTGGGCTTCTGGATCATCAAGATCGCGGCAACCACGCTCGGCGAGACGGGCGGCGACGCCTTGTCGATGACGCTCAACCTCGGCTACGCCATCAGCACCGCCATCTTCTTCGCGTTCTTCGCCGTCACCGCCGTGGCCCAGATCCGTGCCCGGCGTTTTCACCCGTTCCTCTACTGGGCCGTCATCGTCGCCACCACGACCGCCGGCACCACGATGGCCGACTTCTTCGATCGCTCCCTCGGCATCGGCTACGCCGGCGGCGCCACATCCCTGTTCGCCCTGACCCTCGCGATCCTTGCCGTATGGCGCCTCACCATCGGCGCGATCTCCGCCGACCGGATCACCTCGCCCCGGGTCGAAGCGTTCTACTGGGCAACCATCCTGTCATCGAACACGCTGGGAACGGCGCTCGGCGACTGGCTCGCCGATTCCGGCCTGGGCTACGAGGGCGGCGCCCTGGTTTTCACGCTCGCGCTCGCGCTGGTCGCAGCACTCTACCGGGTCACGCAAGTCTCCCGCGTGGTGCTGTTCTGGGCCGCCTTCATCCTGACCAGGCCCCTTGGCGCGACCGTCGGCGATATCCTGACCAAGCCGCACGCGAACGGTGGCCTCGACCTGAGCCGCTTCAGCTCCACCGGTGTCATCGCAACCGCAATCATCCTGCTGATCCTCATGCTGCCGCAGCGCGCCGGGCGTCATCCGGAAGGCCGGAGACAATGATTGTGCAGTAGATCGATTCCAGGCCCACAACCGCCACATTGTTTGTTTATGGAGACGTCATGCACCGCGCTGACGCCCTCCACGCCAAGGCCATGTTCGCCCGGTCCGCCGGCGATCACGACAATGCCGCCAGCGCCTGGCGCGCCCTGCTCGACCTTGCGCCGCTCGATTGGGCGATCGCCCTCGAACTCCGCCACGACCTGCACCAGGCCTGGCACAGCGCCGACAGCGACCCGGCGTTCCGCCACGCCGCCACCGCCATGCCGGACGACACCTGGCTCGACCATTACTGCGCCAGTTTCGGCCTGCCCGGCGGGGATCTTGGCATCATCGACGGGCGTGCCCGCGCGCTGCTCTGCAATCGCCCGGTCGAGGCCCGAATCGAGGCCTTGATCGGCCATGTGGCCCGGGATCGCCGCGAGTGGGCAGAGGCGGCGCGCGCCTACGCCGCCGCCTGTACGTTGAACCCGGCGCAACCCGACTGGCCGGCGATCGCCGCAGAATGCCGGCAATACGCCCGGTTGACCCCCTTCGCCCTCGGCAAGACGCCGGATCACGAGGCCTACGTCATCAACCTCGATCGCAACACCGACCGCCTGACCGAGATCGAACGCCGCTTCGCCGGGTTCCCGGTGCCGCCGCAACGGATCGCGGCGGTGCACGGCAACCAGCTGTCGCGCGCAGCCGTGGCGCGCCTGGCCGCGCGCGACGCCCCGCGCGGCACGCTCGGCTGCTTCCTCAGCCATGCCGCCGCATGGGAACGTCTGCTCGCCGGCTCCGCGGCCTGCGCGTTGGTGCTGGAAGATGACGCGCAGCCCATGCTGGTCCTGCCGCCACGGATGGCAGCGTTGGGCTTGCCCCCAGACTGGGATCTGGTGTGGGTGAACCAGCGCATGCAGCCCCATGCGAACCCCGACGCAACCACAGGGTTTACCCTGCACCCCGTCCTGGCCGCAGCGCAGGGTTTCCCCGCCTGGCACAACGCCCCCGGCGCCGACGGCTATCTCATCAGCCGGCAGGGCGCCCGCAAACTGCTGGACTGGTCCGGCGCCGACGGCTTCGACGGCGACGTCGACATCCGCATGCTCGGCTACAGCCTGACGCAGGCGGAGGCCGCAAGCCTCCTGCCGATCAGCCCTACGGTGCAAACCCTGAACGCGCTGGCATCCCGAATCGGACGCGCGGAGCGGCTGCATGCCTACGTGCTGCATC
>JAYVEG010000143.1:0-4302 GCA_043748985.1 Rhodospirillales bacterium
CTGCGGGCGCAGCCCGGCAGCACCAGCGCCGGCCGATCCCCGATCCTGCCCAGACAGATCAGGTTGCCAGGATCGACCGGCATACCGAAATGCTGGATCGCGCCGCCGGCCGCGACGATCCCTGCGGGCCCCACATCCCTGCGGTCCACCACCGCGCTGGCCCCTGCAACCAGCAGGATGTCGGCGCCTTGCTGCATCAGAGCCGCCAGCGCCGCAGCGATCGGGGCGGCCTCGTGCGCGCACTCGAATGGCGGCAGCATGGTTCCTCCCAACCCCTCCACGCGCGCACGCGTCGCCTCTGCCGTGCCGGCCAGCACCGAAGGCTTCAGCCCCGGCAGCTTGCTCATCACCAGGCCCACCGTCAGCGCGCGATACGGATGCAGCCGCAGCGCACCCGGCCCGGCTGCCGCAACCGCTCGCCCCAACACGACCCCCGCAACCGCGAACGGGATCACCTTGATCGTCGCGACCATCTCCCCCGCCGCGACGCTCGCCCAATCCGGCAACGTCGCCAGCGTCAGCACCTCGTCCACCCCATTCAGCGCGTCCACCGCCGCCACATCGACCCGCAGTAGCCCGGCGCGGCGCGCCACCAGGTTCACCCGACCAGTCCCCGCCCGCGTTCGGTCGAGCCCATCCGACAGCAGCGCATCCGCCAACCGCGTCGCCGCCTCGTCCTCGGCCACGTCGCCGGGCTCCAGAGTTGCCGCAATCACCGGGTTCTGCCCCGCCGCCCGCAGCGCCGCTACTCCCGCCGCGTCGAGAACCGACCCCTTCTTCAGCACCAGCCCCGGCAGCCGTTGCGTGTGTGCCAACACGCAGCCCAACGCGTCGTCCAGCGCGACGCTCCCAAAGATCAAGCCGCCGACCGCCGAACGGCAACGATCTGCGCCAGGATGCTCAGCGCGATCTCCCCGGCTGTCACCGCCCCGATGTTCAACCCAACCGGCCCGCGGATACGCGCCATCGCCGCATCGTCATGCCCCAACGCCCGCAGCCGCTCCAGCCGCGCCGCATGCGTCTTTCGAGACCCCAGGGCGCCGATATAGAAGGCCTGGCTCTTGAGCGCCCGGTCCAGCGCGGGATCATCCAGCTTTGGGTCATGCGTCAGGGTCACGATCGCGGTGCGGCTGTCCGGTTTCCAGGTATCCAACGCCTCGTCCGGCCAGTCCGTGCTGATCACCACGCCAGGGAACCGCTCGTCGCTCGCGAATGACCGCCGCGGGTCCGTCACCATCACCGCATAGCCCAGCCCCGCCGCCATCGGCACCAGCGCCTGCGCGATATGCACCGCACCTACAACCACCAGGCGCAGCGGCGGGTTGTAGGCGTGCAGGAACCAGGTCTTTCCCTGGATATCGACCGTGCTGTTGCGGTCGTCTTGCAGCGCCTTGGCCGCAGGCTCCGTCAGCCCATCGGGGCCAGCATCGTCTGGCAGCAGCAACTGCGCGCCACCGGCCAGATCGGTCGCAAGAACGACCGGCCGTTTTTCGGCCCGGGCCGCCTGCAGCCGCGCGAGCAGGGCAGGGGTCAACCCAGTCTCTCCACGAAGACCTTCAGCTTCCCACCGCAGGCCAGCCCAACCTCCCAAGCCCGCTCGTTCGTCACGCCGAAATCCAGCAGCTGCGTGACGCCGGTCTCCATGGACCTGCGCGCTGCCTCGGCCACCGCGCCCTCAATGCAGCCGCCGCTCACACTGCCAGCCATGCGCCCGCTCGCCGTGACCGCCATCTGGCTGCCGGCCGGTCGGGGGCTGCTGCCCCAGGTCTCCGTCACGGTCGCAATCGCCACAGTCTCACCCTCGTCCAGCCACTCGGCCGCAGTCCCCAACACATCTTCGTCGATCATAGGTCTCTCCATCGCCGTACGCCCGGAGCCGGCCGGGACAACAGGCTCACCAGGGTGCGCAGGCTGTCGAGATTATGGATCGTCCGGAACTCGTCCACATGCGGCAGCATCGCGCGAATGCCCTGTGACTTGGGTTGGAACCCGTCCCAGCGCAACAACGGATTGAGCCACACCAGCCGCCGGCTGGACCGATGCAGCCGATCCATCGCCTCCGACAATCCCTCCGCCCCATCCCGATCCAAACCGTCCGTCATCAGCAGCACCACCGCCCCCTGACCCAGGACCCGCTTTGCCCAACGCTGGTTGAACAGCGCCACACTCTCCCCGATCCGCGTACCCCCGGACCAATCCGGCACGGCCGCCGCCACCATCTCGAACGCTACCTCCGCATCCCGGTGCCGCAGCTGCCGCGTGATGTTGGACAGCCGCGTGCCGAACAGGAACACATGCACCCGGTCCCGCGCGTTCGCCACCGCGTGAAGAAAATGCAGCAAAACCTGCGCATACCGCGCCATCGAGCCCGAGATGTCGCACAACACCACCAACGGCGGCGGCCGCACGATCCGCCGCCGCCGGCTGAGTTCCATGATCTCGCCACCTCGCCGCAGGCTTGTCCGCAGCGTCGCCGCCAGGTCCACCCGCGGCCCGGCCGGGTCCGGCCGGAACCGCCGCGTCTGCCGCCGATCCAGCGGCAAAGCCAGGCGCCGGATCTCCGCCTTCGCCTGCCCGATCTGTGCGGCGCTCATTTGCTCGAAATCCATCGACTGCAGCTGCTCGCGCGCGCTGACCGACATCACCGCATCCAGCTCCGGCGGCCGCTCCTCCGGCTCCTGCTTCGTGCGCGGCTGCGCCATCGCCTCTGCAATCCGCCGGCTGCCCGGCGTTGGCTTCTGCGGCTCCTCCGGCTTATGCCCGTCGATCAGCGCCATCAACGACGCCTGCTGCGCCGCAGCAGGATCGCGCCAGAACAGGTCGAACGCGGTATAGAAGATGTCGCTGTTCTCGTGCCGCCGCACCATCAGCGCATGCAGCGCCGCGCGCACCTGGCTTCGATCCTCCACTCCGATCACCGTCAGCGCCTGCCCCGCGGCGATCACGCTGTCCGGCCCAACCGGCAGCCCCGCCCGGCGTAAAAGGCCGGCGAAGTGCATGATGTTGGCGCCGAGCGCGCCCTCGGCTGTGGGGCGGATGCAATCCGCCATGTCGGCCGCGGATTGCATCCGCCCTACAAACTGGTCGCGACGTTCAAGCCGAAGCCTCCGCAATCAACCGCGCCGCCTCCGCCCCACGCACTTTCGCGATATCATCCTGGTATTTGAGCAACACGCCAAGCGTGTCATCCACCGCCCGCTCGCCGAGTTCGTGCTGATCCAAATACTGCAGCGCTCCCGCCCAATCGATCGTCTCCGCCACCCCCGGCAGCTTGAACAGATCCATGGTCCGCAGCCGTTGCACGAACGCCACCACCTGCGCCGACAGCCGCTCCGGCACACCCGGCGCCTTTGCGGCCAGGATCGCCCGCTCGCGATCCGGTGCCGGATAGTCCACCCATTGATAAAGACAGCGCCTGCGGATCGCGTCGTGCACCTCCCGCGTCCGGTTGCTCGTCAACACCACCACCGGAGGAATCGTCGCCTTGATCGTGCCCAGTTCCGGCACCGTGATCTGGTAGTCCGCAAGCAGTTCGAGCAGGAACGCCTCGAACGGTTCGTCCGCCCGATCCAGCTCATCGATCAGCAGCACGGCGGGTGGCTGTGCCGGGTCGATGGCGCTCAGCAGGGGCCGCTCCTGCAGGAACTCGCGCCCGAATATGCTGCGTCCCAGCCGCGCCTGGTCGGTTTCGCCCGCGGCCTCGGCCAGGCGGATCGCCATCAACTGCTTGGCATGGTCCCACTCATAAGCCGCCGCCGCCAGGTCCATGCCGTCATAGCATTGCAGCCGCACCAGCCGCCGCCCCAGCCCGGCCGCCAGCACCTTCGCGATCTCGGTTTTGCCCGTCCCCGGTTCGCCTTCCAAAAACAGCGGCCGCCGCATCACCAAAGCCAGGTGTATGGTGGTGGCAAGCGCCTCGTCCGCGACGTAGCCGCCGCGGGCAAGAAGGTCGGAGGTGTCTGCGACAGTCGCCGGCAGGCCCGCTTCAACCAAAGACGTAGCTTTTGAAGATCAGGATGAAGATGGGGATGTAGATCACGATCCCGATGATCGCGACGATCGGAAGCCCGAACAGCTCGGTCGGGATCAATGCCGTGATCGGCAGACCGATATCGGCCGGGGCAGGGGGGATGATGCCGCTCCTGATCGGCAGCACAGGACCTGGCTCGGCGGCCGGGTCGATGCTGGCCATGTGAGGAGCTGCCGCCGCCTCTGCCGCGGCTGCCGGCACCGGTTCGGAGACGGCAGCCGTGAACCGGTCGAAGAACATGGCCGCCATCTGCTTGCTGGTGGCGTCGATCA
>JAYVEG010000144.1:0-13401 GCA_043748985.1 Rhodospirillales bacterium
GATGCTGCCGGGAGATCGGCGCCTGCCTCGACGACCGAGATGTTGACCACTGCGGGGACAACGCGCTTGACCAGGGGCGCGAAACTGCTGGGCGCGCCGCCACGGTTCGAGCCGATCGGTCCCTGAGCCAAGGTGGGCGCGGCGGCGCAGCCAGAAACCAGTGCGACCAAAAGAAACAGGGCAGCGCGACGCATACTACAAACCTCCGACTCCACCATCATTGGGCGCATCGACCGCAAGTTTCAATGCGGGCCGGGGTTCTCTGGCCAGGCGTGGCGGGGATATCGGCCACGCATGTCGCGTCGTGCGTCCGCCCAGGCGCCGCGCCAGAATCCAGCCAGGTCTCCCGTCACTGCGATTGGTCGGCCTGCTGGCGACAACAAGGCAAGCCGGAGCGGAATACGACCGTCGGCCAGCAATGGAGTCTGGCCGAGGCCGTAGAAGTGCTGCGCCCTTGCGCTGGCGACGGGCACTGGCTGTGTGTAGTCGATCGCGGCGCGGCCGCCCGGTAGTGGTAGATGGGTCGGCAACAAACGATCCAGCCGGGCTGCGGCTTCCCATCCAAGGCGTTCACGCAACGCTGATCCCAAGTCCAACGCAGACAGATGGACGAGCCGACGCATGCCATCCAGGTGCGGCGCCAACCACCCCGCCGCATCGGCCACGAGGGCGTCGTCGGACAAGTCCGCAATGACGGGATCGATGGATCGGAGCAGGGCGGCGCGGGCCTGCAGCTGCCTGGTGGCGTCGGTCCAGGGCAGCGCGCCCGGCGTTCGGACGGCCGCTTCCGCCAGTGCCGCGGCTGTATGTGTGGCGTCTGCCTCAAGCGTGCGATCCTCCAGCACCAGCGCGCCCAGGCGGCGGCGGCGGCGGGACAGCACGGCGCCGCTGGCCGGATCGAAGCCGCTTTCGACCGTTTCCGTGATGGTGGCTGCGAGTTGCGGCGGCATATCTGCGGGATCGAGCGGGGCGGCGAGTCGAATGAGCGCGGCGCCCTTCGGGTCCAGGGTGGCCGCGACGAGGTAGGGGGCGTTGGCCAGGGCGTCACCGCGTGGGAGCTTGGCGCCCCCACCACCGCTGAAGCGGAAGCTGCCGGGCTCACGGCGTTGCGCGATCCGGTCCGGGAAAGCCGCAGCCAGCAGGGCGCCGGGGTCGCCGTCCGGTGCGGAAGTGGTGCCGAGGCGACGGCGATACTGCCCGGCCTGCCGTCGGATGCGTGAAACCGTCGCACGATCCGCGTCGACAGCCCCTTCCAGGGCATCGAGGCGGAGGGCAATACCGACTGGTGTATCCCGTCCAGTGATGGGATCACGCTCTTCGAGCAACGCGGCAAGGTCGGCGGCGCGCGCCATAGCGGCCGGAGTCGGCGCGGACAGCATCATCGCGGCCAGGCGGGGATGTGCGCCGAGAGCCGCCATGCGCTGCCCGAGCGGTGTCATGCTGCCGGCCCGCATCGCGCCCAGCTGGTGCAGCAGGGTCGTCGCGGCGGCGAGCGTGCCGGGTGGCGGCGGGTCGGGAAAGGGCAGGTCGGCCGGCTGCGTGCCCCAGGCGGCGCAGTCGAGCACGAGGCCGGACAGCTCCGCCTCCAGCATTTCCGGCCTGTCATACTGGGGCAGTCCGCGATGCATCGCCGTTGTCCAGAGCCGGATGGCAACGCCTGGCGCTTCACGGCCCGCCCGGCCCGCCCGTTGATCGGCCGCCGCCCGGCTGATCCGCACGGTCGCAAGCCGCGTGAGCCCGCTTCCGGGATCCAGGCGGGGCGCCCGGCGCCAACCGCCATCCACCACGATGCGGACGCCTGGCACGGTCAGGGACGTCTCGGCGATGCTGGTAGCAAGTACCACACGGCGTCCGGCCGCTGGCCGCAGCGCCAGGTCCTGCTCACCGGGCGGCAGTTCGCCGTGCAGCGGCAGTACGAGCGCGCCGCAGCCATCCAGCGCTGCTTGCGTGCGGCGGATCTCGCCCATGCCTGGCAAGAAGGCGAGCACGTCGCCGGCATGGACGGCAAGCGCTGCGCGGATGGCGCGCGCGACGGCGTCGGGCAGATCACGCGGCACCATGACATCCCGGCCGGCGTGCTCGACCTCGACTGGGAACATCCGTCCCTGGCTCTCCACGATGGGCGCTTGCAGCATTGCAGCGAGCCGGGCGCCATCGAGTGTTGCGGACATGGCGAGCAGCCGGAGATCAGGGCGCAGCAGCCGTTGCATGTCGAGGCAGAACGCGAGGGCCAGATCGCCGTCGAGCGTGCGTTCATGAACCTCGTCCAACAGCACAGCGGCGACACCGTCCAGCGTGGGATCGGTGATCAGTCGGCGCACCAGCAGCCCCTCCGTGATGACTTCGATGCGCGTGTCGGCCGAGACGGCGCTGTCGATCCGCGTGCGGTATCCGACTGTCTTGCCGACGGCCTCGCCGAGCAGGCCGGCCATTCGGGTGGCAGCGGCGCGGGCGGCGAGGCGACGCGGTTCCGTGACGATGATCCGCGCGTCGCCGCGCCACGCGGCGTCCATCAGCGCGAGCGGCACGAGGGTGGTCTTGCCGGCGCCGGGCGGTGCAACAAGTACAGCGTTGCCATCGAACAAAGCTTCGAGCAGGCGCGGCAAGGCCTCGGTGACCGGCAGTTCCGGAAGCGGTGGTCTTGGTGGCGTCTGCATGGGGCCACGCAGTATAGAGACAGACATGATCCGAAAAGCCCTCACGCTCGTGGCCTTCGCCCTTGCGGTGCATCCCAGCCTGGCTGCAGAGAGTGCGGCCGTCCGAAGTGAGCGGGTTGTCGCGACGCTTGTCAGCGACAGCGACCACGTGGCGCCGGGGCAGCCGATCCATTTGGGTCTGCGGCTCAGGATGAAGGCGGGCTGGCACACGTACTGGAGCAATCCCGGCGACGCGGGGACGCCGCCGGAGGTGACGCTCACGGTGCCTGTGGACGCGAAGGCCGGTGCGATCGAGTGGCCCACGCCACAGCGCCTGCCGGAAGGTCCGGTGATGACCTACGGTTATACGGGAGAGATCGTGTTGCCGGTTACGGTCACCCCGGGAACCGGTGATTTCACAGTGGTGGCGAATGCCTCTTGGCTGGTGTGCGAAAAGATCTGCGTGCCGGAAGAGGGTGTCTTCAACCTTCACCTTCCTTCGGGCGCCTTAGCGGCCTCCGCGGAAGCGCCGCTGTTCGCCGCCGTCGCTGCGCGTCAGCCGCGTCCTTCGCCCTTCGAGGCGCTGGTTGCACCCGATGGGACACTGAGCTTGATGGGCGCCGGCCTATCGCGCGCGACCGTACAGGACGCCTGGTTCTTCCCGTCGGAGTGGGGGTCGGTCGATCAGGTTGCGCCACAGCCCGTCCGGGTGGAACCCGGCACGGTGCGGATCGGTTTGACGCCCGGCAGTGCGTTCAAGCCAGGGGCCGGGCTGGAGGGTGTCGTGGTCCTACGGGACCTCGGCGGACAGGAAAGCTACCTTCAAGTCGCGGCGCGGCCAGGAGGCATGACGAGCAGCATGTCGCCTGTCTGGCAGACGCTGCTGCTGGCGCTGCTCGGTGGACTGATCCTGAACCTCATGCCCTGCGTGTTCCCGATCCTGGCCATGAAGGCCGTCGGGATTGCGCATTTGCGTGGTGAATCGCGTGGGACGGTGCGCTTGCATGCGGCGTCCTATACGGCTGGCGTGCTTGTCGCCTTTGGCGGGCTTGGTGGCATGTTGCTGGCGCTGCGTGCGGCGGGGATTGCTGCAGGATGGGGATTCCAGTTCCAGTCGCCCGTGTTCGTCGCGGCCATGGCGTGGGTGCTCTTCCTGGTCGGATTGAACCTGTCGGGCGTGTTCCAGCTGGGATCCGGTCTGGTTGGGGCTGGCCAGGGCCTTGCGTCCCGGCAGGGGCATGCTGGCAGTTTCTTCACCGGGCTGCTTGCGGTCCTTGTCGCCACACCCTGTACGGCGCCTTTCATGGGCGCTGCCGTCGCGGCGGCCTCTGCTGCGCCGCCTGCAACGGCTGTGGTGATCTTTCTGGCCATGGGGCTTGGTCTGGCCGCCCCTTATGCGATCCTTGTGCTGATACCGTCGTTGGTGCGGCACCTGCCTCGACCCGGCCCGTGGATGGACGTGCTGAAAAGCGTGATGGCGTTCCCGATGTATGCGGCAGCTGCATGGTTGCTATGGGTTATCAGTCTACAGGCCGGCCCGGATGGCGTGCTGGCGACCGCGGCTGGGCTTGTCCTGCTGGGCTTCTCAGGTTGGGCCTACGGGTTGGCGCAACAGTCAGGACGGCGCCTCGGCTATGCAGCTGCGATCGTCGGCGTCCTGGTGGCTGTCGCGGTCCTGCCGGCACTTGGTCGTGCAGAGCCTGGTGCGGTAAAAGCACTCGACGCCGGCATCGAGCCCTTCACACCCGCCCGGTTGGACGCGTTGCGGGCCGAAGGCCGCCCTGTCTTCGTCAACATGACCGCGGCATGGTGCGTCACGTGCCTGGTCAATGAACGAATCGCCCTGTCGCCGGAGCCTGTTCGCCGCGCCTTTGCAGAGCGGAGGGTCGCCTACCTGAAGGGCGACTGGACCCGTGGCGACCCTGCGATAACGGCGTTTTTGCGAGCGCATGCTCGTGACGGCGTCCCTCTGTATGTCCTTTATCCGTCCGGTCGGGAGGAGCCCGCGGTGTTGCCGCAGATCCTGACCGAGGCGGACATGCTCGACAGGCTCAGCAAACTCGGAGGTTGAAAATGCGCACCGTGTTCGTTCGATGCTTGTTGCGCGTATCGGAACTGCGGTTGCTGAGCCCCGGGATGTACAGAAGACACGGAACGCCGTCGACGCGATCCTCCGGGCCGGAGTTGCTGCGTAACTACGGGGCCGGCTTGGGTGGCGCAAGGTCCTGCTGCTGGACAGCGGCGGGTGCTGGCGCTGCGGCGGTCGTCTGCAGGTAGTCGCGCAACGAGCGTCGGAGCTGGAACTCTAACTCCACGTTCATGTCGTCAAGCATTTGCTTCGTGATGTCATACAGCGCGCCTCTCAGGTCGCGTCCGAAGCCAGCCAGCCTGCGTGCGACCCGGGCCTCGGCGAACCCGGCCTGGCTTCCGTCCGCGGCGATGATGTCGAGGCGGATAGCCATCGAGCCGTCCAGTGCGTCGCCGGAGCGAACGATCCGCGCTTCTTCGATCGTCACGACCGCCTTGCCGCTGGAGCCCCCCGCGGCCAGGCGGTCGTCGGCCATCTGACGCAGTGCGGGACCAGCGGGAATTGGAGACAAGGCGTCCAGCGGGCTGGGCGGGGGCAGGTCGGCAAACGGGACGGACGCGACGTTCAACTGCAGCCGGGTAAGGAAGTCATAGTGTAGAGGCGGGTATTCACGTGGCGGGCCATCGTCGCCGCACGCCGCAAGCAGCAGCGGAGCGAGCAGCACCAACCGTCGTGGGAGCGCCATCAGCGGTCAGCCTTCCTGTTGCGGATCGACCTGGCCGCGAACTTCATCGCGGCCGAAGTGGAAGTCGAGGTTGCAGAACTCGCAGGTCATGACGATGTCGCCGCTGGTCGCCATGTGATCGAGGTCGTCGGTCGAAAAGCCCTCGAGGATGCCCGACAGGCGGGCGCGAGAGCAGCGGCAACCATAGGCAAGGGCGCGGTTGCGGTCGGTCGCTACGCCTTCGAGACCGAACAGGTTATACAGCAGCCGCTCGGCCGAGAGCGTATCGTCTAGCAGTTCCTCGTCGCGCAGAGTCCCGGCAAGGGCGGTTGCCGTGCGCCAGGCCTCGTCCTGTGCAGCGCTGTCGAGTTCCGGGTCGATCCCGCCGTCTCCTGCGATACGTTCCAGGATCAACGCGCCGGCGCGCCACCCGGCGTCGGTGTTGCGGCAGGCCAAGCGGACGCTGCAGCGAATCTGCTCGCTCGTCTCGAAATAGTGCAGCGCCATATCTGCCAGGGTGTCGCCCTCGATGGCAACGATGCCCTGATGGCGTTCGGCCTCGCCGCCTTGATCGACGGTGAAGGCAAGATAGCCGTTGCCGAGCAGGGCGCGGGCCGAGGGAGCGGGGTCTGTGGCCAGCAATGCTTCGAGCCGCTCGGGCGTGGCACGGGCATAACCGCGTAAGGCGCCAGACTCCGTGCAGTCGGCCAGCAGCATCGGCACCGCTCCATCGCCCTTGGCCTGCAGGCTGAACGAGCCGCGGAACTTCAGCGCTGTTGCCAGGGCTGCAGCCAGCGCCAGTGCCTGACCTGATAGTGCGGTGACGAGGGGGTGGTTCTCGTGTCGGGCCAGCAGGGCATCGGCGAGCATGCCCAAGCGGACGAGGCGGCCGCGCACGGGACGTCCCGGCAGGTGGAAGGGAGTCACCCCGCGAGGCACGACGATGTCGGGCACGTCGGGACGGGCGCTGTCGAGGAAGGCAGGAGTCGTAGTCATCGTCATAACATAGGGATCAGCACTGCTTACGTGAACCTTCTTGCCGCGGGCTATCCGACGTAGCGTGCCGAATGGGAGACGTCGATGCTGAAGGATCGATGCTGAAGGATCGATGCTAAAGGACTGGGGGTTCGTCGCCGCCCTCGCGCTGGCGCGGATGGCGTTCGGGTTTCAGTTTCAGAGCGTGGCCAGCCTCGGACCGGAGCTGACGGCTCGCTTCGGCCTCGAATATGCGGCCTTGGGCACACTGATCGGATTGTTCATGTTGCCTGGCGTTTTCGTCGCCTTGCCGGGCGGGCTGCTGGGACGACGATTCGGCGCGCGGGCTCTTGTAGGCGTAGGGCTTGGATTGATGACACTGGGTGGCGTAGTCGGCGCAGTGGCATTCACCCCGGCTGGGCTCGCAGCGGGCCGCTTGGTCGCCGGGGTCGGCGCGGTCACGCTGGTGGTCATGCAGGGCAAGATGGTCAGCGACCGGTTCACGGGTAAGCAGTTCATGCCGATCATGGGGCTGCTGATCGGGGCGTTTCCGGTAGGTGTGGGTCTGGTCGGGCTGTTGCAGGCCCCGCTGGTTGCCAAGTTCGGCCCCTTCGCCGTGCTACTGGTTGGCGCGGGGATCGCGGCTCTTTCTCTTCTACTGTTTCTGCCCACGGTCGGGCGATCATCCGGATCGAGCGGCCGCTGGACGTTGCCATCCTGGCGGGAAAGCCGGCTCGTGCTGACCGCAGGCGCCATCTGGACCGCCTACAATGCAGGCTATTACGGCTTCCTGTCCTACATGCCGTCGCTTCTGGCTGCCCGGGGACATCCGCCGGCGATGACGGCCACGGTCATGACAATCGCCACTTGGGCAAATTTGCCAGCGACGATCCTTGGCGGGATTCTGGCGGTGCGCTACGGCAATGGGCCGGTGCTGATCGGCGGGACGATTGCCGGCGTGGCCGCGGTCGGGGGGCCTGCCGTTTTCGATATGCCGCTGCTTTGGGGGACGCTGTTCGGCACCGCCGCTTCGCTTCATGCCGGCGTGATCGTCGCGCTCGGTACGCTCTCGGCCCGGCCGGAGAACCGCGCCAGCGCTATGGGGCTGTTCTACACGGCATATTACCTAGGCGGCGCAATATTTCCGGGCGTCTGCGGCTGGGCGGCAGACCGGGCCGGGTCTCCGGCCGGTGCGTTGGTGGCGGCAGCCATCATCGCTGCCGCTGCGATTCCGTTCTATCTGTTCCACCAATGGCTCGACCGGCGGGCCTGATCCTTTATGGGACGACGGCGAGGAACAGGAAGACAGCAAAAATCGTCAGGTGCACCGCTCCTTGCAGCACTGTCGTCCGTCCCGTGCCCAAGGTAACAACGCCGGAGAACAGCGTCAGCGTCAGCAGCACCTCGTCCTTTGCGTCCAAACCCAGCGTCAACTCCTTGCCGAACAGGATGCTGACGATCGCGACTGCCGGGATCGTCAGGCCGATGCTGGCCAATGCCGAACCAAGCGCGAGATTGAGGCTGGTCTGAAGCTGGTCTGCCCTGGCGGCACGAACGGCCGTGACCCCCTCGGGCATCAAAACCACGGTGGCGATGATGATCCCGACTACCGCCTTCGGTACTCCAAGCGCCGCGATCGTGCCTTCCAGCGCTGGAGAGAGTGCCTTGGCCAGACCGACGACAGCCGCGAGACAAATTAGCAGCAGCGCTGCCGACCAGAGCGCGAGGCTGTTCGTCGGCGGTGTGCCGGCATGCTCCGGCGCGTCGCCCGTGAAGTCGCCGGGGTGGCGGATGGTCTGGACGAAGACGAACACCCCATAAAGCACCAACGAGACGACGCCGGCGAAGGCAAGCTGGGACACGCTGAACACCGGACCAGGCGCCGAGCTGGTGAAGTTGGGCAGGATCAACGTAAGGACGGTCAACGCCCCCAACACGGCAAGCGACCCGCTGGCGCCCTGGATTTGGAAACCCTGTTCCCTGTGCCGCACCCCGCCCAACAGCAAGCACAGCCCGACGACGCCATTGCAGACGATCATGACTGCCGCGAAGACGGTGTCCCGCGCCAGTGCCGCCTTTTCAGGGCCGCCGTCCAGCATGACGGAGACAATCAGGGCGACCTCGATAACCGTGACTGCGACGGCCAGCACCAGCGTGCCGTAGGGCTCGCCGATCCGGTGGGCGACGATCTCGGCGTGATGAACGGATGCGAAAACGGTTGCGACCAGGAGAACCATGCATGCAATCAACACGGCCGGGATGGCGCCCAGGATCATCGCGGCCCCCAGGCATACGACCGCAAGGGCAGGCACTGCCCAAGTCCAGGCGGGCATCACTGGGGTTGTCATGATCTCAGCTTTCGCTGGCGATCTCGGCCTCGAGCGCCTCCAATCCAGCGTCCAAAGTTTCCATCGTGGAGCCGACGCAAGCCGCGCGCAATGCCAGGTGCAGCGCGGCTCGGCAGTCACTGAACTCGGCACCCAACATGTCGGATGGAGCAGACGGCGATTTTCTTGCAGCCAGACAGTCCTCGTAGGCCCCCCGAGCCTCATCGATCGCCTTTCCGGTGGGCAGGGCACCGAACAACGTATCCAGTCGTCCATCCACCCAGCCGGGCGTGACAGCAGTCTCCTCTGGCACTGAGACTACGCCCCTCGGGTCATTAGAGCGCGCCCAGAGACCAGGCCAGGATCCCCTTCTGGGCATGCAGCCGGTTCTCCGCGCCATCGAACACGATGGATTGCGGCCCGTCGATCACTTCGGCAGTCACTTCCTCGCCGCGGTGGGCAGGGAGGCAGTGCATGAACACTGCATCAGGCGCTGCCTTGTCCATCAGGCGCTGGTTGACCTGGTAGGGCCGCAACATGTTGTGGCGGCTGGTATTCGGATCATCTGCCATGCTGACCCACGCATCCGTGACGACGCAACGGGCGCCAGAAACGGCTGCCGTGGGATCATCGGACAGTTCGATCGTCGCGCCCTGGCTGCGGGCCCAGTCCAGCAGCTTCTGCGGCGGGTGCCGCATCTTGGGTGTCGCGATCCGCAGTGTGAAGCCGAACTGCACGGCCGCCTCAATCCAGCTACAGGCGACATTATTGCCATCGCCGACCCAGGCGATCACTTGGTTCGCGATCGGACCGCGATGCTCCTCGAATGTCAGGACGTCTGCCATGAGCTGGCAAGGATGGCTCATGTTGGTCAGTCCATTGATGACCGGCACTGTTGCATGCTCAGCCATTTCCTGCAGCCGAGCCACGTTGTCGGTGCGAAGCATGATGGCATCCACGTAGCGCGAGAGAACCCTGGCCGTGTCGGCCACGCTCTCGCCGCGCCCCAGCTGAAGCTCCGACGCGCTAAGGTTAACAACATCGCCGCCGAGCTGCTTCATCGCAAGTTCGAAACTGACGCGGGTCCGAGTGCTGGGTTTTTCGAAGATCGTCGCCAACGTCTTCCCCGCAAGCGGCCTGGTTGCGGCCACAGCTGCGCTTTTGAAGCTCGATGCGGCGCCGAGCATCTCGCGCAGGGTGCCACCCTCGATGTCGCGAAGATCCAGAAAGTGCCGGGGGAGAGAGCCTCCGGCATCCATGGTATCAACGGAGTCCGTCCGCCGGAGTGCGCTGCTCATTTGGCGGCAGCCGCATTCTGTGACGGGATGCACCGGCGCACGCCGCGGCGGATCATTTCGACCGCGGCCTGCAGATCATCGTCCGTCAGGTTCAATGGCGGCACCAGACGAACGACGTTGTCCCCTGCCGCGACGGTGAGCAGGCCTTCTGCCATGAAGGCCTCCTGCAGTTCCCCATTGGGCACGACGGCCTTGAGCCCGAGGATCAACCCGGCGCCGCGGACGTCCTGCAGAACCGACGGATACTCGGCCACGATAGTCCCGAGCATTTTCCACAGCCGACGCGCCTTGCGATCGACCTCATCGAGAAAGGTAGGCGCCAATACGACGTCCAGCACCGCATTGGCGGCGGCGCATGCCAGCGGGTTTCCGCCAAACGTGGTGCCATGCGTGCCCGGCGTGAGATGCTTCGCCACAGCCTCCTTCGCAAGGATGGCGCCCATCGGGACTCCACCGGCAATCCCCTTTGCGATCGACATCACGTCAGGCTCGATACCTGCCCATTCGTGCGCGAACAGCTTGCCTGTGCGGCCCATGCCGCACTGCACTTCATCCATGGCGAGCAGGATTCCGAACTCGTCGCAGGCGGCTCGCAGGTCGCGGAGGAAGTCCAACGTCGCCGGCCGGATGCCGCCCTCGCCTTGCACCGGCTCGATCAGGATTCCGGCGGTCTGCGGGCCAATGGCATCGCGCACGGCGTTCATGTTGTTGAACGGGACATGGTCGAACCCATCGACCTCGGGACCAAAGCCCTTCAGGTATTTGGCGTTGCCTGTCGCGGCCAGCATCGCCAGCGTTCGGCCGTGGAATGCGCCATCGAAGCAGATCACGCGGTAGCGGTCGCCATGACCTGTCTCGCTCATCGCGCGACGCATCATCTTGACCACGCCCTCGTTGGCTTCGGCGCCCGAGTTGCAGAAGAACACGCTGTCCGCGAAAGACGCCTCCACGAACCTGGCGGCCAGGCGCTCCGCCTGTGGTACCCGATACAGGTTGCTCGTGTGTATCACGCGCCCAGCCTGCTCGACGATGGCCTGGACAAGGTGCGCGTTGTTGTGGCCCAGCGAGGACGTCGCAATGCCGGCGCCGAAATCCAGGAATCGTCGCCCGTCCGTTGCGAACAGCCAGCTTCCCTCTCCCCGCTCGAAAGCGAGGTCGGCACGGTTGTACGTCGGCATCAGGGCGGAGATCATGACAAGTCAAACACCTCATTGGTGAAAACGACGACGACGCCCGTCGATTTCCCGGCGGGCGCCTACGTCGAACGAAATATTGATCGCCGCGCAACGCGGGAGTCAACGGTCGTGTGGGGCAAATCCACGCGAACACTCTGGGGCAGCGTCGCGCGGGGCATGACCAACGTCATGGGATCGGGGAAGGACGCCGGGTTTCGGGCCGGGGCGTCGCGTGGCATCGTGCGGGAATGTCGCACCCGACCAAGCCCGCCGGCCCGGCCCCAAGCCGCGCGTCCCTGCATGACACGGCACTTCGCCATCTAAGTCGTTTTGCGACGACCGAGGCGGGGCTGGTGCGTGTTCTCAAGCGACGCGTGCAGCTCTGGGGCCAGCGGGCGGCGGCCGAGGGGCAGGCTGTGGCCGATCTTGTGGCGGCCGGACGCGAACTCGCCCAAGAAGTCGCCCGAGCCCTTGCGGCGAGCGGCGTGGTCGATGACAAGGCGTTCGCCGCCACCCGCGCCGCCCGACTGATGCGCGCCGGTCGGTCAAGGCGGGTGATTGCCGCCCACCTTGCAGCCAAGGGCGTCGGATCGGAGACCGCGCAGGCTTTGTTGCCCGACTCGGTGGACGAGCTTCCTTCTGCTCTCGCCTATGCGCGGCGGCGTCGGATCGGGCCGTTCCGAACTGATCCCGACGAGGCTGCGGCGAAGAAGGACATCGGCGCGCTGGCGCGGGCCGGATTCTCCCGCGACATCGCGGAACGGGTTTTGGCGATGCCCCTCGACGACGGGGAGGCGCTGGTCGCAGCGCTGAAGCGGGGCTGATCATGTCGGCCGATCGACCGCGGTTCTCGCGGGCCGCCATTATGGAAGGGATACGCCGCAGCCTGCCGCTGCAGGTGGCGCTGGTGCCGTTCGGGCTGGTCTGCGGCATCGTGGCGCAGGGGCAGGGGCTGTCCTTGTTCGAGGCGGCGCTGATGAGTGCGGCCTGCTATGCGGGATCGGCGCAGTTGCTGGCACTCAGCCATTGGAGCAGCCCTGCGCCGGTGCTTGCAGCCACCTTGGCGGCCTTCGTGGTCAATCTGCGAATGGCGTTGATGGGGCCGGTCATCGGGCCGTGGCTGGATCGGCTGCGCGGCTGGCGACTATGGGCAAGCCTGTTCATGATGGCGGACCAGAACTGGGCGATGTCCGTGCAGGAGATGCAGGCCGGGCGTTGGAACGCCGGCTTCCTGTTCGGATCGGGATTGGTGATGTGGGTGGTTTGGGTGCTCGGCACGATGGCCGGGCACGTCATGGGGGCTTCGATCAGGCCCCCGCAGGGTCACCCGCTGTTCTTCGCGGCACTCGCTGTGTTCGTGGCCATTGTCGCGGCAATGTGGCGAGGGCGGCGGGACGGGCTGCCGTGGATTGCAGCAGCCGGCACGTCGCTGGCTGTCTCGCGCCTGCTTGATGGCTCCTGGTATATAGTCGTCGGGGCGTTGGCCGGTGCAGCTGTGGGCGTGCTGCAGGAGCGGCGGCGATAACGGCCGACCCGTGGACACTGCTGGCGATCCTGGGCATGGCGCTCGCGACCTTCGCCACGCGGGCCGGCGGCTACCTGGTTTTTCGTGTGATGCCCACGCCGCCGATTGTCCGCGTCGCGCTCAGTTACATTCCTGGGGCATTGTTCGTCAGCTATGTGGTCCCCGCCTTGGCCAGCGGTGGACTCCAGCAATGGATCGGTGCCGCCGCGACGGTCACCCTCATGTTGCTCACTCGCAATCTGGCGCTTGCTATCCTGGGCGGGACGGCTGCGGCATGGGCTGTGTGGTCATTCGTCTGATCGTGTCGAACATCGTTGAAGGGTGCCGATCAAAGCTGTAGATTCAGCGTGTTGGTCGGGGGTTTATCAATGAGTCGGGCGTGGTGTCTGGTCGCCGTGATGGTGCTGGCGGGTTGCGGTTCTGGCGGATCCCGCACTGGCGGGTCGATTGGCACGTCGAGCGCCGTCGAATGTGCCCCCTTTGCCCGACAGGTGTCGGGCATCCAACTGTATGGTGACGCAGCAGCCTGGTGGGACCAGGCTGACGGGCGGTATGACCGCGGGCCCGACCCGGTCGAGGGTGGCGTTCTTGTGTTCAGGCGGTCGTCCCGGCTGCCGTCCGGCCATGTTTCGGTGGTCGCCCGCCTGGTGTCGTCGCGGGAGATACACGTGACGCAGGCCAACTGGGTCCATCACCGGATTACGCGAGACGA
>JAYVEG010000145.1:0-4234 GCA_043748985.1 Rhodospirillales bacterium
CCATAGGCCAGGCCAGCAAGCACGAGCCCATTATCCTGAAACGGCCACCAGCCCAGGAACCCTGTCGACGGCCCGCTCAGCGGCGAACGCGCAACGGGCTGCCATACTCGATCCACCCAGCCTCGATCGCATCCAGGTCGGTCGTCCCGCTCGGCGCCGCCTTGCGCGGCCGCCCCGCCATGCCCGGCTGCACCCCCTCCGTCCACAGACCCAGCAGACGGGCCAGTTCCGCCAAAGGGTCCGCATGGTCGTCGACCCGCAGGTTCAGGTCGGGAAAATCCTCGGTGGTGGTCAGCAGCATGGCCGCGGATTGCCGGCCGCGCCGATCCCCGCCCGCCCGCTCGCCTGCCAGCATCGCAGCCATCATCCGCTCCTGCAGCGGACCCTGCTCGCCCATCGCGGCCATCGTGTCGCGCACCACGGCCTCGCCCGCCAGCATGTTGCCCGCCACCCCCACGAACGGCGCGCTCTCGCTGCCGCACCACGTCACGCAATGCCGTCCCGTCCAGGCCGCACTCCGCCCGAACCGATCCACGGCATGCACCTGGCGCAGATGCGCACCCTCGTCGCCGGCCAGCGCGCCCTCTATGGCCGCCGCGGGCGCAATACCGCGGGCCATCGCATCCAGCACGGCGGGGCCGAGATACCGGTTGGTGATCGACTGGGTGGACACCGCGCCAACGCCCGCACGCACATACGGGCAGCTGGCGCCCACCGCGAAATTGCAGGTGGCGACGGCCACGGCAAACGCGCCGGTATCCCTGTCATGAGCGACGATCGACCAAGTCACGGCTGGTGTCTCCTGCTGGCGGCTGCACCCTGGCATCGCCTCTGCCGTGTGGCAATTGGTCCGGCCTGACTGATATCTCCGGAAATTGAGCACTGCACGGGCCTCATGGCTCGACAAGGTGGCAAACCTCGGTATGAGGGGGCAGCACACGACAAGGGACTGTTTGCCAATGGATCGTATCGACGTCGCGGGTCTGAAGGTCGCCAAGGTCCTCCATGATTTCATGGCCGAGGCCGTGCAGGGCACCGGCGTCTCCGCAGATGCGTTCTGGACCGGCTTCGCCGCCCTGCTGACCGACCTCGCCCCGCGCAACGCCGCCCTCCTGGCCCGGCGTGACGAGCTGCAGCGCCATATCGACCATTGGCACGGCGCCCACGCTGCCAAGCCGATCGACGCCGCCGCCTACGAGGCGTTCCTGCGCGACATCGGCTACATCGTGGACGAGCCCGCCCCCTTCTCGGTGGAAACCGACAACGTCGACCCTGAGATCGCCTCGATCGCCGGCCCGCAACTGGTCGTTCCCGTCATGAACGCCCGCTACGCGCTGAATGCGGCAAACGCCCGCTGGGGCAGCCTGTACGACGCGCTGTACGGCACCGACGCCATCCCCGAGACCGGCGAGTCCGCCCGAACCGCCGGCTACAACCCGGCCCGCGGCGCCCTCGTCGTCGCCCGCGCAAAGAAACTGCTGGACCAGTCCACTCCCCTGGCCACCGGCAGCCACGCCGACGCCACCGGCTACACGATCGAAGGCGGCGCGCTGTCCGCCTCCGGCACCCCGCTGGCCACACCCGGGCAGTTCGTCGGCTACACCGGCGACACCGCCGCCCCGACCGCGATCCTGCTGCGCCACCACGGCATCCACATCGAAATCCGCATCGATCGCGCCCACCCGATCGGCAAGACCGATCCGGCCGGCGTCGCCGACCTGGTGCTGGAATCCGCCATAACCACCATCCAGGACTGCGAGGACAGCGTCGCCGCCGTCGACGCCCAGGACAAGGTGGACGTCTACCGCAACTGGCTCGGCCTGATGGCCGGCACGCTGGAGGCAAGCCTCGAAAAGAACGGCCGCACCATCATCCGCCGTCTGAACCCGGACCGCGCCTACACCGCACCCGACGGCTCCGCCCTGGCCTTGCCCGGGCGCAGCCTGATGCTGGTCCGCAACGTCGGGCACCACATGTTCACCGACGCGGTAACGCTCGCAGACGGCGCGGAAATCCCCGAGGGGCTGCTGGACTGCGCCGTCACGGCCCTGATCGCGCTCCATGACGTGGGCGGCGGTCAAGGTCGGGGCAAACGCCTGAACAGCCGCGCCGGCTCCGTCTACATCGTGAAGCCGAAGATGCACGGCCCAGAGGAGGTCGCCTTCGCCAGCGACATGTTCGCCGCCGTCGAGGACCTGCTGGGCATGCCCCGCAACACCCTGAAGATGGGCATCATGGACGAGGAGCGCCGCACCAGCGCCAACCTCGCCGCCTGCATCCATGCCGCCCGGCACCGGGTCGTGTTCATCAACACCGGCTTCCTCGACCGCACCGGCGACGAGATCCACACCTCGATGGAAGCGGGCGCCATGATCCGCAAGAACGAGATGAAGGGAACCGCCTGGATCAAGTCCTACGAAGATCGAAACGTCGACGTCGGCCTGGCCTGTGGCCTGCGCGGTCGCGCCCAGATCGGCAAGGGCATGTGGGCGGCGCCCGACCGGATGGCCGATATGCTGGAACAGAAGATCGCCCAACCCATGGCCGGCGCCAACACCGCCTGGGTGCCGTCGCCCACAGCGGCCACGCTGCACGCGCTGCATTACCACATGGTCGACGTCGCCGCCCGGCAGGCGGAACTTGCCGGCCACCCCCGCGGCACGCTGCACGACCTGCTGACCATCCCCTTGGCCAACCGCCCGAACTGGGCCCCGGCGGACGTGCAGCAGGAGCTGGACAACAACGCCCAGGGCATCCTCGGCTACGTCGTCCGCTGGATCGATCAGGGCGTCGGCTGCTCCAAAGTGCCGGACATCCACGACGTCGGCCTGATGGAGGACCGCGCCACGCTGCGTATCAGCAGCCAGCACATCGCCAACTGGCTGCACCACGGCATCGTCACGGAAAGGCAGGTGAGGGAGACGATGGCGCGCATGGCCCAGGTCGTGGATCGCCAGAACGCCAACGACCCCGCCTACACGCCGATGGCCGGCAACTCGAACGGAGCCGCCTTCCAGGCCGCCTGCGACTTGGTCCTGCAGGGTCGCGCGCAACCGAACGGCTACACCGAATTCATCCTCCACCGCTGGCGCCGCGAGGCCAAAGCCGCCTGACACCCCAAAAGCCCTCTCCTTTGGGAGAGGGTTGGGTGAGGGTACCGTTCCACAAGCAACTGGCCGTTGTTCCGACGGCCACCCTCTCCCAAACACGCGAAACAGTCGTTCAATCCGGCCGCACGCCATAATCGTCTGGCCACCGCTTCGGCAAGTGATGCGTGCCGAACACCCGGTCGAGCCACGGTAGCATCGAGCTGTAGTTCCGGTTGATCGGGCCGCTCAGCGTGTGGTGCCAGTGGTGGAAGGCCGGCGTAGAGAGCACGTACTCGACCGGGCCAAGACGCCAGCGCAGGTTCGAATGGATAAAGAAGCCCCAGATCGTGCCCACGAGGACGATCACAACGGGCACCAGGCTGTCGCTGCCACCCCCCGGCCCGCCCAGGCCGAGCGCGTACAACGGCACCAGCCCGCACAGCCGGGTAAACACCATGTCGACCGGATGAGCGCGCGTGTTCACAAGCCAGTCCAGATGGTCCGGCTGATGATGCACGGCGTGGAACCGCCACAACAGCGGGATCTCGTGCGACCAGCGATGGCCCCAGTAGAACCCGATCTCCCCGATCACCAACCCAGCCGCCATCCGCGCCCAGAGGGGCAGGGCGGCCATCCAATCCTGGAAGGGCGCAGGCACCACGCCGTGCGCTCCCCAAGCCATCACCGAAAGGGGCACGCTCAAAACGAAGCCCGGCAGCAACGAATTGAGGAAGTAGAGCCCCAGATCGGCTGCCATGCCCCGTCGCCAAATCGCGGCCGGCCGCAACCCGAACAGCCGTTCGAGCGGCACGAAAATCACCGCCAACAGCATCAGCCATAGACCGAGCCGGGCGATATCGATGAGTACTGCCTGAGCCATCATATTCCTATATCGTGCGCCCCACCCGGATGTTCAGGTCACCGCACCCGGCGGAACGGCCGGCGCTGCCAAGTCAGTGTCGAACCCACGGCGTAGTTCCAAACCAGGCTCATCGCCGCGCCCGCCAACCCGGCCGCCCACCACGTCTGCCGCCCGGCGCCCAGCACGAACCCGGAAATACCCAGATTCGCCACAGCCCCAACGCCGCATACCACGGTGAAGATCAGGAATCCCCACCACAGCCGCGAGCCCCGCAAACGTCGGT
>JAYVEG010000146.1:0-4222 GCA_043748985.1 Rhodospirillales bacterium
GCGTCGCGGAGCCGGATCCCGACCGGGCGGGCATCCAGTTCCTGCCGGGTCAACTCGTGGGCCATGTTGGCGCGAACCAGCGCGGTCAAAGTCTTGGCGAGCGTGGCGTCGTACAGCTCAAGGCACAGCTCGAAGTTCAGCCGGAACGATCGCATATCCCAGTTGCAGCTCCCCATCAGCACCCATTCGCTATCCACCACCATGACCTTCGAGTGCCTGAACGGCGGCGGCGAACGCCAGATGCGGGCCCCATCGCGCAACAGTGGCCCGCAATTGGCGTGCACTGCCCAGTCCACCATGCGGTGGTCGCTGATTTCGGGCACGACCACATCGACCGCCACGCCCCGCATCGCCGCCATGGCCAGCGCCGAGATCAGGCGCTCGTCCGGCAGGAAATACGGTGTCATCACCAGGATGCTCGTACGCGCGCAGGCGACGGCCTGGAGGATGGCGAACTCGATCTTTTCCACATCCTCGTCCGGGCCGCTGTCGATAACGCGGGCCGGGATGCGGCGCACGTCGGGGCTGGGCTCGGGCATGTCGGGGAACCACGCCGCAAGGTCCAGTTCCTCCTCCGCGGCAAACGACCAGTCCTGCACGAACGCATCCGTCAGCTGCCGCACCACGGGGCCGTCGAAGCGCAGATGGGTGTCCTGAACGGGATCCTTCGGCCGTTCCGCCAGCACGTTCTGGGCGGCGATGTTGATGCCGCCGGTGAAGCCCAGCAGGCCGTCGACGACCAGGATCTTCTTGTGGGACCGCAGGTTCAGGAACGGCATGCGCCACGGCAGCACCTCGTGCAGGAACCGGCAGGCGGGCACGCCCTTTCGCATCAGGTGCCGATAGGCCGCGGACGCAAGCCAGCCGCCGCCGACCCCGTCGACTAGCACGCGGACGGTCAACCCGCGCCCGTGGGCCGCGGCCACGGCGTCGATGAAGCGGCCGCCCCAGACATCATCCCTGAGAATATAGGACGACAGGCCGACGCTGGCCTTGGCCTTCGCGATGGCCTCCAGCATGGCGGGATAGGCCTCGTCGCCGTCATGCAGGACAGTGACATCCCAGGTTTCGAGCAGCGGGCGCGCGGTGATGCGGCCGATGCCGCGGGCCAGCGGGTCGAGATGGTCGTCCTCGCGCGGACCAGGCCGCCCAGGCCGCCCGGCCCCGCTTCGATCCGGCGGGCGCAGCCGCCTGGCCCGGCGCTGCACGCGGTTCACACCTAGCAGGGCGTATGCTGCCGCACCCATCATCGGCGCGAACCATACGAGCCCGATCCAGCCGACAGCCGAGGCGATCTCGCGCTTGCGCAGCAGGATGTGCAGCGTGACGGCCACGGCGAGCACGAGGCCGAGACCATAGATCACGTCGGAGCGAAGCCCGGTGATGACGGGCCAGAAGTGGTTCATGCGTGGTTCCGTCGTCCCGGTTCAGCGAAGTGTAGGGCGGATGAAATCCGTCACCAATCCCATGGGCAGGAATGCGGATGTCATTCACGTTAGGCCCTGGTGCCTAAGCTTTCGTGATCGGGCCATAGGGCGTGCGGTCGCTGATGGGGCCCAAGGCCAGGCCGGTCGTGGGCTTGCGCAGGGCGGCCACCGCCGTCTCCTGCAGCATGATCGCGAAGGGGCCGCGCTGCATCAGGTCACGCTGCATCGACTCGTATTGGGCCACACGCCGCGCCGGGTCCGCCTCCTTCACCGCGGCCAGCGCGCGGGCGGTCAGGTCCTGGTCGGCCCAGCCGTTGATCCAGGCCGAGGTGCGATTGCGCGACGAATCCGAGTTGTCCTCGTTGACGCAGAACGTCTGCGCGTTGCTGTGCGGGTCCATGTAGTCGCTACCCCAGCCGCTGATGGCGAGCTGATGCTGGCGGGCGCGGATCTTCGTCAGCACCTGGCGGCCCTCTGCCGCGATCAAGGTCAGGTTGATCCCGGCCTGCTTCATCTGCGCCTGCAACGCCTGCGCGATCTCGGCCCGCGGCGAGGTGTTGGCATGATCGAACGTCAGTTCGAGCCCGGTGCCGAACCCCGCCTGGGCCAGCAGAGCCTTTGCCCGCCCGGGATCGAACGAGAACGGCAGGTCCGTCACCGCGGCAGGAAAGCCCTTGGGCAGGAAGGCCTGGTGCACCTGGTAGGTGTCGGGCACCAGGTTGCGCTGAATGGCCTGGTAGTCGATCGCCCAGCGGATCGCCTCGCGCACCTTCGGGTTCGCGAGCGGCGGATGGCGGACGTTCATGCCGATATAGGTCAACGAGGCCTTCGGCTGCGCGATCAGCGTGATGGCCGGGTCCTTGCGCAACGTCGCGATCTGTTCCGGCAACAGGTCGCGCGCGATGTCGATGTCGCCACGCTGGATCAGCAGCATCTGGACCGACGGGTCCGTGACGTGGCGGACGACAACGCGCTTCAGCCGCGGCGCAGGGTCTGCGTTCGGGTTGGCGTCGAGCGACACAATCTCCGACGCGCGATAGGATCGCAGCACGAACGGCCCCGACCCGGCGCTGTTCGTCCGCAGCCAGGCGTTCCCCCAGTCGTGGTTGAGTCCGTCCTTATTGGGCCCATCGCCCACCGCATGCTGCATGGCGAGCGCCTTTTCCACCACGCTGCCGACGGCCGCCGACAGGCAATACAGCAGGAATGTCGGCGCCTGCCGCTCCGCGATCTCGATGACAAGGGTGCGGGGACCGGTCGCCTTGATCCTATCGACGACGCTGCCCGGCGTGAACCCGGGCGCCGCCGTGAAGAACTGGCCCACGATGAACCCCGGTGGCTTGTTCAGGATCACGGCGCGCTGCAGGCTGAAGGCGACATCCTCGGCGGTGATGGGGGCACCGGACGCGAATTTGCGGCCCTCGCGCAAGGTGAAGGTCCATGTGCGGCCGTCCTCGCTGGCGGTCCAGCGCTCGGCGAGCATCGGTTCGATGCGGGTGGGGTCGGCGGTGCCGGGGCTGACGAGCTTTTCGTAGATGTTGCCGATGATTTCGTTGCCGGAGAACTCGAAGGATTCCTGCGGGTCCAGGCTGATGATGTCGCCCATGTTCTTGGCCATGACGAGGGCGTCGCGCGGCGTGTCGGCGAAGGCCTCGGCGTAGAGGAATGGCAGGGCGGTCGCTGCGGCCAGGAGGGGACGTCGGGCGATCATGGAGCGGCCTCACTTCGTTGGTTTACAGCAGACTCATTCACGTAATCTAAGTTTTAGCCCTTCTGACTGATGCATTTGGCACTGACGAATATACCGGCCCCAGGGAGTGCCCCGGGGCCGGCTTGCTAGCCTCGCGGCCTACTCCTCCTCGTCGAGGAAGAACTGGTCCGCCTCCTCGTCGTAGCCATACAGCTCCGCATACCGGCCCCAGGCGATCGCGGCGTCAAGCGTCTCCTCGGCGTAGTCCGGCGACATGAAATCCTCGAGCTCGTCGCGGAACCGCACGGCGCTGGCCCGGTGGGCCGGCCGCTCGTCCAGCACGCGGCGCACCTGGGCCACCAGCGGCACGTTGCTGCGCAGCGCCGTGCCAAAGATCGCCTTGCGCGCATCCGTGTCGGCCTCGGTGAACTGCTGCCCGAGCGGCGTCATGCGCAGATCGCCCTCCTCGAGCAGGCCGAGGCCCAGCAGTTGCAGCGTCTCACCCATGGGCAGCAGGTCGTCGAGCTCAAGCTGCAGCGCCCCGGCCAAGGCCGGCAGGTCGGCGCGGCCGGAATAGGGCGGGGCCGCGAGGGTTTCGAGCAACCCGGCAAGCAGGTTGGTGCTGACAGGGGTGAGCTGCATCGCCAGCGTCGGCGCGGCCTGCGCGGCGGCGCGGGTGGTGGGCGCGGCCCGCCTGGTCATCAGCGCATAGATGTCGTCGACCATCTGGCGGAAGGCCGGGTCGTGCCGGTTGCGCGGGTGCGCAAAGGGCACGCGCAGCTCGCTGGCCACGCGGCCGGGGTTGCTGCTGAACACCAGGATGCGGTCGCACATAAGCACTGCCTCCTCGATGTTGTGCGTCACCATCAGGATGGATTTGACGGGCAGCTTGCCCTCCGACCATAGGTCGATCAGGTCCGTGCGCAGCGTTTCCGCCGTCAGCACGTCAAGGGCCGAGAACGGCTCGTCCATCAGTAGCAGGTCGGGGTGGACCACCAGGGCGCGGGCCAGGCCGACGCGCTGGCGCATGCCGCCGGACAGCTCCTTGGGATAGGCGCTCTCGTAGCCGCCGAGGCCGATGAGGTCGATCGCGGTCTCGGCGCGG
>JAYVEG010000147.1:0-13184 GCA_043748985.1 Rhodospirillales bacterium
GCGGCATACTCCTGCCGCGCCCGGAACAGCGTGCGGTAGCCGGGCACCAGATCATCGAACAACCCGAGTGCCGCCACCCCGGCCTGCTGCACGAAGCCCGGCACGCAATAGACGGAGTGCTGCATGAACCGCTGGAACGACCGCGCGGTGCCGGCGGGCATCGACAGCGAACCGAGGCGCCAACCGGTCATGCCGAAGGTCTTGGACAGGCTGTCCACCACCAGCGTCCGTGCCTGCCCCGGCGCCGTCGCCTGGGGCGCGGCGAACCGCCCGGCGTGGACCAGGTCGGAATACACCTGATCGAACACGATCCACAGGTCGTGCCGCTCCGCGAGCGCCAAAACCGCGTCCAGCTCGGCCTGCGGCAGCACGCGGGCGGTCGGGTTGACGGGGGAGTTGAGGATGATGGCGACAGTGCGGGGCGTGATGGCCGCGCCGAGCAAGTCCGCGTCGATACGGTCGAGCATCGGCAAGGCCACGGGCGTGCCGCCGCAGAGGCGGACGCAAGGCCCGTAGCTGACCCAGCCGGGCTCGGGGACCAGGACTTCGTCGCCCGGCTGAACGATGCCCATGAGGGCGGTCAGCAGCGCGAACTTGCCGCCGGGGGTGACGAGGATGTCGACGGGGTCGTAGCCAGCCCCGGTGCGGCGGTGCTCCCGGCGGGCCAGCGCCTCACGCAATGGCGCGCTGCCTTGCGCCGGGCCGTAATGGGTGTCGCCGTCATGCAGCGCCCGGGTGGCGGCCTCGACGATGCGGGGATCGGTGTCCAGCCCGGGGTCGCCGCTGGACAGGCCGATGATCCGGCGGCCAGCGGCCCGGGCGGCGCGGACGCGCTCCGTCATCTCCACCGTGGCGGAGGGTTTAAGCTGTGTCACACGATCGGCAAGGCGGGGCATCAGGCGACCTTTTGCAATGCGGGTTTGCCGGTCAGGGGAACGACCTGATCCATGAAGCGAGTCAGGCTGGCCGTGGTGTGTTCGTGGCTGAGCGGGCCAAGGCGGAAGGTGAGGATGACGCCGCCAACCCCGGTAGCCTCGACCTCGGCCAGCTGTTCCGCGACAGTCGCGACGGAGCCATACAGCAGCGCGTGGCGAGGGTCGGTGCGGGCGACCGGCGCTCCAGCGGGTTTGGCGATCGTGACGCCCTGCTCGCGCTCGACGCGCTGTCGCATGGCGGCACGGTGCTCCTGCATGGCGTGGAATGCGGGCAGGCCGGTGCGTTCCGCCTCGGCGTCCGTCTCGGCGACAAAGACGTTGCGCCACACCCAGCTTCGCTCGAGTGCGGCATCGATGTGAGCCTCGGCGTGGCCATGGGCCCGGGCGGCGCTCCGCCAGGCGCCGATGCGGTGGCGCGTGGTGTCGTTGCTCTGCACGTTCATCAGGAATGGCTTTCCCAATGCGCCGAGTTCAACCAGGGAGGCCTCGCCCGAGGCGGCGTGGATGGTGAACGGGTGCGGCCGCGTGAACGGGCGGGGCCGCAGCACGGGGACGTTCAGATCCCAGAAGCGGCCCTGGTGGCGAAACCCGTGCTCGCTGGTCCAGGCCTGGAGCAGGATGCCCGTCGCCTCCTCGAACCGCGCCTGCGACTCGGCGGCGTCGATGCCGTAGCCCTGGTATTCGTACACATTGTAGGCGGTGCCCCGGCCGATGCCGACGGTCAGCCGGCCCTTCGACAAATGGTCGATGAGCGAAAGCTGCTCGGCCAGCCGGATGGGGTGGTGCAGCGACATCTGCGCGACCGCCAGGCCGATGCGGATTCGCGACGTGGCGGTGGCCAGCGCAGCGGCGAAGCTGATGGGATCGACATAGGCGCAGTTGCCGTCGAAATGATGCTCGCTAAGCCAGACGGTGTCGTAGCCGAGGCGCTCGGTCAGGCGGACCTCGTCCATGACCTGATCGAGGATGATCCCGTCCCGGTCCTGGTCGCGGCTTTCGGGAAACAGGAAGTTGCTGAACCGCATGGGACCTCCGGCGCTCACGTCCGGGGATGGTGGGCCTGTGCGGCGGGTTCGATCAAGTGCCGGCGTGAACAGGGGGTGACCAGCTGGCCCACGATGCGGGATCAGAGGTCGTTTATGACGCGCAGTCTCAGTAAGCTCGTCGCATCGCTGCTGCTCTGCCTGGGGCTCGTCAGCGCCGCGCAGGCACAGGAAACGCTGCGGGTGGCGGTGCAGGCGCCGTTCTTCGTGGACCCGCATCTGCTGTTCTTCGGTCCCGACATGGCGGTCGTGCGGCATATCTTCGACAGCCTCATGGGGCGCGATGCAGAGGCACGGTGGACACCCTCCCTGGCCGAGTCGTGGCGGCCGATCGACGACCGGACATGGGAGTTCGCACTGCGCCGCGGCGTCACCTTCCACGACGGCACGCCCTCCACCGCCGCCGATGTGCTCGCGACCTTCGCCCGCGTGCCCGCCATCCCGAACAACCCGGCCTCCTACATTCCCAACCTGCGCACCATCACCAGCACCGAAGTCATCGGGCCAGCTGACAAACATCTTCGTGCTGAAGGCGGCGCTGGCGCAGACGCCTGGGGGGGAGCATGCGGTGACGGACTGGCCGGACATCACGTGGCTGGCCGGGTGCGTGGAGGCGATCCGGACGGACCCGGCGAGCGGGATGATGGCCGCCAGGGCCGACCCGCGGCGGCCGGCCTATGCGATGGTGAGCTGACACCCGCCCTGACGACGCTGCGCTCGTTCAACAAGACGAACGGCGCCAACCCGTACGCGGGGCTGCCCGCAGCGTGACCGGCGCGCGGCGGCGTCAGCGATTGCGGGTGTGGTAGTCCGCGTTCGGCATCATGTCGGTCGCGATCGCGACGCGATTGGACATGTTGTAGAAACCGACGGTCTCGGCAAGGTCGAAGATGTCGGATGGCGACAGGCCCGCGGCGGCAAGCGCGGCACGGTCCTCGGCTTCGACCAGATGAGGCGTCGTCGTCAGCTTCCAGGCAAAGTCGAGCATGGCGCGCTGCCGGCCATCGAGCGCGGCCACGCGGTAGTTCATGACCATCATCTCGCCGAGCTGCGGATCGCCCGAAAGCTGGCGGACAGCCTGGCCGTGGGCAACGAGGCAGTAGTAGCACCGGTTGGCGCTGGACACGACGACGGCGACCATCTCGCGCTCCAGCTTGCTGAGCCCGGACGGGGCCAGCATCAGCTCATTGTACATGGCCATGAAGTTGCGAAGCTTCTTCTGGTTCTGGCTGTAGGCGGCCAGGACGTTCGGCACCATGCCGAGCTTCTCGACGCATTTGGCGAAGACGGCCCGGAGGTCGTCGTCGAGGGTCGCGGCCTCGGGGACCGGAAGGGCCATGATGTGGTCGGGCTGGGGCATGATCGGTCCTGTCGTTTGGGGCCAGTGTCACAATTCAGACGTTTATACAGCAATCGGCCGGTCCTTGCCCGAACCCAATGGACCAGGGGCCGTCAGGCCTCGATCACACCCCGCGACACCGGCACGGCGCTGCCTCCGATCCACGCCCGAACGCCATCCGGCGCCCGCCGCGCGCCCGCATGCAGCAGGCTCGGCCGGCCCATCTCGAAGCCCTGCTCCAGCTCGATCGACAGCTCGGCCTCATCGGACAGCGACAGCAGCAGCGCCGCCAACGCCACGTTGGCGGCGCCGGTCGCAGGGTCCTCAACCACGCCGGACAGCGGCGCAAACATCCGCGTCCGCCGCCCCGCCCCCGTCCGCGCATGCAGATGCACGGGAAAGCCCAGCGGCCGAACCGGAAACCGCCTCGACGCCGCGCGCATCGCCGCCACATCCGGCGTCGCCCGCGCCAGCGCCTCCGGGGTCACCTCCGCGATCACGAACAACGTGCCAACTCCTGCCACGACCGGCTCATGCAGCGTGGTCAACACATCGCCCACAACCAGGCCGGTGCAGTCCGCGATCACCTCCGGCGGAATTGTCTCGCCGATCGCCAACGGTTGCGGCGCATCTAACGTTGCCCGAGGCGCCGCACCTGACCACTCGAACGCGATCCGCACCAGCCCGGCCGCCTCCTCGAACACCATCCCGCTCGGCCGGTCGCCCCTCGCCCAGGCCAGCACCAGCGCCGTTCCCACGTTCGGGTGCCCGGCGAACGGCAACTCGTGCATCGGCGTGAAAATGCGCACATGGGCGGTATGGGCAGGGTCCGCGGGCGGCAGAACGAACGTGGTCTCGCTCAGGTTGAACTCGCGCGCGATCCGCTGCATCGCGGCGGCATCCAGCCCGCGCCCATCGGTGACGACGGCCAGCGGGTTGCCGCCGAAGCGCACGGTGGTGAAGACATCGACGGTTTCGAACGGATACTGGGCCATGCAGGAAGCTTGACGAGCGCCGATCCCGCCGCCCAGCGGCGTCTCCGCAACCCAGCCCCCCGTTCGAGCTCCCACCGCGCCTCAGCGGCGGGGCGGCGCCAAGGGCTGCTGCTGAACCGGGCCGCGCGGCCCGAGCGGAACCGGGGCCCCAGGCTGAGTAGCGCCCATCGGCACCGGGGCAGGCATCGCCGGCGCCGCCGCCGGCTGGGTGGGCGCTCCGAACCGGCCTAGAATCTCGCGCAGCGGATCAGCCGCCGGATTGCTGGCCTCCATGCTGATCACCACCTGCTGCGGACCAACAGCGCGGCCGTAATAGATCTGGTTCCAATCGGACTTGCTGCTCATCAGGCTGCCGCCCAGCGAAATCCCGGCGAACAGCCCCCGCGCGCGCGTGAAGCCCACGATATCGGCCCGCAACGCCGCAGTGGTGGAGCCTTCGATGCCGCCGCCAAGGTCCACGAACGTCGCGCTGGCATCCGCTCCCAGCTTGAACTGGCTGTCCATCACCGCGATCAATCCCTTGTCGTTCATGATGAACAACATGACCTGCGCGTCCTGGATGCCCGCCTGAAACCCGATGCTGCCGCCGCCGAGACCGTAAAACGCCGGCCCGGACCACGACCCGGCCCCATCCCGCGCGGACAACACGCAACTGCCCCCCTGTCCGCCCAGCAAAAACCCAGCCCGAAAGATCTGCGGACAGATCATCACCGCTCGCGCTCGCCGCAGCACCGCCTGCGCATCGGTGCCGTCGCGGTTGTTCAGCATCTCTTGCGCCGCCAGCGTCGCGCGATCCACAAGCTGTTGCTGTTCGCCCTGCGCGCGGGCCACCCCAGGCAGAAGAACCAAAGGCAGAAGCAGGGCCGAGAACATGAAAAGCGGGGCCAGGCGCATCGGAATACCTCCGGATCGAATAGCTGCATCCTAGCGTGTAATTATGGCGTTAGAAAGGAAAGCTGAGAAGGCAGTTGAGCTATTCGAGTTTCAGCGACACGCCGCTCAGCTGGATCGCGGCACGCTTGACCGGCGCTTTGATGCCACGCCGCGCCGGATCGACCGGGCGGAACACGTCCAGCGACACCCGCAGGATGCCGCCCACGATGGTCGAGGCGGGGATCGCGACCGTCACCTCGGTGATCAGCCCGTCCGGCAACGAGAACTGCCCGACCGGCAGGCGCCCCGATGTCACGCGGACGATCCGGGCCTCGCCGGGTTTGAATCCGACGCCGGCGGCACGCAGCCGCAGCTCGAGCGGCTTGCCGGTGGGCACCGGGATCAGCAGCGAGCTGCGCGGACCTTCCGACCAGGCGCCTCCGCCAAGACCAGCCAGCCACCCGAAGCCAAGCACGCTGCCGATGTCGTCGGGATCACGCTCGTAGGGCAGCGTGACCGCGGGCAGGCTCGGGGGCATGGGGATCGCTTCGCCGGGAAAATCGGCGACGTCGTTGCCGCACAATATGGTGCCGGGCGTGCCAGGCGTCTGCAGCCCCGGATACAGCTCAGCCTGTGCCGGCGCCCGCTTGCAGACCGCCCGCGGGCCGAGCAGCAGCGGACTGAGCCCGGCCTGTATGCCAGCGCCCACAAAGGCACGAACCTCGTGCTGCAGCAGCGGCAGCTCCAACGCGTCGGCAATGACGGTCTCGCAATTGAACCAGGGCGGCGAGCGCCCAAGGCCGACATCCTCCGCCTGCGCACCGTGCCGGACCGCGTCCAGGATCATGATCGGGCCGCCGAGCTTGGCCGTCAGATCGGCGGCACAGCCAGGATGCGGCGCGACGGTAAAAAGCGTCGTCCCGCCCGGCACCGCCGGCATGACGATGCCGGACCCGTTGGCCCAGCCGTCATGCACGCGGGTTCGCATCGGGCCGATATCCACAACCTGCAGGCCAGCGGCGGCCACCAGCAACGGCACGGCAAGACGCCGCGGCAACCGGTCGATCCCAGCGACCCCGGCCAGCATCAGCGCATAGCCGACCGGCCAGAACGCGCGGCCGGCCGACCGGAATGACCCGAACAGATCCTCCCAGGGCTTGGTGCCCAGATCGACCAGCTTCACCGGGCCCAAATAGACCCGGCTGCCGAGCGACAACAGGAACAGCGCGCCCAACACGATGACCAAGGCCAAAGCCGGGCGGGGCCAACGCCGGGTCGCAACCGCGGCGACAAGCGCCGCCAGCAGCAACAGCATCGTGCCGGCGCCGAGCCAGTTGAACCCCTCATACTGGCCGCCCGTGCCGTCCAGGATCGGCAGCCCCTTGCCGAACACGCCCGATACCTGCGGCCATACCGGAGAACCCAAATTCATCGAGAAGAAGGCATAGCCCTTGTCGCCACCCCCCAGCGGCCCGGCCATCAGGATCAACAGGGCCACAGCCGCAACGCCCGACAACAGATACTGGCCCGACTCCCGCTGCCAGCCCGGGCGCCGCTTCAACCAGGCATGCAGCGGCACGGCGGCCAGCACGGCGGCACACAGCTGGAACAGATAGGGATGCGTCAGGATCGAGACGACCAGCAGGGCGGCCGGCGCCAACCACGTCAGCGGCCGCTCGATCCGCCGGAACGCCATGCCGAGCGCCAGCAGCAGCAAAAAATGCGCGCACAGGTTGATGTGCATCATCCGGAACATCATCGCCGGCCAGCAGGCCGCGAGCAGGCCCGCCACCAACGCCGCGACCGGGCCGACCCGCAGCCCGCGGGCCGCATAAACCCCGGCCACCGGCTGCAGCACAAAGCAGGCGGCGATGAACCCACCCAGCCAATTCGCGGGCGCGCTGCCGGTGGCGTGGCTCCAGATCTTCGCCATTATCGAAACCAACGGATTGCTGTCGACCAGCGCAAGCGAAACCCCGTGCGGCCAGAACAGCCGCTCCGTCATCAGCAGCGGCCATCGCCACTGGTCGGCCTGGAAGGCCAGGTGGCCGGTCAACGACTGCGCCTGGTCCGGTCCCGGCGGGTTCCAGCCCGGGCCGGCGCCGATCATGGCCACCAGCGGCATGGCCCACAGCAGCACCGCGACGCCGATCGCCGCGGCAGCGGCATAGATCAGCACCCGTTCGGTCGTTTGATTGATCGACACTAGAGAGGCTTCTGCCGCTCCACGCCGCCAGGCCGCACGACACCGCGGGCGCGCAGGCAGGCCAGCATTGCGTCCTGCTTGGTGGCGCGGAGCTGGTCTTGCCCTTCCATCTGGAAGTGCGGATTGCCGGCGCCGCGGATGATCAGCTCCTTCACGACCGGGTCGTCGTTGGCCTGGCGGGCACACGCCTCCTGATCTGTCTGCGGCTCTCCGCCGACGCTACAGGCCACAAGCGAAAGCATTGCAAGAACGGCGACAGCCCATCTCATGCGGCGTCCATCCAATCTTCGATCAGGCGGCGGGCGATGCTGTCCCGGCGCGGCAAACTGAACCCGAGCCGCTCGTGGTCGCGCAAATCGTCACGGCTGAACCATCGCGCGTCACGCAGTTCCGACGGGTCGATCGTGATCTCCTCCGACAGCGCCTCGGCATAGAAACCCAGCATGATGCTGGCCGGAAACGGCCACGGCTGGCTGCTGTGATAGCTCACCCGCCCCACCCGTATCGCGCTTTCCTCCAGCACCTCGCGCGCCACCGCCTCCTCCAGGCTCTCCCCGGGTTCGACGAAGCCGGCCAGCGTCGAATACATCGTCGTGTTCGGAAAACGCTGCGAGTGACCCAGCAGGCAGCGGTCCCCCCCGGCTTCACTGCGGCCGTGCACCAGCATGATGACGGCCGGGTCGGTGCGCGGGAAATGCTGCGCATCGCACTGGGTGCACACCATCGCATGCCCGGCGCTGCGTGGCTCGCAGGCCCCGCCGCACACGCCACAGAACCGGTGCCGCACCCGCCAATGCATCAGACCCCGCGCATGCGCCAGCACGGCCGCGTCGTCACCCGACAACAGCCCCGCCAACGTCCGCATGTCCTCGAACCGCCCAAACGCATCGGGCAGCAGCGGCAACGGGTCATCGACCCCGCTGACATCCACGGCAAAGACGGCGACGTCACCTCGCAGCCCAAGAAAGGCCCAAGGGCCGCCCGTCATCCGCAGCGCACCCGCCGCCTCGTTCGACACGAACACGGCCTCGGGCCGCCCCTCGTCGACACCACTCACAAGTGTACGGGACCGCCATAAAGGCACAAACAGGCTGTTCGGGTCGGCCAGCCGGGCAGCGATCCAGTCCGTATCGTCCCGCAGGTGCCCGGCCCGGTCCAACGGGCTGCCGGTATAGACGTTAGGGCGGCTGGCGAGGATCAGCGTCATGGGTGCGAGGGTGTCGCATGACACGCCGCGTTGTGCCAGCCCCCGGCAACCCCGCACGCACAAACTCCCCCGGCTGATCCGGGGGGGCTACCCACGGCAATCCGGTGTGCTACATGAAGGGCGGGAGGTCGGCGGCGGACGGGCGCCTCGCCAACCCGGTCAGGGCCGGAAGGCAGCAGCCGCAACGAGTTTCCGCTCGGGTCGTCGTTCGGCCTCCCACTTCACCCCAGTCAGGAGGCCGGCCCGCCCCGATGTCAGGTCTGCTGGACGACATCCTGCCGGAACCACCCCCCTCCGGCCCCGGCCTGTTCGGCGACGAGCCCGCAGCACCCGCTGCCGAGCCCGCCGTCGCATACCGCGTGCTCGCCCGCAAATACCGCCCGACCCGCTTCGACGACCTCATCGGCCAGGAAGCGATGATCCGCATCCTGCGCAGCGCCTTTGCCCAGGGCCGCATCGCCCATGCCTGGATGCTCACCGGCGTCCGTGGCGTCGGCAAGACCACCACGGCCCGCATCATCGCCCGCGCCCTCAACTGTATCGGCCCCGACGGCCAGGGCGGCCCCACCGTCGACCCCTGCGGCGTCTGCGCCAACTGCACCGCCATCCTCGCCGACCGCCACCCCGACGTCATCGAGATGGACGCCGCCAGCAACACCGGCGTCGACGACGTCCGCGAAGTCATCGACGCCACCCGCTACCGCCCGCTCCAGGCCCGCAGCAAGGTCTTCATCATCGACGAAGTCCACATGCTCAGCAGAAACGCCTTCAACGCCCTGCTGAAAACGCTCGAGGAACCGCCGCCCCATGTGAAATTCATCTTCGCCACGACCGAAATCCGCAAGGTCCCCGTCACCGTCCTGTCCCGCTGCCAACGCTTCGACCTGCGCCGCATCTCGGTCGCCGAGCTCGCCGGCCTCTTCGGCCGCGTCTCCATGGCCGAAGGCGCCACCTTGGCGCCCGCAGCACTGGACCTGATCGCCCGCGCCGCAGACGGCTCGGCGCGCGACGGACTCTCCCTCCTCGACCAGGCCATCGCCCAATCCGGCGGCAACCCCGTCGACGCCGACGCCGTGGTCGAGATGCTGGGCCTCGCCGATCGCACCGCAGTCTACGAACTGTTCGAGGCGGTGATGGCCGGCAAGCCCGACCTCGTTCTCCGCCTGACCGACCGCGCCCACGAGCGCGGCGCCGACCTCGGCCTGGTGCTGCAGGACCTGCTGGAGCTGACCCATACCGTAACCCGCCTGAAGGCCGTCCCCGCGCTCCGCGACGGCAACGACCTGCCCGAAGCCGAGCGCACCACCGGCGCCGCCCTGGCCGACCGTCTCTCGATGCCCGTCCTCGGACGCCTCTGGCAAATGCTCCTGAAGGGCGTGGCCGAAGTCGAGCACGCCCCAGACCGCCGCGCCGCCGCCGAGATGGTGCTGATCCGCTGCTGCTACGTCGCCGACCTGCCCCCACCCGGCGACCTCGTGAAGCGCCTGACCGAATTAGGCACCACCCCACCCCGCCCCGTTGCGATCCCCGACGGCGGCGGCGGCACGCGGGCTGTGGCCAACGGCGCCCCCCGCCTGGAAGCCGCCCCAGCCGTCCAGTCCGCACCCCGCCTGAACAGCTTCCGCGAGGTCGCCATGCTCGCCGTCACCCAGCGCGAGGCCCTGCTGCACGCGAACCTCCTGCACCACGTCCACCTCGTCCGCTTCACGTCGTCGCATCAAGGCGGCGGCCTCATCGAGCTTCGCCCCGAGCCCGACGCCCCCCGCGACCTCGCCCCCACCCTGGCCCGCATGCTGCTCGAAGCCACCGGTGACCGCTGGACCATCGCCCTCTCCCGCGAAGAGGGCGAGCCTACCCTGGCCCAGCAAGGCCACGCCGCCGACACCGCCCGCCGCACCGCCGCCGCCGACCACCCCCTGGTACGCGCCATCCTCGACGCCTTCCCCGGCGCCACCATCGACCGCGTCAGCGACGACCGCGTCGACGCCTACGGACTTGCGCCCGAAGTCGCTTTGGGCGAACCCGAGGGTCGCGAATTCGCACCCCCCGACGCAGAACTCGCCGACGAGATGGAGGAATGACCACATGAAGAACCTCGCAGGACTGATGAAGCAGGCCAGCCAGATGCAGTCCAAGATGGCCGAGATGCAGGCCAAGCTCGAAACCCTGGAAGTCGAAGGCAGCGCCGGCGCCGGCATGGTCGTCGTCACCCTGTCCGGCAAGTTCGAGCTGCGGCGCATCAAGGTCGATCCCAAACTCGCCGACCCGGCCGAAACCGAAATGCTCGAAGACCTCGTCGTCGCCGCCCACGCCGATGCCAAGCGCAAGATCGACGCCGTCCTCGCCGAGGAAATGGACAAGGCCACAGGCGGCATGGGCCTCCCAGGCGGGATGAAGCTCCCGTTCTGACGCACCCAGCCCCCAAAGGACCGCATGGGCGGACCTGAAGTCGAGCGCCTGATCGGCCTCCTCGCGCGCCTGCCGGGCCTCGGCCCCCGCAGCGCGCGCCGCGCCGCCCTGCGCATGCTCCAACAACCGCAAACCCGCATGCTGCCCCTCGCCGCAGCGTTGGAGGACGCAGCCAAAGCCGTCCGCCCCTGCAGCCGCTGCGGCAACCTCGACAGCCGCGATCCCTGCAGCATCTGCACCGACCCCCTGCGCGACCAAGGCCTCGTCTGCGTCGTGGAAGGTGTCGGCGACCTCTGGGCGCTGGAACGCGCAAAGGTCCACCGAGGCTCATATCACGTCCTCGGCGGCACCCTCTCGGCCCTGAACGGCACCGGCCCGGACGACCTGAACACCGCACCCCTGCTCGCCCGGGTCGAGGCCGGCGATGTCGACGAACTGATCCTGGCCCTCGGCGCCACCGTCGACGGAGCCAGCACCGCCCACTGGCTCAGCGACCGTGTCCGCAAGATCGCCCCCACCCTGCACCTTTCCCGCGTCGGCCAGGGCGTCCCCATCGGCGGCGCCCTGGACGTCCTCGACGACGGCACCCTGGGCGCCGCCCTCCGCGGCCGGCGAGACGTCTGACGTCTGCCTCTCCCCCTGGGAGAAAACCTGGGTGAAGCTGAGCGGCGCCTCACTCGAACTTCAAATGAATATCCATCACCGCGCCCGTCTCCCCGATCACCAGCGCCGCACTGCTGAAGCTAGGACCCTGCAATCCCAACGACGGATCACGCGAAAATCCCACCCCCTCGATCGGAATACCCAACAGATTGGTATCCACCTCCCCGTCATTGTTCTTGTCGTGGAACACCACCACCGCCCACGTCCCAGGCTCCACATGGGTCAGCGTGATGACGGTCACCCCCCGAACCGCCGGCGTGACGGCCTTATGCACGCACCCATCCTTCAGCCACTCGGCGGCACGACAGATCTCCGCCCGCACCGAGCCCATCGTGTTGCCGACATTCATCACCCGAACCACCACATCGCCCGCAAAAGCCGACCGCACCCCACACGAGCCCCCCAGGGCTGCCCCGATCAGCAGGGCGACGACAATGTGCGGGAGGCGCATGGAGGACCTTCATGGATAGCGGCAGACGGCACCCGGCCGATGCCGCACGATAACGTCATCTTGGGAGGGGCACCATGCCGAGCAAGGCCGAACGGTTCCACGCGCTGCACCAGACAGGTTGCTTCGTCATCGCCAACGCCTGGGACGCCGGCAGCGCAAAGCTCCTGGCCCAATCGGGATTCGCCGCGATCGCCACCACCTCCGCAGGCCTGGCCTTCATGCTCGGCCGCCCGGACGGCGAGGCCCTCGTCACCCGCGACGACGCCATCGCCAATGCCCGCGACATCGTCGCCGCCACATCCCTGCCCGTCTCCGCCGATCTCGAAGACGGCTACGGCCCAGCCCCCCAGGACTGCGCCGCCACCATCCACGCCGCCATCGCCACCGGCCTCTGCGGCTGCACCATCGAGGACACGACCGCCAACCCCGAGAACCCCATCCACGGCTTCGACGCCGCCGTCGCACGCATCCGCGCCGCCGCCCTGGCCGCCCGAGCCGCCCCCCACTTCATCCTCACCGCCCGCGCGGAAAACTTCCTGCACGGCCGCCCCAACCTCCAAGACACCATCCGCCGCCTGGTTGCCTTCGCCGAGGCCGGCGCCGACTGCCTCTACGCCCCGGCCCTGCCCGACATGGCCGCCATCCGCGCCGTCGTTGCCGCCGTGGCGCCCAAACCGGTCAACGTCCTCTTCGGCCCCCGCGACGCCCTCGTCCCCCTCGACACCCTCCGCGAAGCCGGCGTCCGCCGCGTCAGCGTCGGTGGCGCCATCGCCCGCTCCGCCTACGAACGCGCCATCACCATGGGCGCCGCCCTCATGGCCGGAGAAATCCCCACCGCCATGGCCGGCATCATGCCAAATACCGCACTCAACGACCGCATGCGCCGCAACGGCTGACGACCCCTAAGACCCGCCAAGATCCCCAGCCTCCGGAAAGAACAAATCCGCCAAATTCGCCGGCCGCCGCTTCAGCACGCCCGTATCGGCCATGAAGTTCGCAACCTTCGCCAGCCCCCGCGGCTGCAACGTGAACGCGTTGCCCGGCGTCGTCATCGCCGCAATCA
>JAYVEG010000148.1:0-13130 GCA_043748985.1 Rhodospirillales bacterium
AAGACCGCCCCAACAGCGCCCACGGTTACCGCCCCGAAGCCAAGGGCCACACGCACCCCGGTCCCCCGCAGGCGCTAAGCCAGAACCCCGATGTCGGAGCGCATCGAAAACCCTCTCCCCTGCGGAGAGGGTTGGGTGAGGGTTCCAGCCGCCAGGGCCAAACCTCGGCCGATACGATTGCCAATCGCCACTCCAAAAACGAACAGCCGATGAAATATCTCTTCGTCCACCAGAACTTCCCCGGCCAGTTCCTCCATTTGGTCACCCACCTCCGGCATGACCCCGCCCACGAAGTCATCTTCATCAGCGAGCCCAACGAGAACAGCATCGAGGGCGTCCGCAAGATCAGCTACGACAAGCCGCTACCCAACCTCGCAATAGCCGAGGAAGCGCAAGAGTTCGAGCTCGCCGCCCGCCGCGCCCGCATCGTCCAGGGCATCTGCGAATGGCTCCGCGGCATGGGCTTCGTCCCAGACATCGTCATCGGCCACCATGGCTGGGGCGAGCTGCTCAACATCAACGACGTCTGGCCCGGCGTGCCGCTGCTGGGCTACTTCGAGTTTTTCTACCACGACCGCGGCCTCGACGTCGGCTTCGACCCCGAGTTCACCGTAACCCCAGGCCTCCTCGCCCGCGTCCGCGCCAAGAACGCCATCAACCTCCTCGCCCTCAACAACCCCGGCCACGGCCAGACGCCCACCCGCTTCCAGCAGGAAACCTACCCCGCCTGGGCCCGCCCCTCGATCTCCATCCTGGCCGAGGGCGTCAATCTCGACGCCTGCCGCCCCGACCCCTCGATCCGCCGTAAACCATTCGAGATCAACGGCTTCCGCGTAGAACCCACCGACACCCTCATTACCTACGTCGCCCGCGACCTCGAACCCTATCGCGGCTTCCATACCATGATGCGCGCCATCCCCCGCCTCCATCGCCTGCGCGGCAATCTCAAGATCGTCCTGGTCGGCGGCGACAACGTCAGCTACGGCGCCCGCCTCCCCGATACGACCTGGCGCGAGCATATGCTTCGCGAAGTCGGCCACGTCATCGACCTCGACCGCATCAGCTTCCCCGGCCAGGTCCCCTACGACACCTTCCTCGCCCTCCTCCAGCGCAGCGACGCCCACGTCTATCTCACCTACCCCTTCGTCCTCAGCTGGTCCCTCCGCGAGGCCCTGGCCTCCGGCTGCGCCATCGTCGCCAGTAACACCACCCCCCTCCACGACTTCATCACCCAACGCCAGAACGGCCTTCTCGTCGACTTCCCAAACGTCGCCGCCCTCGTCGAAGGCATCGCCGAAGTCCTCGAAACTCCAGCCCTCAACAAGAAGATCCGCCGCAACGCCCGCGCCTACGCCGAAAAACACCTCTCCATGGACCGCTACCTTGCCGCCTACGAATCCCTCATCGCAAAAGTAATAGCCTCCGCCTGAAGCCCTCTCCCTGAGGGGGGGCTGGATAAGGGTTCCGTCCCGCCAAACCGAACCCCGGACTTCAGCGCGCCCGTACGACCCCCCGCCAAACCCCCAACAACCCCACCGAAACCCCAGCCAGCAGCACCGCAGCCGCCGCCAGCGCCGGGCTGATCGTCTCCTGCAGCCCCGCATACATCTGCTGCGGCAACGTCCGCTGCTCCGGCCCGGCCAGGAACATCGTGATCACCAGCTCGTCGAACGAGATCGCGAACGCAAACACCGCCCCCGCCGCAATCGCCGGCGCCAGCAACGGCAACAACACCCGCTATACCGCCTCCGCAGGCCTCGCCCCAAGCCCCCGCGCCGCTCGTAGCAACACCGGCTCGAACCCCTGCAACCCCGCCAGTACCGCCGTGAACCCATAGGGCGCAAACAGCACCGTATGCGCCACCACCAAACCCGTCATGGAACTGGTCAGCCCCAACGGCGCAAACGCCAGATACATCGCCAGCCCCGTGATCACCGAAGGCGCCACCACCGGCGCCAGCACCACCGCAATCACCGCCCGCCGTCCCGGCACCCGCCCGAAATGCACCCCCATGGCCGCCAGCGTCACCGCCGTCACCAGGCCCGCAATCCCGAACGTCCGCGCGAACACGGCCCGGAACACCGCCTGATCCTGCGGCAGCGCCACCACCCGTCCGTCGGCATCCACCCTCATATCCACCGCCCGCAACAGGTAGATGAAACTCCATCCCAAGGACGCCCGCCGCAGCAGCCGCCACGTCGCAGGCTCTCCCACCGCCCATCCAGCGCCACCATCCCCGCCCGGTCGCCCCCCCAGCCGCGCCGTCCGCAACAGCACCGCCCGCATCCCCGGCGCCTCGAAGTTCAACCGCCGCGTCACCGCCCCGATCGCCTGCCCCCGCTCCGCCGCCGCCAGCTCCCCCGCCACCACCCGGAACACCCCATCCGACGGCAGCCCCACCCCATCCCAAGCCCGCAACGCCGCCGCCGAGCGGGGCAGGGCGTTCTCCAACTCCGGGTCGTGAACCGCCGTCACCAGGACCACTCCGAACGGCAGCAGGAACGCCACCACCACCAGCACCAGATACGGCATCGCCAGCCAAGCAGGGTTCAACATCCTCCCTCTCTCCCCATGGAAGAGGGCCGGGGTGAGCGTTTGCCGCAAGCGCGATCAGTCGGTCCGACGCGCGCCGATCACCTCAGCCTACTTCGCCGCCCAGGTCGCGAACCGCGCCTCCAGTTCGTCCCCATGCTCCGCCCAGAACTCGGTATCGATCAACAGCCCCTCCTCCGCATGCGCCGCCACCATCGCCGGGTTCCGCGCCCGCAGCCCGGCATCCGCCGCCGCCTCCTTGTTCGCCGGCGACACCGCCCATTCCTGCCCCAGCGCCAGCAGCGGCTTCGCCTCCGTCATGCTAGCAATCAGCGAAACCGCCTTGTCCGCATACGGCGACCCCGCCACCACCGCCCAATAGTCGAAAGAGTACAGCATCGTCCCCCACAGCAGCGGATAGGCCGCCCCGTCCGAGGCTGCCTTCGCCGTCCGTCCCACATACCCCACCGCATACGCGGCCTCGCCCGATCCCACCAGCTGCAGCGGCTGCGCGCCCGACTTCCACCAGATGATCTCCGGCTTGATCGTATCCAGCTTCGCGAACGCCCGGTCCTGCCCAGCCTTCGTCGCCAGCACGGCATAGATGTCCTTCGCCACCACGCCATCGGCCATCAGCGCGATCTCCAGCGTCATCTTCGGCCCGTTGCGAAGGCTGCGCTTGCCCGGAAACCGCGCCAGGTCGAACAGCCCGGCGTAATCAGTCGGCCCCTCCGCATGCCGGGCCCGGTCCCAGAACAGCGCCACCCCCCAGCCCACCGCCCCGGCCCCGCACGCCGTCATGCCCCCGGGGATGAACTTCTCCGCCCCGACCCGCGCCGGGTCCAGCCGCGCGAAAACCCCATCTTCGCAGCCCCGCGCCAACTCCGGCGCCTCCACCATCACCACGTCCCAACTCACATCCCGCGCCTTCGTCATCGCGTAGACCTTCGCCACTTCACCATTATAGGTCTCGTCCCGCAGCATCACCCCGGACACCGCCGCCCAGGGCTGGAACAGATACTTGCGCGCCGCATCCTGGAACCCGCCGCCGAACCCCACCACAACCATGTCCCGCGCGAACGCCGGCACAGCCATAACCATCAGCAAAACAGCAACAAGGTTTCTCATGACACGAACCTAGCCGGTCGGACCGGTTTGCCAAGTCTCACCGTCATGTGAACCAAGATGAAGGTAGTCCCGACGTCCTGAATAGAAGCTCCGCGTTGGCTGGCACGGACCGGTCATAAGTCCATGATCGGAAACGTACAGAGAAAGCGCGCCATCATCGTGAACGACCTCTTCAACAAGGACTGCAATGACCGATCTTAGCCGCCGGGCCGCCCTTACCGCCGCACTCGCCGGCCCGGCGCTCGCCCTGGGCGACACCTCCGCCCGCGCAGACCAGCCCCACAGCCTCCGCGGCACGGTCGACGGCGACGCCGTCGAGCTGCCTAAACTCCATGAAGACAGCGAAGTCGAAGGCCCCACCACCAACTTCGACCCGCTCACCCGCAGGCTGGGTGTCGCCATCGTCGGCCTCGGCCATCTCGCAATCGACCAGATCCTCCCGGGCACCCTCACCAGCAAGCACATCCGCGTCACCGCCCTGGTCAGCGGTGATCCGGCCAAGGCGCGCGCCATTGCCGCGCAGTACAACGTCCCCGATCGGAACCTCTACAGCTACGACAATTTCGATCAGATCAAGGACAACCCCGCGATCGACTTCGTCTACATCGTCCTGCCCAACAACATGCACGAGGAATACACCATCCGCGCTGCCCGTGCCGGCAAACACGTCCTGTGCGAAAAGCCCATGGCCACCGCCCCGGACCAGGCCGAACGCATGATCGCAGCCTGCCGGCAGGCCGGCCGCCTCCTGATGGTCGCCTACCGCCTCCAGTACAACCCCTATCATCGTGCCCTCGTCCGCATGGCCCGTAGCGGCGAATACGGCCCGATCCGCGCCATCACCGCGGTCAATGGCCAGAACGACCGGCCCGATGGCCAGTGGCGCCAGGTCCTCAAACAGGCCGGCGGCGGCTCCCTCCCGGACGTCGGCCTCTATTGCCTCAGCGCCGCCCGCTACATCACCGGCGAGGAGCCCATCGAGATCACAGCGCAGCTCACCCAGCCGAAGGACGACCCTCGCTTCAGGGAGGTCGAGGACATCGCTGCCTTCACCCTGCGCTTTCCCTCCGGCGTGCTGGCCACCTGCATGAGCGGCTACAGTCACCACGACACTCGAACCCTGTCCGTCATGCTCGCCAAGGCCACCATCTCCATGGACCCCGCCTTCGGCTACGAAGGCCTCCAACTGCAGATCGCACGCAAGATCGACGGCGCAGCCTCCATCGACCACCGCCACCACCCCGACAAGAACCAGTTCGCGACGGAAATGGACCATTTCGCGGACTGCATCCGCGCCAACCGCACCCCCCACACGCCCGGCGAGGAAGGGTTGCAGGACCAGCGCCTCATCGCCGCCATCTACCAGGCCGCCCAGGCCGGCACCCCCGTCAAAATCCCGCCCGTCGCGGGCCAGGACACCACCAGAGGTCCATCCCCCGTCGAGTAATCCTTTTTCCGCCTGCAGAAGTGATCGGGTGAAGGCTCGTCCGCAAGCCCGCCTCACATCGCACCTGCAGCAAAAATCAAGCTGACGCGCCCCCTGCCCGGGAGTAAGCCAAACACATGCCGGACGCCGCCAAGCCCCCAACGCCGCTCCCCGGCCTCGACGCCATGCCCGCCTACACCCATCAGCAGATCCTCCGCGTCGTCTTCGGGATCATGCTCTGCATCTTTCTCGCATCCCTCGACCAGACCGTCGTCATTCCCGCCGTCCCCGCGATTGCCGGAGACCTGAACGCGTTCGGGCACCTGTCCTGGATCGTCACCGCCTATCTGCTCACGTCCACCGCGGCGACGCCCATCATCGGCAAGCTGTCGGACACCTATGGCCGCCGCGCCCTGCTGCTGCCGAGCCTGGCCGTCTTCATCATCGCCAGCCTGGCCTGCGGTTTTGCCCAGACCCTGCCCCAGCTCATCGTGGCGCGCGCGATCCAGGGCCTGGGCGGCGCCGGGCTGTTCGCCATGGCCCAGGCCGCGATCGCCGACGTGGTCTCGCCGCGCGAGCGGGGCCGCTACCAGGCATATATGGCCTCCATGTGGGGCGTCTCGTCCATCGCCGGCCCCATCCTCGGCGGCTGGGTGTCCGACCACCTGTCCTGGCGCTGGATCTTCTGGGCCAATTTGCCCTTTGGCCTGGTCGCGATGCTGCTGTGCAACCAGGCGCTCAAGCTGATCCGCCACACCCGCCGACCCGCCCGCATCGACTGGGCCGGCGCCGCTCTGCTCATCGCGGGCGTCACCGCGTGGCTGTTGCTCCTCAGCTGGGGCGGCACCGAGTATCCCTGGGCCTCCACCCCCATCATCGGACTTGCGGCGCTCGGGCTACTGCTCATCGCGGCACTCGCGTGGTATGAGCGCCGCGCATCGGACCCGATTTTGCCGCCGGTGCTGTTCGCCAACCCAACCTTCCTGCGGGGCGTGCTGATCGCCTTCTTCGCGTCGCTGGGGCTGTTCGGCGCGACCTTCCTCCTGCCCCTCTACTTCCAGCTGGTTCAAGGCTTCGACGCCTCGACTTCCGGCTTGCTCGTCATGCCTTACATGGGCAGCAACGTCGTCGGCGCCCTGGTGTCCGGGCAGTGGGCCCGGCGCATTGGTCGCGTCAAGGCCATCGTCCTCACTGGCCTCGCCGCCGTCACCCTCTCCTTCGCCGCTCTTGCCGCAATGCCGGCGGCCGTCCACCTGGGCGTCATCCTGCCTGTCATCTTCGTCCTGGGCGTCGGGACCGGCATGACGATGCCCACCGTCCTGATGCAGGTGCAGAACGCCGCCGAGCGCCGCTATGTCGGCGCGGCAACCGGTTCACTCCTCTTCCTGCGATCCATGGGCGGCGCCTTCGGCAGCACGGTCGTGGGCGCCATCCTCGCCATGCGCTTCGCCGCCGGGCTCCACGCTGCTGGCATCACGCAGGAGGTCGACCTCGGCTCCCTGCGCGGCACCGGTCTCGAGGCGCTCGGCACGCAGGGCCTCAGCACCGCCCGCGCCGCCTTGGCCAACGGTTTCCAGCTCGGCTACGGCACCTGCGCAGCACTCCTCCTCGTCGCCTTCGTCATCGCGCTCGGCATGAAGGACCTGCCGTTGCGCTCTGGCGCGCCCGTCCCGAAAGACATGGGCCACTGAGAGGAGTTTTTCAGCAGCCTGCTAGACCTCCAGAACGACTTCATGGCTCCCCAAGAACATCTCCATGAATCCCTCCGACATCTGAAATCCTGCGGGATCGTCCGGGATCACGCCAGCATACTGCGATCGATGCGCAAGGATCGCATGCCGTTTCACCGTCAGCAGCGTTGACACATCCACCTGCATCCCGCCGCGCACGGCCTCCACCTCCGCATCGTCCGGCAGCGTCCAGCCCCAGACCGGGTAGGCCAGGTGCCGCACGCCACAGACCGCCGCAGCCCGCGCCCCGATGCGATGCGCCGACAGATGGTCGCAATGCGGGTCGGACGCCCATGTCGCCAACACGGCCCCGGCGCCGACCCGCCGTACCACCTTCACAACCCGCTCCGACGCTTCTTCCAGCCCGCTGCCCTCCAGGGGGCTCCGTGTATCCGGCAAACCCAGGAACCCGATCCGATCGGCCGGCAGGCCCAGCCAGGCCACCGCCGCGCGCGCCTCCGCCTGCCGCAACGCCACCAGCCGGCCCGGCGGATAGACGATGGAATTGGGATGCGACCCGGCGCCATCCGTGATCACCACCACGAACGGCGGCATGCCCGCCGTGCAGCAGGCCGCGATGATGCCGCCGCACCCAAGGCTCTCGTCGTCAGGGTGCGGCGCCAGGATGACCAGCGGCCCCGCAGCCACCAACGCCGCCACAGCCCGTACCGGCAGCGCCCGCATCGACGTGTGCGCCTCGGCCGCGCGCATCAGGCCCGCAACAGGTGCAAGCCAGCCTCGGTCAACACCAGATCGGCTGCCGGCTGTCGCAAGTAGACCGCGAGGTCCCTCAACAACCGCTCGACCGGATTCGGCCGCACGAACGCCCCGAGGCCCAACCCCCGTTGCGCACCCTGTATCAACGCCAGGCAGGCCGCCTCGACCGCGATCCGCGCCAGGTTCACGTAGACCACCAAGTCGGCTGCCGCCCCCATCTCGGCCTCGGACCTCTGACCGGCCTCCCAGGTCCATAGCCGCGCCGTCTCGACCGCGATCGCCATCTCCCCGAACCGCGCCTGCTGCAGCGCGAAACCGTCATGCCCCCGCCGCATCAACTGCACCTGCACCGCCGCCAACAGCGCCTCCATGCCCCCAACAGTCGCCGCCATCGTCCTCCATGCCCCGGTCGAGAAATCCGGCTCTCGCATGTAATCCCCGTCGTTCCCGACGAACTCGGGAACCAGCCCATCCAGCCGAACCGATCCGTTGGCGCTCGCCCGCATCCCATGCAGCCGGTCCCCTACCATCTCGACCGGCTCGTCCCCATTCAGCCGCACCAGTGCCATCCGCACTGCACCGGAGTCATGGACAGTCACCAACGCATTCCGCAGGAACCCGGCGCCCGACCCGGGGCCCTTTACCCCAGCCAGCACGCCGTTGCGCACGTGCAATACCTGCCCCGGCGCATCCGTCACCCAAAGCCCGAACAGCGCCCCGGCGCGGCACACCCCGGCCACCTGATCGACCTGCGCCGGCGTGCCGAACCGCACGACCAGCCGCACGACATTCACATGCGCCTCGAACAGCCGCGCGACCGACAGATTACCCCGCCCCAACGCCCGTAGTGCCGCGAACACGGCGCCGGCCGCCTGCGGCTCCGTCCCCATCCCCATGCCGCCGACCCGGCAGGGCAGGGGGGCCATCACCAGCCCCGCTGCCCCGAGCGCCGCAACGTCCTCGGCCGGAATCGCCGCCGCCGCATCGAGCGGACCCGCCCGACCCTCCATCGCCCGGACCATCCCATCCCAGGCGCATCCCTCAGACACGTCGAAAGCGACACCTTGCAAGACGACTCCCATCGGGGACAACCATGCGCCCTGTCACGGTCGCGGCTGATGCGACCAGAACCGAAGGTTCAACAATGCGGGTCATCGCAAGTTGCGGACTAAACCCCTCTTCTAGGTGCGTGCGCGAGTGGGCTGGGTAAGGATGGGCTTCCCTCAGTCTCCGCTGGAAGCAACCACCTTCCGAACCGCCAGATCATCCGCCATCTCGCCTGCGCCCATGCTTTCCGCCAGTCGCGGCAGCTTCTGCCGCCGCGACGGCATCAGCCAGCGCTGCAACCGGTCCAGATACAAATACACGACAGGTGTCGTATAAAGCGTCAGGATCTGGCTCAGGATCAGCCCGCCCACCATCGCAAACCCCAGCGGCTTGCGCAGTTCCGACCCCGCGCCATCCCCGATGATCAACGGCACCCCGCTCAGAAGTGCCGCCATCGTCGTCATCAGGATCGGCCGGAACCGTAGCAGACATGCCTGCCGGATCGCGTCGAACGGCGTCGCACCGCCCTTCCGCTCTGCCGAGATCGCGAAGTCCACCATCATGATCCCGTTCTTCTTCACGATCCCGATCAGCAGGATCACGCCGATCAGCGCGATCACCGACAGGTCGTAGTGGAAGATCAGCAACATCAGGAACGCGCCCACGCCGGCCGACGGCAACGTCGACAGGATCGTGATCGGCAGGATGTAGCTCTCGTACAGGATGCCCAGGATGATATAAACGGTGACCAAAGCCGCCGCGATCAGATAGGGCGTCGAGCTCAACGACGACTGGAACGCCTGCGCCGTGCCCTGGAACGTGCCGCGTAGCGTCGCCGGCGCGTTGATCCTCGCCATCATCCCGTTGATCGCCGTGACCGCGTTCCCCAGCGCCGCGCCCTCGGCCAGGTTGAAGCTGAGCGTCACGGAGGGGAACTGGCTCTGATGGCTGATCGCCAGGGGCAGCACCGGCCTCGTGTCCACCGTTACGAACGTCGACAGCGGCACCGTCGATCCGTCGCGCGCATGGATATACAGCTTGTCCAGCGTCGACATGTCGCCCTGCATGTCCGGCGGGACCTCCAGCACAAGCTTGTAGGTGTTGAGCTGCGTGAAGTACTGCGCGATCTGCCGCTGCCCGAACGCGTCATAAAGCGTGTCGTCGATCACCTGCGCCTGGATCCCGAACCGCGCCGCCCTGTCCCGGTCGATTGTCAGCGTCGCCGTCGTCCCAGCGATCTGCTGGTCTGTTGCCACGTCACGCAGCATCGGCAGTTGCTGCAGCTGCCGCAGGATGTTCGGCGCCCACTCGAACAATTCCACCAGGTCGGCATCCTGGATCGTGTACTGATACTGTGACTGCGCGAGCCGGCCGCCCACGTTGATGTCCTGCGCCGCCTGGAAGTTCGCGACGATACCATCCACTGCCGCCGTCTTCGTCCGCAACCGAGCGATCACCTGTTGCGCCGTCTCCGTCCGATCCTCGAACGGCTTCAACGATATCCAGATCCGCCCGTTGTTCCCGGTCTGGCCGCCCAGCCCGGCGCCGATGCTCGACGACAGGCCGAGGACGGCCGGGTCCTTCGAGATGACCTCAGCGATCGCCACCTGGCGCCGTGCCATCTCGGAGAACGACACGTCCTGCCCGGCCTTCGTGATCCCGATCAGCACGCCGTTATCCTGGTTCGGGAAAAATCCCTTCGGGATGATGGTGTAGAGGTAGACAGTCACCGCCATGGTCCCGAAGAACACCATCAGCGTGCAGAACTGATACTTCAGCGCGATATCCAGCGTCCGCCGATACCCGTTCTGTAGCGCCGTGAAGAACCCCTCCACGATGCGGAACAGCAGGCTGTGCTTTTCGCCATGATGATTCTTCAGGAACCGCGAGCACATCATCGGGGTCAGCGTCAGCGACACGAACGCCGATACCACCACGGTGATTGCCACCGTCATCGCGAATTCGCGGAACAATCGGCCAACGATCCCGCCCATCAGCAACAGCGGGATGAACACCGCAACCAGGCTCAGGCTGATGGAGATGATCGTGAACCCGATCTCCCCGGCGCCCTTCAACGCCGCCTCGGTCGGGTTCATCCCGTCCTCGATATGCCGGTAGATGTTTTCCAGCATCACGATGGCATCGTCGACCACGAAACCCACCGCGATCGTCAGCGCCATCAGCGTGAGGTTGTTGAGGCTATATCCCATTAGATACATGACCGCGAACGTGCCCACCAGCGCCAACGGCACCGTGATGCTCGGGATCAACGTCGCCCAGAAGTTCCGCAGGAACACGAAGATCACCATCACCACCAGGGCGATCGACAGCAGCAGCGTGAACTGCACCTCGTGCACCGAAGCCCGGATCGTCAGCGTCCGGTCCACCACCGTATTCACGGCGATCGAGGGGGGGATGGCGGCCCGCAGCGCCGGCAGCGCCGCCTTGACCCGCTCCACCGTGTCGATCACGTTCGCATCCGGCTGTTTGAAAATGAACAGCTGGATGCCACGCTTGCCGTTCTGCCACCCGGCCAGACGCGCATTCTCGGGCCCGTCCACTGCGCGCCCCACGTCGCGCACCCGCACCGGACCGCCATTCCGGTAGGCCAGGACCACGTCGTCGAGTTGGCTCGCCTTCGTCAGCTGGTCGTTCGCGTAGACGCTGAACGACCGCTCCGGCCCGTCGATCGTCCCTTTCGGACTGTCCACCGTCGCCGTCACCAGCAACAGCCGCACGTCCTCCAGCGTCATCCCCATGGCCGCCAGCCGCGCCGGGTCGATCTGCACCCGGATGGACCGCTTCTGCTCCCCGCCCAGCGAGACCTGGCTGACACCGCTGATCTGGCTGATCTGCTGGCTCAGGATGTTGTCCGCGAAGTCGTTCACCTCGATCAGCGGCAACACGTCGCTCTGCACCGACAGGATCAGGATCGGGCTGTCCGCCGGATTGACCTTCCGGAACAAAGGCGGGTTCGGCAGGTTGCGCGGCAACGACCCGCCGGCGTTGTTGATCGCCGCCTGCACGTCCAGGGCCGCCGCATCGATGTTACGCTCCAGGTCGAACTGCACCACAACCTGCGTGCTGCCCGCAACGCTCACCGACGTCATCTGCGCAACGCCCGAGATCTGCGAAAACTGCCGCTCCAGCGGCTGCGCCACGGTCGATGCCATCGTCTCCGGACTGGCGCCCGGATACGCCGCCGTCACCTGGATCGTCGGGAATTCCACCCGCGGCAGCGGCGCCACCGGCAGCAGCGGATAGGCCGCGATCCCGATCAGCAGGATCGCCGCCATCAACAGCGATGTCGCAACGGGCTTCTTGATGAACGGCGTCGAGATGCTCATGCCCAATGCCTCATCATAAAGTGCCTCATCGTGAACTGTTCCATCCTACAAGCCACCACTAGGAAGCCGGCTTCGGCTCGATCGCCGCCACTTTCGTCCCGTTCGTCAACCGCGATTGCCCGGACGTCACCACTTTGTCCCCGGGCGACAAGCCCTTCGACACCACCGCGACCCGGCCGTCATCTTGATCGACATCGATCATCTGCACCGCTGCCGCCCCATCCTTGACCGCGAACACGTACAGCCCGTTCGGACCACGCTGCACTGCCGCACTCGGCACCGTGGTCGCACCCGGTCGCACCTCGAGTTGCATGCGCACGTTCACGAACTGGCCGGGCCACAGATTGTCGTCCGCGTTGGCAAACACCGCCTTCAGCTTGATCGTCCCCGTCGTCACATCGATGATGCTGTCCACCGTCAGAAACTGGCCGTCGCTCAGCTTCACCTTGTCGTCGCTGCTGAACGCCATCACCGGGATGCGCCCTTGCTTCATCGCAGCCTGCACCCGCGGCAACGCATCCTGCGGCAGCGTGAACACCAGCGCGATCGGCTGGATCTGCGCGATCGTCACCAGCCCGGCCGCATTCGGGTCCGCCGCCCTGATGTAGTTGCCGGGGTCGATCTGCCGCAGCCCGACCCGACCGGCCAAGGGCGACGTGATCCGCGTGAAATCCAGGTTCAGCTGGGCGGCCGCCATCTGCGCCTCGTCACCGCGCACCGCCGCGTCGGCCTGCTGCACCGCGGCCTTCGTTTGGTCCAGCTTCTGTCGCGATGCGATCTGGCTCGCCGCCAGATCGTTGTAGCGCACGAGGTCCGCCCGCGCGTTCGCCAGCATCGCCTCGTCTGCCGCGCGCTTCGCCGCCATCTGGTCCAGGATCGCCTGATACGGCCGCGGGTCCAGCTGCGCCAGCAGATCGCCCGGCTTCACCAGCTGTCCCTCAGTGAACAGCACCTTGTCCAGCGTTCCATCCACCCGGGCCCGGATCAGCACCGACTGGAAGGCCTGCACCGTCCCGATCGCCCGCAACAGCACGGGAACATCCCGCTTCTGCGCCTCCACCATCGTCACCGGAACGCCCGACCCTTGCGCCAGGGCAGACATCGGCGCCATCAGTGCAGCCAGGATGAAGGGCAGAGTTCGCGTCAAAGACACCGGCATCTCACGTAAGTTGTCGACAATCAACACCTACAAGAGCCGGCCTG
>JAYVEG010000149.1:0-4151 GCA_043748985.1 Rhodospirillales bacterium
GCCGGTGACGGTCGCCATCAGCACGCGCACGTTCGGTCCGGCTGGCAGGATGCCACGCACCGCGGCAGCTATGTCGGATGGGGACAGCGCCGCCGTCGCAACCTGGTAGAGCAGTGGCTGGAACAGGTGGTGGTCGTGCCGGTCGATCACTGTCAGGTCGACCCCTGGACGGCCGGCAAGTGACGAGGCCGCGGCCAATCCGCCGAAGCCCGCGCCCACGATCACGACTCGGACCTTCCGCCTGGCTCTCGCGCGCGATATGGCCCGACGAGGCAGCAGCGCGAGTATTGCACCCGTGCCCAGCAATCCCAGCGCCGCGCCGGCAGTGCGGTTCATATCGCCGCTCCCGCGACAGCGGTTTGCCGGGCCGGGTGCAGCTCCAGCGCCGGAAAGCCCACGATGTCGTAGGTGGCCGACGCGATCCCGATCCCGGCAGCATCCAGCCCGGCGATGATCTGACGGCTCATCGCGTCCTTCGCACCGCGGATCTGGTGGGTGCCAAGGATGAAGCGGACGGTCAGTTCCAGCCAGTTATAGGTGATGCGATAGAACACGCGAGGCTCAAGGTCGATCGGCTCCACCCCGAATCGTTGCTGCAGGTCCTGCTTCGCGGACTCGGCCATCCTGTCGGGATCGACGGCGTGGGTCCTTGCAGCATCGAGCAGGATGTTCTCGGCCCGCTCGCGGTCGGCCTGGTAGGTGATGGGAATCGCCATTTCTTCCCAGATGAACGGGAAGTCACGGGTATAGTTGAAGACCGGCTCGGCGAAGATGTTGGAGTTGCTGACGGTCACGATCCTGCCGGTGAACTGCCGGCTCTTGACCCACATGGCGGGGTCGGCGCCCTGCACGCTGGGCGGCTGCCCCATCTCCATGATCGTCGTCTGGATGAAGCCGAGGCGCAGCAAGTCACCCCGCACGCCACCCATGGAGATGCGGTCGCCCACGGTGAATGTCGATCCACGCAGGATGACGAAATACCCGGCGATCGAGGTCACGACGTGCTGCAGCGCAAAGGCGAGCCCGGCGGAGATCAGTCCGGACGCGGTGGCAAGCCGGGTCGGGTCGTTGAACCAGATGGACAGCAGTCCCAGGATCAGCATCACCGCGGCGAGCAGGCTGATCCCCTGCCGGGTCCAGAACCGGGTCTGGATGCTGGCGTGGTCCATTCGGCCGAGAATGAGCCCGAGCAGGGCGCGCAGGGCCTTGCTGCCGAGGAGCATGACCACGACGAAGATGAGCGAAAGAAGCAGCTTTCGCCCGTTCTCCGCGTTGACACCGACCCAGTCGATTCCCAGCAAGTGCATTCTTACGTCCTATGCCCGGTCAAAGTGCCGCCGGGTCCCTCGCGCTCAAGCATGTTCCACCGTTAGCGCCCGGCACCGGGCAGCATGGCAATGCCACCTCGCAATCGCACGGTTCCGAACCATGCGTGGCGCCGGCAGACGTCCTCCAGGTCGGCGTGGCGTTGCAGCTCCTGCAGGCGTTCGGGCGCTCGCTCGCAGGACGCAACGGCCCCGAGCACCTCGATAAGCCGGATCAGCACGGCGGTGCTCCCAGCGGCGTTCTGCCGGATCATGTGGAACATCGCATCCGTCAAGCCTCCGTAATCGACGCTGGGCACGACCAGCGCGGCATGGCCGTTCCGCAGCGTGACGCCTCGGGACAGGTGTAGCGGCACGGCGTCGCACAGCGCCGCGCCGAGGCGGTCCAGCACGCTGATGGCTGTGTGCGGGTCATTGATGCCGGGCGACAAGGCGCGAACCGCGACCTCCACCAGCTGCCGTACAGCGAACTCCAGATCGTCGGCACTCACCCGTTGCCCGCCCAGGGCGGTGGCTTTGCGAACCGCCTCCTCCGCGCCCTCGACGGCCGGAGTGACTGCCGCAATGGGGGCACCGGGAAACACGTAGTCTCCGGGACGGATCAGCAGGAAGACCGTGGTGCCGCACTCGGCCGCCCAGTCCGCCAGGCCATCCGTGTCGAGCTGCTGGAGATAGCCCCGCCGGGCATCGGTCACGAGCTGCGCGCCATCCCGGTCCGCAAGGTTCGGAGCCTCCGGTTGCGGGCTGTCGAGCATCAGCCGGCTGACCGCCTGGCGCACCTCCTCGCTGACGAGATCGACCACGGTGTCGACGTTGATGCGTCCGGCCATGTGCCCGACGAAGAACACCAGCGTGCCGACGCAGACGAAGGCAAGCGCGATGCCGACCGTCAGCGAGACGTTGGGGACGAACACGCCTTCGTCCTGTGTGCGCACGCTGCGCAATACCATCAGCGCATACGAGAACGTGCCCAGGAAGGCGCCCAGGGTGACCTGGTTGCCGCGGTCGCGGGTGAAATTTCGCAGCAGCCTCGGGCCCATCTGCCCCGCTGCCAGGGAGAGGGCGGCGATGGTGATCGAGAATACCGTGCCGGCGACGCCGATCGTGGATGACGCAACGGCGCCCAGCAGCGTGCGCGCGCCCGTCCCGCCGCCGTTGTAGAGCCAGGGACTGTCGATCAACCATCGCGGGACCGCGCCGCTGCGGTCCAGGGCGACCAGGCCAACGGCAAGCAGTATTCCGGCAACCACCATGACGCCCGGCAGCAGCCAGAACGTATCGCCCAATGCGGTGAGGAACTTTCGGAGGCGCGCGGTCAGGACCTGTCCGATCGGAAGGGGGGGCGCGTTCGGGACGCGCTGGCTTGGGAGAAACTCCCGGCGCACAGCTTCGTTCCTCGTGCGTCCCCAGCGACCAAAGGCAGTCTCGGACCTGGCTGGCATTGCATGGGGCCAGGGCTTCATCCAGGTGCAGCGTGAAGGGATAGGCCGTGCCTCTCGACCATTACGACGTGATCGTCATCGGGTCCGGACCCGGTGGCGCCTCGCTTTCGCACCGCCTGGCACCGACGGGCAAGCGCATCCTCATGCTCGAGCGGGGCGGCTACCTGCCGCGCTCCCGGGCAAATTGGGACGCCAAGACGGTGTTCGTTGACGGCCATTACCAATGCGCCGACACGTGGTATGGGGCGGATGGCACGCGCTTTCACCCGGGGCTGCACTACTACGTCGGTGGCAATTCCAAGGTTTATGGGGCGGCCCTGCTGCGGCTGCGTGAGCGAGACTTCCTACCGCTGCAGCACAAGGATGGGCTCTCGCCCGGCTGGCCGCTCGATTATGAGGTGTTCGAGCCGTACTACACGCAAGCCGAGGCGCTGTATCATGTGCATGGGCAGCGGGGCGAGGATCCGACCGAACCCTGGTCCAGTGCTCCCTACGCCTATCCGCCGATCGTGCACGAACCCCGCATCCAGCAACTCAGCGACACCCTCGCCGAGCAGGGCCTGCACCCCTTCCATCTTCCGCTTGGGATCAAGCTGGACCAGAATCCCGACGGGTCCGCCAAGACCTACAGCCCCTGCATCCGCTGCGACGCGTTCGACGGCTTTCCATGTGCGATCAACGCGAAGGCCGACGCGCAGGTGATCTGCGTCGATCCAACCCTGGCCGAGCACCCCAACTTCACCCTGCTGACCGGCGCCATGGTGACGCGGCTCGAAACAGATGCGAGCGGGCGGACCGTCACCTGCGTTCATGTGGTCCGTGACGGCTTGGCCGAGCAGTACTCGGCCGATATCGTGGTGGTGGCCTGCGGCGCACTCAGCTCCGCCCTGCTGATGCTGCGCTCGGCCTGCGACGCACACCCGAACGGCCTTGCCAACGGCTCCGACCAGGTCGGGCGCAACTACATGCGGCACAACATGTCCGTGGTCATGGCCGTGCTGAAGGAACGCAACGACACCGTTTTCCAGAAGACGCTTGCGTTCAGCGACTACTATTTCGGCGCCGACGATTGGGAGTTCCCGCTGGGCCTGGTGCAGATGTGCGCTGCGTCGCACGGCGCGCAGATCAGGGGGGAGGCGCCGCTGCAGGCTTTGATGGCGCTCGTGCCCGGGATCGCGTTCGAGGCGATGGCCAATCACTCCATCGACTTCTGGCTGCAAAGCGAAGACCTGCCCCGGCCAGAGAACCGCATCTACTACGATGGCGACCGGGTCGTGCTGGACATTCACGAGGGGAACATGGAAGCCGCCGCCAGGCTTCGTGCGAAGCTGGAAGGCCTCTTGCTGCCGTTGGGCGGCTTCCCCAAGCTCATCGACCGGCACCT
>JAYVEG010000150.1:0-13041 GCA_043748985.1 Rhodospirillales bacterium
GTGAAGGGGGCGGTGATCCTGGATGGGCGGATGCCGCATGCATGTTTGCTGGAGTTGTTCCGGGAGGGGGGCGTGGGGACGCTGGTTCGGGCCTAGCACTCGCCGGATCGCGCTTGCGGCCTGGCCCCTCACCCTGGCCCTCTCCCGCAAGCGGGAGAGGGCGCAGAGTGCTACTTGACGAGCGCGCAGCCGCCTTGGTCGAGGGGGCGGAAGGCTTCGTTGGCGGGGATGGTGGCGATGAGGGTGTAGAGGTCCCAGCGGGATTTGGATTCGGCGGGGGTCTTGACGCGGAAGACGTACATCGGGTGGAGGGCGCGGCCGTCCTGGCGGACGATGACGGGGCCGAACAGCTTGTCGGGGATGGGGGCGGATTTCATGGCGTCGATGACTTTCTCGCCTTCGATGCTGTCGGCCTTCTTCGCGGCGCGGAGGTAGGCGAGGACGCTGGAGTAGACGCCGGCCTGGTTTTCAGTCGGGACGCGGCCGGGCATCTTCTCGGCGAAGCGCACTGTGAAGGCGCGGGTTTCTTCGTTGAGGTCCCAGTAGAAGGCCTCGGTGAGTGTCAGGCCCTGGGCAGCGGGGAGGCCGAGGGATTCCACGTCGACGATCTGGGTGAAGAGTCCGGTCAGGATGGCGGTTTTGCCGACACCGAATTCGGCGGCCTGTTTGACGGCGTTGATGAAGTCGGTGCCGGTGCTGGCGAAGGCGATGACTTTCGCGCCGCTCGCCTGTGCCTGGAGCAAGTACGACGAGAAGTCGGTGGTGCCGAGGGGGTGTTTCACGGAGCCGACGACCTTGCCGCCGAGGCTGGTGAGGACGGCCGTGGTGTCGCGTTCGAGCGCGGCGCCCAGGGCGTAGTCGAAGCCGATGAAGTAGAACGGCCCTTTCTCCTTCAGCGCGCGGGCAGCAGAGTTACCGAGGGCCCAGGTGTCGAAGGTCCATTGGACGGTGGTGGGGGCGCAGTTCTTGCCGGTGAGGTCGGACGTGCCGACGTTGCTGGCGATGAAGGTGCGGTGGCGGTCGCGCATGACCTCGTTGACGGCGAGGCCGACGCCGGAGTTCACGGCGTCGGCGATGGCAACGACGTTGTCGCGGTCGACCCAGGCGCGGGCGATGCTGCTGCCGATATCGGGCTTGTTCTGGTGGTCACCGAAGAGAATCTCGACCTTAATGTCCGGCGATTCGGCCTTGAAGTCGTCGGCGGCGAGTTGGGCGGCGACGACGCTGCCTTTACCGGACTGGTCGGCGAAGGGGCCGGAGGCGTCGTTGAGGACGCCAATCCTGATGGTGCCGGGGAGTTCGGCATACGCAGGCGACGCCAGCAGGAGGCTGGCGGCGAGCAAGGCGTGGCGCATTCGATAGGTTCCTCCGGTTCCTGCAATCATACGAGGAGGTGGCGGGGGATGGATAGGCCGAGGCGGATTGGGACGTCCCAGATCTCGTCGAGGCGGCGGACGGGCTTGAAGCCGGCGGCGATGTAGCCTGGAAGCGCCCTGGGATGGTCGGCGGTGCAGGTGTTGACCGTGAGGGTGCGGAGGCCGGGTTCGGTTGCCCAGGCGGTCTGGACGGCGGCGGCGACGAAGGCGGGACCAAGGCCGCGGCCGACGGCGTGGGGGAGGAGACCGAAATAGCTGAGATTGACGGTGGGACGGCCGCGGGCGTCGATCTCGAAGAAGCCGGCGGGTTCGTTGTTGCGGTAGAGAACGTGGATCGTGATTCCGGGGTCGCGGAGGATAGCCTCCAGCGTGGCGAGGGAGAGGGTCCGGCGGAGCCACCAGACATGAGCGGCGCCGACGGTGTCGTAGAGGTAGCGGTAGAAGGGGACCGTGCAGCGGGGGACGCGTACGAGGGAGGTGTCGGGCGGGAGGGCCGGACCGGGGGGCGGACAGTGGTCCATGCGGAGGAAGGTCACGGTGACCGCGACGCGATGGGCCTGCATCAGCATGGATAAGGGGTGCCACGGGGGCGGGGTGGGGATCAAGGGGGGTGAGGGTCGGCGCTTGTGGTTGGACCCTCACCCGACCCGCTTCCCGCAGGAGAGGGCTTTCAGTCGTCGAGGAAGCTGCGGAGTTTGCGGCTGCGGCTGGGGTGTTTGAGTTTGCGGAGGGCTTTGGCTTCGATCTGGCGGATCCGTTCCCGGGTGACGTTGAACTGTTGACCTACCTCTTCGAGGGTGTGGTCGGTGTTCATGCCGATGCCGAAGCGCATGCGCAGGACACGTTCCTCGCGGGGGGTGAGGCTGCTGAGGACGCGGGTAGTGGCCTCGCGGAGATTGGCCTGGATGGCGGCATCGAGTGGGATAACGGCAGCCTTGTCCTCGATGAAGTCGCCGAGATGGCTGTCCTCCTCGTCGCCGATGGGGGTTTCGAGACTGATCGGTTCCTTGGCGATCTTAAGGACCTTGCGGACCTTCTCCAGCGGCATGCCCAGTTTTTCGGCAAGTTCCTCTGGGGCGGGTTCGCGGCCGATCTCATGAAGCATCTGGCGGCTGGTGCGGACCAGCTTGTTGATGGTCTCGATCATGTGGACTGGGATGCGGATGGTGCGGGCCTGGTCCGCGATGGAGCGGGTGATGGCCTGGCGGATCCACCAGGTGGCGTAGGTGCTGAACTTGTAGCCGCGGCGATACTCGAACTTATCCACGGCCTTCATCAGGCCGATGTTGCCTTCTTGAATAAGATCAAGGAATTGCAGGCCGCGGTTCGTGTATTTCTTGGCAATGGAGATGACGAGGCGAAGGTTGGCTTCGATCATCTCCTTTTTGGCGCGGGCACTGTCGCGCTCGCCGCGGCTGACGGTCTGGTAGACGCGGCGGAATTCGGCGATGGGAAGGCCGCCTTCCTGGGCAAGGTCGGCGATCTTGGTCCGGACCTCGCCGACCTGGTTGCCGTGCTTTGCGGCGAAGGCCTTCCAGGACCTGCCCGGCAGGGTTCCGACGCGCTCCATCCAGTTGGGGTCGAGCTCGTGGCCACGGTATTCGCGCAGGAAGTCGTCGCGGCCGACCTTCGCGCTTTCCGCGAGGCGGAGCAGCTGGCCTTCGAGCTGGTTGAGACGCTGGCTGATCTGCTTGAGCTGGATGACCAGCTCCTCGATGCGGTTGTTATGCAGGCGGACCTGCTCAACCTTACCGACGAGTTCCTCGCGCTGCTTCTCATAGCTTTTTTCGGAGCGCTGGGTAACCAATTCGCCCGACGTCATGGTGTCGAGGCGGCGGGACTGGACCTTGTGGAGCTTCTTATAGAGGGCCTCGATCTCCTCGAACGTGGCGAGGACCTCGGGCTTAAGCTTTTCCTCCAGCGCGCTGAGGGACATGCCGGGGCCTTCGCCCTCGCCGTCGTCATCGCTGTCGTCGGGGGGTTCGAAGGCGGGCGGCGGGGCGGCGGGCTCGCCCGCCTCTCCCTCCCGCGGGCCTGCCTCGCCGGCTTCGGCTGTGGCGGCCGGGTCGACGGCGTCCTTCGGGCCGCCTTGGGTGGCGTCGAGGTCGACGATGTCGCGCAGAAGCATGCGGCCCGCCTTCAGCGCGTCATGCCACTGGATGATGGCGCGGAAGGTCAGCGGGCTTTCGCAGAGGCCGCCGATCATCATGTCGCGGCCGGCTTCGATGCGCTTGGCGATGGCGATCTCGCCTTCACGGGAGAGCAGCTCGACGCTGCCCATCTCGCGGAGATACATGCGGACAGGGTCGTCGGTGCGGCCGAGACTGGCCTCGTCGACGTTGCCGGCAACCTTTTCTTCCTCTTCCTCGTCCTCGGCTTTTTCGGGCTTGACGGCCGGCTCGCCGTCTTCCTGTTCCTCGCTCTCGACGACCTGGATGCCCATTTCGCTGAGCATGGCCATGACGTCCTCGATCTGCTCGGAGCTGTTCTGCTCGGAGGGGAGGACTGCGTTGAGCTCGTCGAAGGTGATGTAGCCGCGTTCCTTGCCCTTCGCGATCAGGCGCTTGACGGCGACCGTGTTCACATCGAGCAGGGTGGTGTCGCCGTCGGCATCGGGGGTGGCGGCTTCGGCGGTCACGGCTTGCTTCGTGGCCATAGGTGAGGGAACTCCGTTCTTATTGTCCGCACCCGGCGTCCCGGAAGCGGTTATGTTCGGTATCGTTTGCTGTGCTTAGTCTTCAGTGTCGATGGCAACCAGTTCCAGCCATGCATTTCTGAGGCCGATCAGACGCTGTTGCGTGGCGGCGTCCTGGCGCTCGGCATAGGCCAAGGCGGCATGGGCCACTTCCTCCTCCAGGCGGGAGACGCCTCGCATCAGGCCGAATAGGTGCCACCACTCCCCTTCCGCCTCCGCCGGCATCGCCGCGGGCCGGGCGCTTGGGGGCAACGGCATCGAGGCGGACAGGACGACGGCGATGTCATCAGCCAATCCAGAAGCGTGGAGGTGGGCAAGCAGGGCATCGGAGTCAAGCGTGGGGAGGTCTTCGGTGTGCAGGATTGCGTCACGCAGGCGGCTGAGGGGGGTCGGGAGGTCGAGGCCACACCAGGCTTCTTCCACGTCGTGAACCAGGGCGGGGTGGCGGAGGAGAATGGCGGTAAGGCAGCGGGCGCGTTCGTGTTGGATGGCGTCCGGCGACGGGGGAACCCGGGTCGGGCGGTGGGTGGTGGGCTTCCTGGTGCCCTGCGCATTTTTGTTGCCTGGACCGAAAGGGCGGCGGGAGGCGAAGAATTTTTCCCGCAGGGCCGTGCGGTATTCCGCGCTGAGGCCCTTGTCGGCGATGCGGGCGGCGGCGGTGTCGAGGCGGGCGCGGAAGGCGGCACGGGCCTCGGGAGTTTCGCCGCCGCCTTCACGCAGGACGTCGAACAGGGCGTCGACCAAGGGGCGGGCGCCGTCGACGATGGCCTGAAAGGATGCCGGGCCACCCTGGCGAACGAGGTCATCGGGATCCTTGCCACCCGGGAGTGAGGCAAGTCTGAGGGAGCGCTCAGGGGTAAGAAGGGGGAGGCAGAGTTCGGCAACGCGGGCGGCGGCGCGGGCGCCGGCGGCGTCGCCGTCGAAGCAGAGGACGGGCATGGGCCCCATGCGCCAGAGGAGTTCGAGCTGCTCGGCGGCAAGCGCGGTGCCGAGGGGGGCTACTGCGCTGGTGAACCCGGCCTGATGCAGGGCGATGACGTCCATGTAGCCCTCGACGACGATTGGCGGAGCCTTGCGAGCGCCTTCACGGGCGAGGTCGAGGGCGTAGAGGGTGTTTTTCTTGTGAAAGAGCTGGGTGTCGGGGCCGTTGATGTATTTGGGCTTGGCGTCGCCGAGCGTTCGGCCGCCAAAGCTGATGGTGCGGCCGCGGCGGTCGCGGATGGGGAAGGTGACGCGGGCCCAATAAAGCTCGCGGGCAGGTCCGTCTTCCTGCGGTCGGAGGAGGCCGGCTTCTTCGAGGCGGGCGGGGTCGACGCCCTGTTTGGCTAGGGCGGCGGTAAGGCTGCCGCGGCCGTCGCCGCTCCAGCCGAGGCCAAAGCGCTGGATGGTGGCGTCGGAGAGGCCGCGGCTGCGCAGGTAGGCCAGCCCCCCTGCCCCGGCTGGCGTGTTGAGTTGACGGACGAACTCGGCCTGGGCGGCTTCGAGGATGTCGTGGAGACCCAGGCGTTCCTGCTCGATCTCGATGGCGCGGGGGGATTGTTTGGGGACTTCGAGGCCGGCTTCGGCGGCCAGGGATTCGACGGCGTCGATGAAGGTCGCACCCTGGGTTTGCATGACGAAGGTGATGGCATCGCCGTGGGCGCCGCAGCCGAAGCAGTGGAAGCCGTCTTCGTAGACATAGAAGCTGGGGGATTTTTCGGTATGGAAGGGGCAGCACCCGGTCCAGTTCTTGCCGGACTTCTTGAGTTGCACGCGGCGGGCGACGAGGGCGTGCATGGGGGTGCGGGCCCGGAGTTCGTCGAGCCAGGAAGGGGGTAGTGCCATTCAGGCCGCGTTTCGACCGTTTGAACGCGCGCGCGTCGCCGAGGCCAGTGTGTGGGGACCGGCGTGGATGCTCCGGTCCCGCCCGACCATGACGGCGCTTGGGAAAGTCATGGGGTCAGTTTGGATTTCACCAGGGGGCTGGCGCGGCTCATGTCGAGAAGGGCGCCGTGCTTTGCTTTTAGGGCGGCCATGACTTTGCCCATGTCCTTTGGGCCGGTGGCTCCGGCCTCCGAGATCGCGGCCTGGACGGCGGCTTCGAGGGTGGCGTCGTCCATGGCCTTGGGGAGGAAGGTTTCGATGACGGCGATTTCGGCCAGCTCCTTGGCGGCGAGCTCGGGGCGGTTGCCCTGGTCGTAGAGTATCACGGATTCGCGGCGGGATTTCACCATGCCGCGGAGCATGGTGGTGATCTCGTCATCGGGGATTCCTGTGATGCCCTTTGGGCGGGCGGCGATGTCCGTGTCCTTCAGCTTGGCGAGGACCATGCGAAGCACGGAGGTGCGGGCGGAGTCGCCGGCCTTCATGGAGGTCTTCAAGGCGTCGGTAAATTGGTCGCGGAGGGGCATGGGAAGTTTTTTCCTGGCAATGCTTGTTGTGGTTGATTTGGGAAGTCAGCTCTCGTATCCTTAGTGCATGATGGGCATCGACGATATCATCGAAAAGTTGGGGGGCGCCGAAGCGGCGGCCAAGCTGACGGGCGTGGGGCTGGAGGCGGTGCGAAAGTGGCGCCAGGCGCGGGCGGTGCCGGCGAAGCACTGGTCGGCGATCATGGCGGCGACAGGGCTTGGGGTCGAGGCTTTTACCGAGACGGCGTCGGGGGATGTGCCGGCTGGCGCGACAGCTGTGCTGGTGCTGGCCGATGGCAGTGCCTTCTGGGGCCGCGGGTTTGGGGCGCATGGGGCCGCTCGGGTTGGCGAGGTCTGCTTCAACACGGGAATGACGGGGTATCAGGAGACGATCACCGATCCGTCGTATGCCGGGCAGCACATCGTCTTTACGTTTCCCCACATTGGTAATGTCGGGACCAATATCGAGGACCTCGAGGCGACGAACATCGCCGCACTCGGGATCATCGTGAAACAGGATGTGACGGAGCCGAGCAATTGGCGATCGACGCAGACGCTGGATGCTTGGATGCGGACCAAGGGCGTGCCGGGCATTGCGGGGGTGGATACGCGGGCCTTGACCATCCGGGTGCGCGATGGCGGGCCGCCGACGGGGGTATTGTCGTATCCGGCGGATGGGCGGTTCGATCTTGCGGCGCTGGTGGCGCAGGCGCAGGCCTGGCCGGGGTTGGAGGGTATGGACCTGGCCCGCGAGGTGAGCTGCACGCAAAGCTATGCGTGGAGCGAGGGGGTATGGGCGTGGCCAGGGGTCCACGCGACCGTGGAGGCCCGGCATCATGTGGTGGCCGTCGATTATGGGGCAAAGCGCAACATCTTGCGCAGCCTGGCCAGTGCGGGATGCCGCGTGACGGTGGTGCCGGCGACGGCAACGGCCGAGGACATCCTGCGGCATGCGCCGGACGGCGTCTTCCTCAGCAACGGTCCTGGCGACCCGGCGGCCACGGGGATCTATGCCGTGCCGGCGATCCAGGGCGTGCTGGCAGCCAAGGTGCCGGTGTTCGGGATCTGCCTGGGGCACCAGCTGCTGGCGTTGGCGCTGGGGGGGCGGACCTACAAGCTGGAGCAAGGGCATCGGGGGGCGAACCAGCCGGTGAAGGAACTGGCGACGGGCAAGGTTGAGATCACCAGCCAGAATCATGGGTTTGCAGTAGATGATGCGAGCTTGCCGCCCGGGGTTCGGATCACCCATGTGAGCCTGTTCGATGGGAGCAACGAAGGGATCGCCTGCGACGAGAAGCGGGCGTTCAGCGTGCAGTATCATCCGGAGGCGAGCCCCGGGCCGGCCGATAGCCAGCATCTGTTTCGGCGGTTCGTCGCCGCGATGGCGGGATGAGCGCGTTCGATCTCTCGGGCCGGGTCGCGCTGGTGACCGGCGGGAATGGCGGTATCGGGCTGGGCATGGCGCAGGGTCTGGCGGAGGCTGGGGCGCGGGTGCTGGTGGTGGGGCGGGATGCCGGGAAAAATGCGGCAGCGGTAACGGCGCTGGGAGAGAGACACGCCGGGTTCGTGGCGGATGTGACGATTGCGGCAGCGTGCGCAGCAGCGGTGGCGGAGGCGGAGCGGCTGTTCGGTCGGCTGGATATCCTGGTGAACAACGCCGGAACCAATGTTCGCAAGCGGCCCGAGGTGCTGAGCGAGGATGAGTGGCACCTGGTGATCGACACCAACCTGACCAGCATGCACCTGATGTGCCGCGCGGCTTTCGCGCTGCTGCAGGTGCGGGGCGGCAAGGTGATCAACGTCGGGTCGATGATGTCGCTGTTCGGGGTGCCGTTCTCGCCGGCCTATGCGGCGAGCAAGGGCGGGGTGGTTCAGTATACGAAGGTGCTGGCGACGGCGTGGGCGGAGCACGGGATCCAGGCGAACGCGATCCTACCAGGATGGATCGATACGGAGCTGACGCAGGGGGCACGGGTTCAGGTAGAGGGACTGCACGACAAGGTGCTGGCGCGCACACCGGCGGGACGGTGGGGAGTTGCTGCGGACTTGGCGGGGCTGGCGGTGTTTCTGGCGGCGCCGGCTTCGGATTTCGTGACCGGGACAGCAATACCTGCAGACGGTGGATATTCGGTGCTGGGGTGAGTTTATGCTATCATCCGTACCAAGGTGATATCGTTCGGAGGGTCTCCATGGGAGCTCTGACGATCAGAAAGATATCGGACGAGGCCCATGCCGCCCTGAAGGCGCAGGCGGCTCGCAACGGACGTAGCACCGAAGCAGAGGTGCGGGCACTCATCGAGGCCTGCGTGGGTCTTTCGACCCGCAAGGGTATGGGGACGGCGCTGGCGGAGATCGGGAAGTCCGTGGGTGGGATCGAGTTGGAGATTGCGCGCGACAAGAAGCCCGCGCGGTTCGCCGTGTTCGATTGATCATCCTGGACATCAACGTGATTTCAGAACCGGTCCGGGCGGCGCCAAACGTTGCAGTCGTCTCCTGGCTGGACAGCCAGGACGTCACAAGCACTGACACCACGACAACGACCCTGGCGGAACTGCTGCTCGGGATCGAAGTCTTGCCAAAGGGACGCAGAAAGTCAGAGCTGTCGGAAAAGATGCGCTCGTTCGTCGCGCAGTATCTCGATCGACGAGTACTGGCTTTCGATGAGCCTGCAGCACGGCTTTACCCGCTGATCGTGGCGCATGCGCGGCTGCGCGGGCAGACGATTGCGGTATCGGACGGGCAGATCGCAGCCGTTGCGGCGTTGCGGGGCTTCTCGGTCGCGACCCGCGACAAGGCTCCGTTCATTGCCGCAGGGGTGCCCGTCATCGACCCCTGGCAACACATCACACGTTAGATCGAGAGCATCCCATGCCGAAGCGCACCGACATCAAGTCCATCATGATCATCGGCGCCGGGCCGATCGTGATCGGGCAGGCTTGCGAGTTCGATTATTCGGGGGCGCAGGCGTGCAAGGCACTGAAAGCGGAGGGATATCGGGTCATCCTGGTGAACTCGAACCCGGCGACGATCATGACCGATCCGGGGCTGGCGGACGCGACCTATGTGGAGCCGATCACAGCGGAAATGGTCGAGAAGATCATCATCCGTGAGAGACCGGATGCGCTGCTGCCGACGATGGGGGGGCAGACGGCACTGAACGTGGCGATGAAGCTTGATGCCTCGGGGGCGTTGGCGCGGCATGGGGTGGAGCTGATCGGGGCGCGGGCGGAAGTGATCGACCGGGCGGAGGATCGGCTGAAGTTCCGCGACGCGATGACGGAGATCGGGCTCGAGAGCCCGAAATCGGGGATCGCGCGTACGATGGAAGAGGCACGCGCGGTGCTGGCGGAGGTCGGGCTGCCGACGGTGATCAGGCCGAGCTTCACGATGGGCGGGACGGGCGGGGGGATCGCCTATAACCGACAGGAGTTCGAGACGATCGTGGCGTCTGGGCTGGCGGCGAGCCCAACGACGGAGGTGCTGATCGAGGAGAGCGTGCTCGGGTGGAAGGAGTACGAGATGGAGGTCGTTCGCGATGTGAACGACAACTGCATCATCATCTGCGCGATCGAGAACATCGACCCCATGGGTGTGCATACCGGGGATAGCGTGACTGTAGCACCGGCGCTGACGCTGACGGACAAAGAGTATCAGATCATGCGGGATGCCAGCATCGCGTGTCTGCGCAAGATCGGGGTGGAGACGGGCGGGTCCAACGTGCAGTTCGCCGTCAACCCGGCGGATGGGCGGCTTGTGGTGATCGAAATGAACCCGCGGGTAAGCCGGTCTTCGGCATTGGCGAGCAAGGCGACGGGGTTCCCGATCGCGAAGATCGCGGCGAAGCTGGCCGTGGGTTACACGCTGGACGAGCTGGCGAACGATATCACTACGCAGTTGGTGGATGGCGTGGCGGTTTCGACTACGCCGGCGAGCTTCGAGCCGACGATCGACTACGTGGTCGTCAAGATACCCCGGTTCACATTCGAGAAGTTCCCGGGCACCCCTGCCCTGCTGAGCACCAGCATGAAGTCGGTCGGCGAGGCGATGTCGGTGGGGCGGAGCTTTGCGGAGGCGCTGCAGAAAGGGCTTCGGAGCATGGAGACGGGGCTGCACGGGCTGGACCCGGTGGAGCCTCCCGGTGATGGCGGGCATGACGCGTTCCGGGCGGCGTTGTCCGCTCCGCGGCCGGATCGGCTGTTGATGGCAGCGGAGGCGTTGCGGGCCGGGTTGAGCGTCGAGGACATTCACGACGCCTGCAAGTTCGACCCATGGTTCCTGCGGGAGCTGGAGCGGATCGTGGATGCGGAGCGGCAGGTGGCGGCAAGCGGGCTGCCTGCGGACGCGACCGCGATGCGGCGGCTGAAGGCGATGGGGTTTTCGGACCATCGGCTGGCGGTGCTGTCGGGCAAAAGGGAGACCGAGGTCTTTGCGGCGCGGGCGCGGCTGGGGGTGCTGCCGGTCTACAAGCGGATCGACACCTGTGCGGCGGAGTTCAGGTCGGCGACGCCCTACATGTATTCGACCTATGAGGGCGGCTTCGGCGTCCCGGCGTGCGAGAGCGCACCGACGGGGCGGGAGAAGATCATCATTCTCGGTGGAGGACCGAACCGGATCGGGCAAGGGATCGAGTTCGATTATTGCTGCGTCCATGCGGCCTATGCGCTGCGGGACGCCGGCTTCGAGACGATCATGGTGAACTGCAACCCGGAGACGGTGAGCACGGATTACGACACGTCGGACCGGCTGTATTTCGAGCCGTTGACGGCGGAAGACGTCATCGCGCTGATCCGGAAGGAGCAGACGAACGGGACGGTGGTGGGGTGCATCGTGCAGTACGGCGGGCAGACGCCGTTGAAGCTGAGCCAGGCGCTGGCGGCGGCCGATATCCCGATCTTGGGGACGTCGGCGGATGCGATCGACGCGGCGGAGGACCGGGAGCGGTTCCAGGCGCTGCTTCAGAAGCTGGGGCTGCGGCAGCCGGAGAACCGCACCGTGCGGACCGCCGTGGAGGGCGCGCGGATGGCCGAGCAGATCGGCTTTCCAGTCGTGGTTCGCCCGAGCAACGTGCTGGGCGGCCGGGCCATGGAGATCGTCTACGACGTTGCGGGCATGAACCGCTACATGAAGAACCAGGGCGACGTGGCGCTGGCGAATGGGCCGCTGTTGATCGACCGATATCTGAATGACGCGATCGAGGTGGATGTCGACTGCATCTGCGACGGGCACGACGTGTATGTGGCCGGGGTGATGGAGCATATCGAGGAAGCGGGGATCCATTCGGGGGATAGTGCGTGTTCGCTGCCGCCCTATTCGTTGAGCCCCTCGTTGGTGACGGAGCTGAAGGCGCAGACCGAGGAGATGGCGCGGGCGCTGGGCGTGGTCGGGCTGATGAACGTGCAGTTCGCGATCAAGGAGGACCTGATCTACGTGCTGGAGGTCAATCCCCGGGCGAGCCGGACGGTGCCGTTCGTGGCGAAGGCGACGGGCGTTCCGGTGGCGAAGATCGGGGCGCGGGTGATGGCGGGGGCGAAGCTGGCGGAGTTCAAACTGGATGATGACGCCATCGCGCCGCATGTGGCGGTGAAGGAGGCGGTGTTCCCGTTTGCGCGGTTCGTGGGGGTGGACACCATCCTGGGGCCGGAGATGAAGTCGACCGGGGAGGTTATGGGGCTGGATGCGAGCTTCGAGCGGGCGTTCCTGAAGGCGCAGCTGGGCGCCGGCGTGCGGTTGCCAGAGAAGGGAACGGTGTTCCTCTCGGTGCGGGACAGCGATAAGGGGGGCCTGGTTCCGATGGCCAGGCGGCTGCACGACATGGGTTTCGGGATCATGGCGACGAAGGGGACGGCGGGGCGGATCCGGGACGCAGGGCTGCCGGTGAAGGTGGTGAACAAGGTGCTGGAGGGGCGGCCGCACTGCGTCGACAGCATCCAATCAGGCGAGGTGCAGCTGGTGATCAACACGGCCGGGGCGGCGCAGTCGGTGGCGGACAGCTTCGATATCCGCCGGACGGCTCTGACGCAGGGGGTGCCGCACTACACGACGATCGCGGGCGCCCGGGCGGCGGTGCATGCGATTGCAGCCCTGAAGGCGGGGACGCTTGAAGTCGCGCCGTTGCAGTCCTATTTCCGCGGATCGTTCTGACCTAACGCAGCCCCCTTGGTGTCTTGGGGGGGCTGCGTTAGCGTCTCTATCCCATTAGCCCTCCCCCACTAGCCCGAGGTTTCGCGTTGCAGAAGTTTCCCATGACCGCACCCGGCCTGACACGGCTGGAAGAAGAGCTGCGGCACCTGAAGTCCGTCGAGCGGCCGTCGATCATCCGGGCGATCGCGGAGGCGCGGAGCCACGGGGATCTCAGCGAGAACGCGGAGTATCATGCAGCACGGGAGCGGCAGTCGTTCATCGAGGGGCGGGTGATCGAATTGGAGGAGATCGTGTCGGCTGCCGAGGTGATCGACCCGGCAAGCTTGTCGGGAGACAAGGTCCTGTTCGGGGCACACGTCCGGCTGGTGGACGAGGAGAGCGAGAAAGAGGCGACCTACCAGATCGTCGGCGTGCATGAGGCCGACATCAAGTATGGGCG
>JAYVEG010000151.1:0-4144 GCA_043748985.1 Rhodospirillales bacterium
CCCCCGGGAAGAAGGTTAGGTGAGCGCAACAGCGCAACCCCAACCCACTACCCCCAAACCTGCAGCCCCAACACCCACCCCCGCACCATTGGCCCCTACTTCGTAGGTCCCCCCGAAAAGAAGCCCCGCGCCAAACCCACCCGAAAACCCCCCGGCTGAGCCCCAAAAGCCCAGCCCTTCCAACGTCTCGTCATTACGAGCGAAGCCAAGCGATCCCGCGACCAGCAGCACCCATGTTGCCCCTGGATCGCGCCGCCAAGCAGCTCGCCCCAACACCCACCCCGCTCCCCCCGCAAAACAGCGGGCCGGGATCGCACACCCATGCCACCCCAAAACCACAAACCCCCCTGCGCCCCTGCGCCCCTGCGCCCCTGCGCCCCTGCGCCCCTGCGCCCCTGCGCCCCTGCGCCCCTTAGATTCAACCTTCCCTCAAGCAAAGCCCCCCAGCGAACGCCCCCCTACAAATCCGCGTCCACCCACTCATCCCCCCGCAACTCCGGCGTCGCAAACGCCACCAAACTCGCAAAATGCGCCTCCCGATCCTCCACGAACACGCTCCGCGCAATCCCCTGCGCCAACCGCGACGCACCCTCGCTCACCGCCGGAATATCCCCCGAAAGCTTCCCATGGCTCAAAGTCGCGTGAAAATTGAAGCAGTGCACCCGCGACAGGAAGGGCGCATCCGCCGCATCCAGCGCCTCGAACCCATAAGCCGCATCCAACCGCGGTGAAGCCGCCAGCTCCCCATTCACCGGCTCCCCCGCATCGCCCCAAAGCCGGATCCGCCCCGCCACCGCCGCCAACTCCGGCCGAACCCCCGGATCGAACCGGAACCCCGTCGCAAAGATCATGAAATCGACCGGATAAACCCCCTTCGGCGTCCGAACCTCCAGCCCCTCCGCCCGTTCCGTTACCGACAGCACCGGGCTCCCGAGATGGAACCGCCCCCCCTGGCGCGACACCCGCAGCGTGCTCTCCCGCGGCGGCGGCGTCTGCGACGTCAACGCATGGTCCAGAAACCGCCACTTCCACGCATCCGACAGCCCCTCGAACCCATGCACCACCCCCTGGCTGCCGATCCCCGTGAACTTGTTAACCCGAGGAATGTCGTCCCGCCGAATGAACAGATCCACACCGGCCGCCCCCGCCTCCAAAGCCGTCGCAGCGTTGTCCATCGCCGAAGCCCCGGCACCCACCACGCCCACCCGCCGCCCCCGCAAAGCAGCAAAATCGATGTCATCCGCCGAATGCGCCCACCGACCCCGACCCAATCCCGCCACCAGCTCGGCCGGCACGAACGGCCCCCCCAATCCATCCCGCCCATTCGCCAAAACCACATGCCGCGCCAGCAGCGTCTCCCCACCCGCAAGCGCGACCGCCACAAGCGCCTCCCCATGCGGCCGGATATCGACGACGGAAACCCCGTTCTGCACCGGCAACCCCATCACCCGCCGATACCAGCCCAGATAATCCATCCAAAGGGTCCGAGGAATCTTCCCCAGCGCCTCCCAGGCCCCCCGCCCGAACCGCGCCTCGTACCATGCCCGCGGCGTCAACGCCGGCAACCCCAGCGCCGGCCCCACCAGCGTCTTCGGCGATCGCAACGTCTCCATCCGCGCGAACGTCGCCCACGGACCCTCCTGCCCGGCTGCCGCCCGGTCCAGCAGCACGATGTTCCGCATTCCCAGCAACTGCAGCGCCGCCCCCGCCGCAAGCCCGCACATCCCCGCACCCACGATCACCACGTCCAGCACCGCGCGCCCGTCCACCACCCGCTCCGGCACCCACGCCTTCGCCGGCTGGTCCAGCCATTCCAGGTCCTGCCGCAACCGATCCTCCAGCGCCGCCAACCCGATCGGAGCCGCAAATGCCACGTGATCCATCGCTCAGCCGTCCAGCTGCACGTTCCAGAACGTCGCGAACCCGTCCAGCACCCCCCGCACAGTCTTCCGGTAGGCCGTCGGCTGGAAATACTGCCCCAGGGGCACGAACGGTACCGTCTCGAACACCCGCGCCTGCAACGCCCGCGCCGCCGCCTGCTGCGCACCCAGGTCCGGAGCCTCGAACCAGGCCTCCCGCCGCCGCTCCAGCTCCGGATCGTCGGGCCAGCCGAACCACGCGTTCGCCCCGTTCCCCCGCATCATGATCTGCCCCGCCGGCGTCGCCATGTCCGCCCCGGCACTGAACGTGAAGAACGCACTCCACCCCCCCTGCGCCACCGGCTCCTTCTTCGCCCGCCGGCTCAGCAGCGTGCCCCAGTCCATCGCCTGGTAGTCCACCACCATCCCCAGCCGCCGCATCATGTCGGCCCCCACATCGGCCAGCGCCTTCAAATTCGGGAAATCCGTCGGCACGATCAACGCGATCTTCTCATCACGATACCCCGCCGCCCGAAGCTCCCGCTTCAGCGCCTCGATATCCCCCGGCGGCTGCATCCCCGCATCATTGGCCAGCGGCGTCCCCGGCGTGAACGCCCCCATCCCGTCACGCCACAACGTCCGGTCGTCGCCCAGCATCGCCGTCAGGAAGTCCGCCTGCACCACCGCCCGCTGCACGATCCGCCGGATCGCCGGATTGTCGAACGGCGGCTGCAGCCAGTTCATCCGCAGCAGCGCCGCCTGCCCGGCCGGGTCCTGCACCCGCGCCGTGATCCCAGGGTTGCGCCGCAACAACGCCAGCAGGTCCGCCGAAGCATACTCCCACCAATCCGTCTCGTTGGCCTGCAGCGCCGCCGCCGCCGTCGCCGGGTCCGGCACCGTGGTCCAAACCACCCGGTCCAGATGCACCACCTTCGGCCCCGACGTGAAGTCAGGCACCCCCTCCGCCCGAGGCACATACCCATCGAACCGCTGCCACGCCGCCCGGGCCCCCGCCACCCGCTCATCCGCCAGCCACCGGAACGGCCCGCTGCCGACGATCTCCGCCACCTGCACGCCAGGATCCGTCCGCGCCAACCGCTCCGGCATCATCGCCGGCATATACACCCCCGACTTCGCCAACGCCGCCGGCAACAGCGGGAACGCCCGCTTCAGCCGGAACACCAGCCGGCTGTCATCGACGGCCGACACCTCGTCCGTCGCCGCCAGCAACGTCTGCCCGAACGTGTCCTTTGCCCCCCACCGCTTGATGCTGGCCACACAGTCCCTCGCCAGCACCGGCGTCCCGTCATGCCACCGCAACCCCGGCCGCAACGTCAGCGTCCACCGCCGCCCGTCCTCCTCGACGTCATGCCCGGCAACCATCTGCGGCTGCGGCTCCAACCGCCCGTTCAACCCATACAGCGTGTCGTAGACCATGTAGGCGTGGTTCCGCGTGACGTACGCGGTGTTGAAATGCGGATCCAGGATCGACAGGTCCGCCTGCGGGATGAACCGCAACGTCCGCCCCGCCTGGGCACGCGCCACCGAAGGCGCGGCCAAGGCCGCAACAGAACCAATAAGGGTGCGTCTCTTCATGCCCACACGATAGGTCAGATCGAGACGAAGATCGTCCCTGATTCGACCCGTGCCGAATACGTGACGATGTCGCACTCCCCCACCAGCACCGCACCCGTCCGCAGCTCGTACATCCGGTCGTGCAGCGGGCACATGATCGTCGTCCCGCCCATCATCCCATCTGCCAACGGCACGTTGTATTTGACGGCGGCGGCGGCGATCCGCATCGGCTCCGCCGGCGTGCAGATGCCCCCGGCCATCTCCGGCACCACGGAGAAGGTGCCGTCCTTCTGGATATTGCCGTGCACCCGATCGTTGATGAACCGCGCATCCCGCTCGTCCTCGTAGGTGCCGGGCCAGATCGTGTTCGACAACGACGCCAGCGGGATCTTGCTGGCCGGGTCCTCGACGCCCCCCGCCAGCACAGCGAACACCGACGACACCGACTTCAACCCGCGCGACCGGATCGCCTCGATCAGCTCCTGCTTCTTCATCGGGATGCACGGCACGTAATAATGCACCGACGGGTCTTCCTCGAACTGGATGACCTAGTAGCGCTCCTCCTTCGGCTGCGTAGGCCCATCGACACCAGCTCGACGCCCATCACCTTCCGCTTCGTCGCCAGCTTGCTGCCGTGATACGCCGCATCCCGGTCCCGCGCCGTCACATGGTCCGCGAACACCTTCGCCTGGTCCCACAGCGGCGCCACC
>JAYVEG010000152.1:0-32063 GCA_043748985.1 Rhodospirillales bacterium
AGTGCCGCCGAGAGCTTCATCGGCCGCAAGCTGCAGGAGCTTGTCGCACCGACCGACCATGACGCCCTAACCGAAGGCCTCCTGCTGCTGCGAGAACGCGGGCGGCTGTTCCCCATCACCATCCGCCTTGCCAACGCCGCACGCACCTCGCTCGCCCTCAGCGGCCTCATGCTCCCCGCCAACGGCCGCGCGCCGAGCCTCTGCCTGACCTTTGCCCCGCTCCCCAGCCCGCCGGGCCACGCCATCGGCACCGCACCCGGCCTGGTCCGCGCCGCCGAAGCGCGCCTGCGCAGCGGTCAGCGCAGCGACCTGCAACTGCTCGAGGTCAGCGGCTCACAGACGCTCGACCGCGACGCCATCGGTTCCGCCCTCCAAATCCTCGCCCCCAACGTCCTCACCGGAGAGATCGCGCCCGGCCGCTTCGGCCTGCTCAGCACCAGCGAGATTTCGGCCGCCGAAATCCTCGGCGTCGCCAAAACGCTCGAGGACGCGTTGCGGGCCAAGGGCCTCCCCGTCCAGGTCGCCTCATGCGAGCTCACCTTGTCGATGGAGGGCCTGTCCGCCAACCAGGCCGCCCGCGCACTGCGCCATGCCCTCGCCAGCTTCGCGCGCGGTGGCGGCCAGGGCCTGGCCGCCGCCGGATTCACTGCCGGCCTCTCCGGCTATCTGCAAAGGGCCAGCGCCCATGTCGGCGCGCTCCGCCGGGCCATCCGCGCCGGCCAGTTCGACATGACGTTCCAGCCCATCGTCGCCCTCGCCGATCGCCGCCTCCACCATTATGAGGCGCTGATCCGTCCCCAGCCCATCCCCGAATGCAGTCTCACCAGCCCGCAGGAGTTCATCCTCCTCGTCGAAACGCTGGGCCTGGCCGACGAGGTCGATCGTGTCGTCGCGCAAAAATCCTGCGACGCCGCGAAATCCTCGGGCGCCGCCATCGCCTTCAACATCTCCGCGCAATCCGCGGAAAATCCGGTTTTCCGAAAACAGCTCGTCACGTCGCTTGAAATCCACCCCGCCGTTCAGGCCGGCCTCGTCTCGATCGAGCTCACCGAAACCGCAGATATCGAGGACATCGAAGAAACCGTCCGAACCATCGCAGCACTGCGCAACCTGGGGATCACCTTCTGCATGGATGATTTCGGCGCCGGCAGCGCCGACGTGCGGCTGCTCCGCACCCTCGGCGCCGACATCGTCAAGCTCGACGGCTCCTACGTCCCCGGCGTCACACACGCCGGCCGCGAGCGTGCCTTCGTCGCCGGCTTGATCGACATCGCCCACGCCGCTGGCGCCACCGTCGTCGCCGAACGCGTCGAGACCCAGGACGAAGCCGATACCCTTAAGGCCCTCGGCGCCGAATACGGCCAAGGCTGGCTGTTCGGCCGCCCCGGCCCGCTGCCCGCCACCCCAGCCCCCACGGCCGCCGCACGCCGCCGCGGCGCCCAGGAAAGCTGGGGCTGAGCAACCCCGAAGAACCGCCATCCTCGTGCTTGTCCCAAGGATCCACGCCTTGCCACCCTCACCAGCCGATGATCGCCGCGGCAACCCTCGACCCAAGACAAGATCCTGACCATTCCCCATGCGCGACCCATCAAGCCCGTGTATATCAAAGCACTCGTCCGCTTCATCCTCGCCGTCGGAGCCGCCCGTGGCCAATCCAGACTACCAGATCGTCATCGAACCGCGCCCGTCCCGGGATGGCGGCTTCTATCTGGCACTGGTGCCGGACCTGCCCCGCTGCAGGTCCGACGGTGCCACCCGCAAAAAGGCAGCCCACAACGTCGTCGACGCCAGCGAGGCCTGGATCGAGGAAGCCGCCTTTATCGGTCGCTCCATCCCGGCCGCTGCCCGCCACCTGGTCCCCGCCCAATGACCGACGCCCTCCCGAACACTCCCCGCATCTGGCAGATGGTCGATCACCATCAGGACGACCTCATCGCCCTCTCCGACCGCATCTGGACCATGCCGGAACTCAACTTCCAGGAAACCCGCTCCGCCGCCGAACACGCCGCCATGCTCCGCGACAAGGGCTTCCGCGTCACCGAAGGCGTCGCCGGCATCCCAACAGCCGTCATCGGCGAAGCAGGGCAGGGGGGTCCCGTCATCGCAATCCTCGGCGAATACGACGCGCTCCCCGGCCTCAGCAACGAACCCGGCGTCGCCGAGCACCGCCCGATCCCCGGTCAACACGCCGGCCACGGCTGCGGCCACAACCTGCTGGGCGCCGGCGCCATCCTCGCCGCCGCCGCCGTGAAGGACTGGCTCGCCGAACAGGGCATCGAGGGCCGCGTTCGCTACTACGGCTGCCCGGCCGAAGAAGGCGGTGCAGCCAAAACCTTCATGGTCCGCGACGGCGCCTTCGACGACGTCGACATCGCCATCTCCTGGCATCCCGCACCCTTCGCCGGCGTGAACGAGGCCTACTCGCTCGCCATCCTCCAGGTCGACTACGCCTTCACCGGCCGGGCCAGCCACGCCGCCGCCAGCCCAGAACTCGGCCGCAGCGCGCTCGATGCCGTCGAACTCATGAACGTCGGCGTCAACTACCTGCGCGAGCACACGCCCGACGACGCCCGCATCCACTACGCCACCCTCGACGCCGGCGGCATTGCCCCCAACGTCGTCCAGGCCCGCGCCAAATCGCGCTACATCATCCGCGCCGCCGAACTCTCGGACCTAAAGGACCTCGCCGCCCGCGTCGACGACATCGCCCGCGGCGCCGCCCTCATGACCCAGTGCAAGGTCGACATCCAGGTCATCAGCGGCATGAGCAACCTGCTCGGCAACACCCCCTTGGAAGAAACCCTCCACGCCAACCTCCAGCGCCTCGGCCCACCGCCCTTCGACGCCGAGGACCGCGCCTACGCCGAACGCATCCGCGCCACCATCCGCCCCGACGACATCGTCAGCGCCCATCGCCGCTTCGGCATGCCGGTCACCGACGCCCCTCTCGCCGACACAATCGTCCCGCTCGAGGCGCGCGGCGCAAAGATGGTCGGCAGCACCGACGTCGGCGACGTCAGCTGGAAGGTCCCAACCGTCCAGGCCCGCGGCGCCACCTATGCCATCGGCACCCCCGGCCACTCCTGGCAACTCACCGCCCAGGGCCAAAGCCCGCTCGCCCACAAGGGCATGGTCCATGTCGCGAAAGCCATGGCCGGCACCGCCGTCGACCTCCTGCAGAACCCGGCCCTTCTCGCCGCTGCCCAGGCCGAACACCAGGCTCGCCTGGCCGTCACCCCCTACGAAAGCCCGCTGCCCGAAGGCCTCCAACCCCCCTTCCATATGGCCGACTAACCAGAACAACGCCTGAAGCCCTGTCCCTCGGGGACAGGGTTGGGTAAGGGTCTCAACACCACCACCCACCCCCCCGAAAAACCCCCGTTTACCGGTCCGTCAACCGGATCTCGATCCGCCGGTTCTTCGCAAACGCCGCCGCGGTGTCGGCGCCATCCAGCGGCTGGAACTCCCCGAACCCCGTCGCCGCCAGCCGGTTCGCAGGTACACCCTGCTCCACCAGCAGCTTCACCACATTGATCGCCCGCTGCGACGACAGCTCCCAGTTGCTCGCGAACGCCCCGCTCGTCACCTGCTGCCGGTCCGCATGCCCATCCACCCGCAACAGCCAGTTGAGGTCGCGCGGGATCTCCCCCGCGATCGACTTCAGCGTCGTCGCCAACTGCCGGATCTGCTCCTGCCCCGCCGCCGTCAAATCCGCACTGCCCGTCGGAAACAGCACCTCGCTCTGGAACACGAACCGGTCGCCCACCACCTGGATGCCCGGGCGGTTCGCCAACACGTCCCGCAGCCGCCCGAAGAACTCGCTTCGATACCGCTGCAGCTCCTCGACCTTGGACGCCAGCGCCGTGTTCAGCCGGGCGCCCAGGTTGGCGACCTGCGCATCCTTGTCCCGCCCGCCCTTCTCCGCCAGGTCCAACGAGGCGGCCACCTGGCTCATCTGCAGCCGCAACTGCTCCACCTGCTGCGTCAGCAACGCCACCTGCGCACGGGCGCTGCCGCTCAGCTTCTGCTCGTCCGACAACTGCGCCGCCACGGCCTGGCGCCGCTGCTCCTCCGTCGTGGCCCGGGCGGCGGCGTCGCGGGCCTGCTTCTCCAACTCGTCGCGCAGCGCCGACAGGGCGCGCAGCTGGTCGTTCAGCCGCGCCACATCGCCCAGCCGTGCCTCGATCGTCTCGCGGTCCACCTTAACCGTCCGCGCCAGCTCGACCTGGATCTGCGCCAATTGGTCGCGTGACTGGGCCAACTGCGCCTGCCGCTGCGTCGAAACCGCCGCCTGCGCCGCAAGCTGCCGCCGCGCATCCGCCAACTGCCCCGCCAACCCCGCCGCCTCCTGCCCGGCCTGGTCGCCACGCCCCGCCGTCTCCGCCACCCGCGCCTGCAACTGCTCGTTCCGCGCCGCCGCCGACTGCGACTGCAACGCCGCATCCGCCAGCCGCGCCGACAGCCGGTCCCGCTCGCCTCGCAGAGTATCCCGCTCCGCCTCCGCCCGCCCGGCCTGGTCCCGCAGCCCCGACAAATCCCGCGACAGCGTCTCCCGCGCCGAGGTCGCCGCCTCCAGATCCCGGTTCAGCCCCGCCACCGACAACTGCAGATCCCCGGCCCGGCCCCGCTCCAGCGACAGCATGTCGGTCAGCTCCGCCACCTGCCGGTTCAGCCGATCCAGCGCCCGGTCCCGTCCCGTCAGCGCGACACTCAGGAACGCCTGCGCCAGCACGAACACCAGCAGCACGAAGATGATGACCATCAGCAGCGTGGACAGCGCGTCCACATAGCCGGGCCACGGATTTAAGGCGTCTTCCCCTCCGCGCCGGCGCCGCGCCATCTATCCGGGCGGTCCATCTGCGAACGCCGCGATCGTGCGCGTCAGCACACGGATGTCGTTCCGCAGCTCCTGCGTGCTCTGCACCCGGCCCTGCTCGTTCTCCGTCAGCATCCGCTGCATATGCAGCTCGATGTTCCGCAGATGCGCCCGTGCCGCCTCGTCCCCGGATTGCCCACGTGCCTCCCCCAGCCGCTGCAACGCCGGCCCCAACTGCGCCTGCGTCTCTGCAATCCGCAGCATCAGCTGCTGGCTCGACCGCATCGTGTCCGACAACGTGCCGATCTTCTCGGTCAACGCCAGGATCGCGTTGTTCGCCTGCTGCCGCCCATCTTCGCCCCGCACCAGGATTGACTGCAGGTTCTCCATGTTCTCCGCCGTCTGCTCCAGCAGCGCCTGCACATAAACCGGCACCGACGAATCCCCATCGCCCCCCAACGCCCCGGACGACAACCGAGTCAGCCCGGCCAGCCACTCCTCAAGCTCGTTGAAGAACCGGTTCTGCGCCTGCCCCGCCGTCAGGTCGAGGAACCCCAACACCAGCGCACCCGCCAGCCCGAACATGCTGCTGCTGAACGCCGTCCCCATTCCCTTCAGTGGCTTGCCCAGCCCCGACTTCAACTGATCGAACAGCGCGTTCAGGTCGCCCGACCCCACCGACATCCCGCCAATCACGTCCGACACCGCGCCCACCGTCAGCAGCAGCCCCCAGAACGTCCCTAGCAGGCCCAGGAAGATCAGCAGCCCTGTCATGTAGCGCGACAGCTCGCGCCCCTCGTCCAGCCGGCTCTGCAGCCCGTCCAGCAGGCTCCGCATCGCCGGCGCCGACAGCGTGAACCGATCCTGCCCGTCGCGCCCCTTCGCCTGCCGCACCGCCAGCATGCTCGCCATCGGCGCCAGCAACCGCGGCGCCGGCAGCGCCGCCAGTTGCGCCCGCTGCTTCTGGAACGTCTCCAGCCAGTGCACCTCGGGCGTCAGCCGCATCACCTGAACCAGGTTCCAGCCGATGCCGATCAGCAGCACGACGCCGATCAGCAGGTTCAGCAGCGGGTTGCTGGTGAAAGCGGTGATCAGCGCCGGCGACAGCAACCCCGCCACCACCAGCACCGCCACCAGGAACACCACCATGCGGATGAGGTAGGTGGTGGGCCGGGTCATCGGGCAGGAGCCTGTACAGTAGGGGAGGGGGGACCCGGCATGCCCGGCACCACATCGACCCGGTCGCGGTCGGTGTCGCCGCCGGCCGTGCCCAGCGCCCGGGGATAAATTCGAGTCGACGCGATGCCCTCGTTCACCAGCACCGCCCGCGCTGCCAGTGCGCGCGCCAGCGACAGCCGCCGCGCGGTCGAAGGGTCCTCCGCCGTGCCTGCGGCATAGGCATACACGTTGACCGTGATAGCCTCGTTGGCCCGCACCCGCCGCGCGAGATCACGCAACGCCGCCTCCGTCGTGGGGTTCAGCTCCTGCCGCATAGGGCCGAAGGTCACGCGCACGCCACCCCCGAATGGCGTGGCCGACCCCGGCGCGTCGGCCGCGACCGGAACCACCGGTGCCGCCTGCGGTCGCGCCGGTGGCACCGGGGCAGGTGGCGGCAGTGCTGCAATGGCCGGCGGCACGACCGGCAACACCGGCACCGCGGGCTTAGGCGCCACCGCCTGCGGTGCCGCAGGAACAGTCGGGACCGAGCCGGCAGCAGGCTTCGCCGACGATGGCGTCCGCGTCGCCGGCCTGGTCGGACCAGGGCCGATCCGGGGCGCAGGCCTCGACGGCTGCGGCAACAAATCGAGCGCACCCGGGTTCACCGTCACCTGCGCCTCGGCGGGCGATGCAGCCAGCAGCCCGACGATCAGAACCGGCAGCAATCCCGGCGCCACGACATGCGCCAGCCGCCGCATCAGGCCGCCCGGCCCTCGGCCGCCGACACACCTTGCGCGACGACTTCCAGCAGCATCTTGTGCATGTGCGGATTGGCCGCCACCACGTCGTTGCCGGCCGTTTCCAGCACCGTGCTCTCCCGCCCCGCCGCGTCCGTCACGAAGCCGCCGGCCTCGCGCACGATCAAAATGCCGGCCGCCATGTCCCAGGGCTTCAGCCCCAGCTCCCAATACCCGTCATACCGCCCCGCCGCGACCCAGGCGAGGTCAAGCGCCGCCGCCCCGAACCGCCGGATGCCCGCCACCTGCGGCATCAGCGTGCCCAGCGTCCGCGCGAACGCCAGCCGGTTCTGCCCGCTGACCGCCGCAAACGGAATCCCCGTCGCAAACAAAGCCGTCGAGAACTCGCGCCGCGCCGAAACCCGCAGCCGCTTCTCGTTCAGGAACGCGCCGGAACCCCGCTCCGCCCAAAACATCTCGTCGTGCACCGGGTTGTAGATCATCCCGGCCGTAACCTCCGTCCCGCCATCCGGCAACCGCCGTTCCAGCGCGATCGAGATGCACCAGTGCGGCACCCCGTGCAGGAAGTTCGTCGTCCCATCCAGCGGATCGACCACCCACCGCCACGCCCAGCCGTCCCCGCCGGACGCGCCGCTCTCCTCCATCAGGAACGCGTAGCCCGGCCGGGCCTTCGTCAACTCCTCGCGCAGCGTCGCCTCGGCCCGCAAATCCGCCTGGCTCACGAAGTCCGAAGGCCCCTTGATGCTGACCTGAAGCTGCTCGACCTCGTTGAAATCCCGTAGCAAACGCTTCGACGCCTTCTGCGCCGCGTTCTGCATCACCGTCATGTGCGGCGAAAGACGGAGGGCCATCCGCTCAGCCCTTCGCCCGCTCCACGTAGCTGCCGTCCTCGGTCCGCACCACGATCCGCTCGCCGGCCTCCACGAAGGGCGGCACCTGGGTCTTCACCCCGTTCGACAGCATGGCAGGCTTGTAGCTGCTGGTCGCCGTCTGCCCCTTCACCACCGGGTCCGCCTCGGTGACTTCCAGCACTACGGTCGACGGCAGCCGCACGGCCACAGGCTCGTTCTCCACCATGTCGACCGTGACCGTCATGTTGTCCTGCAGGAAGGGCAGCAGATCGCCGAACAAATCGGTTAGGATCATCGTCTGCTCGAACGTTTGGGGGTCCATCAGCACGATGTTGTCCCCGTCCGTGTAGGAATACTGGAAGTCCGCTTCCGACGTCTGCAGCCGCTCGACCGTATCCGCCGTCCGCCACCGCTCGTTCGTCTTGTTGCCGGTCCTCAGGTTGCGCATCTCGACCTGGATGAACGCCCCGCCCTTGCCCGGCGTGATGATCTGCTGCTTCAGCACCGTCCAACGGTTGCCGTCGTGGTCCAGCACCTGACCGGCGCGAATGAGGTTGGCCTGCTGCTTCATGGAAAGAACCCGGAACTGAGAAAGAGTGCCGGGTTTCTAAACCTCCGGGTCCATTGCGGCAAGCACGTGCCGCCCGCCCCAAGGGTCGAGGACAGCATCGCCATCCAGATAGCCCGGCCCGATAGGCACCTTTCCATACCCCCCAGGGATGTCCAGCACATAGGTCGGCCAAGCGAGCCCGGTCACCCGACCCCGCAACGCCGCCATCAAGGCCTGCCCCTCCGCGATCGGCACATGGAACCGCGCCGTGCCCGGAGCCGGGTCCAGCTGATGCAGATAATACGGCTTCACCCGCGCCCGCAGCATCGCCCGGAACAGGTCCTCCAACGCCGCCACACTGTCGTTCACGCCCCGCAGCAGCACAGACTGCCCCAACAGCGGCACCCCCTCCGCCCCGATACGGCGGAGCGCGGCCATCGCATCCGCCGTGAACTCGCGCGCGTGGTTGGCGTGCACCACCACCCACACCGGCGTCTCCACCGCGAGCGCCGCCGCCAGCCCCGTCGTCACCCGAGAGGGCTCCGCCACGGGCACCCGCGTATGCACCCGCAGCAACTCCACATGCGGAATGCCAGCCAGCGCCTCCAGCAGCCCCCCAAGCCGCCGCGCCGACAGCATCAACGGATCGCCACCAGTCAGGATCACCTCCCGGATCTCCGGCCGCGCCCGCACATAATCGACCGCCACCGCCAACTCCGCCTCCGACAGCACCCCCCCACCAGGCCCCACATGCTCCCGCCGAAAGCAGAACCGGCAATACACCGGGCATACCAGCAGCGGCTTGATCAACACCCGGTCCGGATACCGATGCACCACCCCCGGCACCGGCGACAGCGCATCGTCCCCAATGGGATCGGCCCGCTCATGCGCCGCCGTCACTAACTCGTCCACATGCGGCACGAACTGCCGCCCGATCGGATCGTCGGGATCCTGGATCAACGCCCGCATCGCCGGCGTGATCGCCACGGCATAGCGCACCTCGACCGCGTCCAACGCCGCCCGCATGGAGGCCGGTGCAAGCGCGTCCGCAATCAATCCATCGACCGTCCGGATGCTCATTTCAGCACCGCCTGCATGCCGCCCGGCATGGCATCGCTCGCGAAGAGCACGGCTGGCCAGACGGCTGATACGCGACCCAATACAGCCTCTCCTCGATCCATGGCACCCCGTCGTGGCTCAATTCGCGGTAGGGTCGCGGGGCACAGTGCCCTCGCAGCGGGCTTCCATCGATCCGGACCTCGGCCATGCCAAGGACCCTGTCGAGATTGCGGAGGGCGACCGCAAGCCCCTCGCCGATGATGGGGAGTGATGACAACAATGAGAAGGGCCACGTCCGAGGATCTCGCAGCCGTCCCGACGATACCTCGCTCACCCGACGAACTCACCCACCCCATACCCCTGCAAGAACAGCAGCGCCCGCAAATCCCCGAACCGCACCCGCGTCCGTGCCTCCGCCGCCACCACCGTCTTCGCCCGGAACGCCACCCCCAGCCCCGCCGCCCGGATCATCGCCAGGTCGTTCGCCCCATCCCCCACCGCCAGGCAATCCGCCTCCGACACTCCGGCCCCCGCCGCCAGCTCCCGCATCGTCGCCAGCTTCGCAGCCCGGTCCAGGATCGGCTCCCCCACCCGCCCCAACAGAACCCGCCCGTCATCCAGCAGCACGTTCGCCCGGTGCACGTCGAACCCGCACAAACCCGCCACCCGCCCCGTGAACCAGGTGAACCCACCGCTCACCAAGGCCGTCGTCGCCCCATGCGCCTTCATCGTCCGCACCAGCACCCGTGCCCCCGGCGTCAGCGTCACACCCGCCCACGTCCGCTCCAGCGCCGAAACATCCAGCCCCTCCAGCAACGCCACCCGCTCCCGTAATGCCGCCGCAAAATCCAGCTCCCCGTTCATGCTGCGCCGGGTGATCGCCGCGACCTGGTCGCCCACCCCCGCGAACGCGGCCAGCTCGTCCAACGTCTCCCCGGTCACGATGGTGCTGTCCATATCCGCAACCAGCACCCGCTTGCGCCGCCCCGCCGCCGGCACCACCGCGGCATCGACCGCCGCATCCCCAACCGCCTCTGCAACAAGCGTACGATCCGGCAAGGCCGGGCAGGAAATCTCCGCAGCCTCCCCAGGCGACAGCCAGTCAACCACGCCGCCCCCGGCCGCTGCCGCTACCCGCCGCACCAAGGCCTCGCTCAAGCCATCCTCGGCCGCGATCAGAACCAGCATCCACATGCCTCGGCTCATGGCCCGGTTCCTCCACCCACGCAACCCACAAGCCGCCGCCCCGCGCAACGGCATGCCCCGTCGTGCCTTGGTGTTCAATCTTTCCTGCCCGAAGCACTATATTCAGTATGTCGATCAAGGAGCCCCCATGTCCGAACACGAGCGCGGCGCCCCCGGCCTGGCGCTGCAATTCCTCACCCAGGTAGAAGCCCGGCCCCCCACCCACGCCGAAACCACGGACGCCTGGCGCACGTCCTGTCCCCACCTCTCGGTCGGGGAAAACGCACGTGGCGAGGGCCTGGTCGCGCAATCGTCCCATCCCACCGGCCCGCAGCGCGACACCCCCGTCTTGCTCACCCCCCCGGGTGCGGCCCTGCTGCACACCTGATGCCCATGCCTGACGGCCAACCCGTCCCTACGCTGATCGTCGCCGGCCCCACCTGCAGCGGCAAATCCGCCCTGGCCCTCCAACTCGCCCAACGCCTGAACGGCACCGTCATCAACGCCGATTCCATGCAGGTCTACAAAGAACTGCGCATCGTCACCGCCCGCCCCACCCCCCGGGAGGAGGCCGCAACCCCCCACGCCCTCTACGGCATCCGCCCCGCCGCCCAGCCCGGCAGCGTCGCATGGTGGCGCGACGAAGCCCTGGCCGCCATCGACGCCGCCCGTGCCGCGCAACGCACCCCCATCCTCTGTGGCGGCACCGGCCTCTACCTCGCCGCCCTGACCCAAGGCCTCGCACCAATCCCCGAACCCACCCCCGAGGCCCGCCACGAAGCCAGAACCTTGCTTGAAGACCTCGGCCCCGAACCCCTCCACGCCCGCCTCGCCGCCCTCGACCCCGCCACCGCCGCCACGCTCCGCCCCAGCGACGGCCAACGCATCGCCCGCGCCTACGAGATCGTCCGCAGCACCGGCATCCCCCTCTCCATATGGCAGGCCCTGCCGCCCGACCGGCCCGTGCCCAACGTCCGCCTCATCCTCCTCGACCCGCCCCGCCCCGCCCTCCGCGCCGCCATCGCCGCCCGCTTCGCCGCCATGCTCGACGCCGGCGCCATCGAAGAAGTGCGCGCACTCCTCGCGCAGAACCTCGACCCGACCCTCCCCGCCATGCGCGCCCACGGCGTCCCCGAACTCGCCGCCTACCTCCAGGCCGACATCACCCTGCCCGAGGCACAACGCCGCGCCACCCTGGCCACCGGCCAATACACCAAACGCCAGGCCACCTGGTTTCGCCACCGCGCGCCGGTGCCCGCAGCCAACACGCATATGATCCATGCGCGATTTGCAGGTCCGCAGCAATTTTCAGAAAGAGAATGGACCGATATAGAGAGTTTCGTTATCCAGTGCACCGCAACACGCGCCAAGGACGAAAGCCCATGACCGCAATCGACACCCAGGCCAGCACCCAGACCGGCGCCGAGGTCCTCCTCCGCGCCCTGCGCGAACAGGGCGTGGACATCATCTTCGGATACCCAGGCGGCGCCGTGCTCCCCATCTACGATGCGCTCTATCAGCAGAACTCCATCCGCCACATCCTCGTCCGCCACGAGCAGGCCGCCGTCCACGCCGCCGAGGGCTACGCCCGCAGCACCGGCCGCGTCGGCTGCGTCCTCGTCACCTCCGGACCCGGCGCCACAAACGCCGTCACCGGCCTCGTCGACGCCCTCATGGACAGCATCCCGATCGTCTGCCTCACCGGCCAGGTCCCCACCCACCTCATCGGCAACGACGCCTTCCAGGAGGCCGACACCACCGGCATCACCCGCCCCGCAACCAAGCACAACTACCTCGTCAAGCGCAGCGAAGACCTCGCCCGCACCGTCCACGAGGCATTCTACGTCGCCCGCAGCGGTCGACCCGGCCCCGTCGTCATCGACCTGCCGAAAGACATCCTGATCGCCCGCGCCCCCTACGCAGCCGCCGCCAGCGTGCCCCACCGCAGCTACCGCCCCATCACCCAGCCCGACCCCGCCCGCATCCGCGAAGCCGTCGCCCTGATGCGCACCGCCAACCGGCCCATCGTCTACTCCGGCGGCGGCGTCATCAACGCCGGCGACGCCGCCAGCGCCGCCCTCATCGACTTCGTCCGCACCACCAACATGCCCTGCACCTCCACCCTCATGGGCCTCGGCGCCTATCCCTCCAACGACCCCAACTTCCTCGGCATGCTCGGCATGCACGGCACCTACGAAGCCAACATGGCAATGCACGGCTGCGACGTCATGTTCAACATCGGCGCCCGCTTCGACGACCGCGTCACCGGCCGCCTCAACGCCTTCAGCCCCAACTCGAAGAAGATCCACGCCGACATCGACCCCAGCAGCATCAACAAGAACGTCGCCGTCGACATCCCCATCGTCGGCGACGCCGCCGCAATCCTCCAGGCCCTCCTCGCGGAATGGAAGGCCCAAGGCCTGCGCGAACTCCCCATCACCGAATGGTGGCGCCAGATCGACGCCTGGCGCAGCATGGACAGCCTCAAATTCAGCCAGACGATGGACCCAAAGGGCATCATCAAGCCGCAATACGCCATCCAGCGCCTCTATGAAATGACCCGCGCCACCGGCCGCGACACCTTCATCAGCACCGAAGTCGGCCAGCACCAGATGTGGGCCGCCCAACACTTCCGCTTCGACAAGCCCAACCGCTGGATGACCTCCGGCGGCCTCGGCACCATGGGCTACGGACTCCCGGCCGCCATGGGCGTCCAGGTCGCCCACCCCGACGCGCTCTGCATCGACATCGCCGGCGAAGCCAGCATCCTGATGAACATCCAGGAGATGGCGACCCTCGCCCAATACCACCTGCCGGTAAAAGTCTTCATAATCAACAACCAGTACATGGGCATGGTCCGCCAGTGGCAGGAACTCCTGCACGGCAGCCGCTACAGCGAAAGCTACTCCGAAGCCCTCCCCGACTTCGTGAAACTCGCCGACGCCTTCCACGGCGTCGGCCTCCGCGCCTCAAACGTCGGCGAACTCGACGGCGTCATCGCCGAGATGCTCGCCACAAACCGCCCCGTCATCGCCGACATCTGCGTCGACGAGAAGGAAAACTGCTTCCCCATGATCCCCTCCGGCGCCGCCCATAACGAGATGATCCTCGGCCCCGAACACCAGGACCGCACCCGGTCCATCACCGACGAGGGGATGATGCTTGTCTGACATGAAGCAGCGGACGGCGACCATCTCCGTCCTCGTCGAAAACGAAGCCGGCGTCCTCGCCCGCGTCATCGGCCTCTTCGCCGGCCGCGGCTACAACATCGACAGCCTCACCGTCGCCCCCATCGACGACACCCGAAAGCTCAGCCGGATCAACGTGGTCACCTCCGGCACGGATATGATCATCGAGCAGATCAAGGCCCAGCTCGACCGCCTCGTCCCCGTCCACCGCGTCGCCGACCTCACCATGGACGGCCCCCACCTCGCCCGTGAGCTCGCCATGATCAAGGTCACCGGCACCGGTACCAACCGCGCCGAAGCCCTCCGCCTCTCCGACGCCTTCCGCGCCCGCGTCATCGACGCCACCACCGAAAGCTTCGTCTTCGAACTCACCGGCGCCACCGACAAGCTCGACGCCTTCATCGCGCTCATGGCCCCCATCGGCCTCCAAGAAGTCAGCCGAACCGGAATCGCCGCCATCGCCCGAGGCACAAAAGTGCTGTAGCCCGCTCCCCTCTCCCCTTCGGAGAGCGCCGGGGTGAGGGTCCCAGCCGCGAACAATAGACTTTCCCACCAACGGCGCTAAACCGACCCCACTCAACCAAAGCGAGAACCCGAACAATGCGTGTCTATTACGATCGCGACGCCGACGTGAACCTCATCAAGGGCAAGAAGGTCGCGATCATCGGCTACGGCAGCCAGGGCCACGCCCACGCCAACAACCTCAAGGACTCCGGACAGACCGATCTCGTCATCGGCCTCCGCCCCGGCAGCCAGGGCACCGCCAAGGCCGAAGCCGCCGGCCTCAAGGTCATCGACCCCGCCGACGCCGCCAAATGGGCCGACGTCATCATGGTCCTCACCCCCGACGAAGGCCAAGGCGACCTCTACCGCGAAAAACTCCACGCCAACATGAAGCCCGGCGCCGCCATGGCCTTCGCCCACGGCCTCAACGTCCACTTCAACCTGCTCGATCCCCGCGCCGACATCGACGTCTTCATGATCGCCCCCAAAGGCCCCGGCCACACCGTCCGCAGCGAATATCAGCGCGGTGGCGGCGTACCCTGCCTCGTCGCCGTCGAACAGAACCCCAGCGGCAACGCCCTCGAGATCGCCCTCTCCTACGCCAGCGCCATCGGCGGCGGCCGCGCCGGCATCATCGAGACCACCTTCAAGGAAGAATGCGAAACCGACCTGTTCGGCGAGCAGGTCGTCCTCTGCGGTGGCCTCGTCGAGCTCATCAAGGCCGGCTACGAAACCCTCTGTGAAGCCGGTTACGCCCCCGAGATGGCCTACTTCGAATGCCTCCACGAAGTGAAGCTCATCGTCGACCTCATCTACGAGGGCGGCATCGCCAACATGAACTACTCCATCTCCAACACCGCCGAATACGGCGAATACGTCACCGGCCCCCGCATCATCACCTCGGACACCAAGGCCGAAATGAAGCGCGTGCTCGACGACATCCAGACCGGCAAGTTCGCCCGCGACTGGATGCTCGAAAACAAGGTCAACCAGCCCAGCTTCAAGGCCACACGCCGCCGCCTCGCCGAACACCCCATCGAGGAAGTCGGCGCCAAGCTCCGCGCCATGATGCCCTGGATCAGCAAGAACGCCCTGGTCGACAAGGCAAAGAACTAGCCACCCGAAAAACCGTTGGGCATGGTGCCATCCAAAAACCAGGAGCGTGCCATGCCCGTCCGCCTCGCCATCGCCCTCGCCGTCCTCTGCCTCGCCGGCTGCGTCGCCGCACCCAGGCCCATCCCACCGGGCTCCGTCGTCCTCAGCAGCCAGTGCTATGCCGGCTTCTACCAGTGCGTCCTGCCCCAACCGAACCAGGTCGGAACCCCCTGCTCCTGCCCCGGCCTGGGCGCCCCCAGCTACGGAACCGTCCGCTAACGCCTTCTCCCTCTCCCCTTGGAAGAGGGCCGGGGTGAGGACTCGGCCGCAAGCATAATCTCCCCAACGATATGCGTTGCCCGAGCCCTCACCGGTCCCCGAACCGGAAACTGATGCTCAACTCGTAGTCGAACGGCACCGCAGCCCCATGCTGCCGGGCCGGCTGGAACCGCCACAGCGCCACCGCCTCGCGCGCCGAGCGGTCCAGGCTCCCATCCCCGCTGCTCTCGGTCACCTCCACGCCCAACGGAACCCCGTTCTCGGCGACGTGCACCAGCAGTCCCACCGTCCCCTCCGCCCGTCGCCGCACCGCATCGGCCGGATAAGATGGCGGCTTGTTCCTCACCGTCGCATCGGGCCTCGGCGGCACCACGTTCTGCCCGGTGACCGTCAGCCCCTCCAGATCTTCGTCCGCACCGCCCAGATTGACGCTGCTCTGCCGGGGCGGCCCAGCCGGCGCCGGCCGGGGCAGGCGCGAGGGCGGCGGCGGCGGCGGCAACGCTCCCTTTTCAGCAATAATCGTATCCGGCGTCGGCGGTACCGGCGGCGGTTCGCTCGCTTCCTCCGTCGGCGTGCCCTTCACCTGCGGCGCCTGGTCCACCAACTCGACCTCGATCGCCGCCGGCTCCGCCGCCGCCGGAACCCGGCCGGCATGCGGCAGCAGCACCCAAATCACCCCCCCATGCACCAGCACCGACGCCAGTGCCGCGGCGGCCAACCACCACCGCCCCCGCCGCCCCCGCTCATGGAATGGGCGAAGCCCATCACCCAGCCGAACACCCCTCACTCAACCCTCGATGATCAAAGCACCAACACACCCTGATGCTTCGCACTCATCTCCGGCTCCACATGGATCGTCACCACCAGGCCCTCCACCTCGGCCTTCAGCGCCGCCTCCACGCGATCACAAATGTCGTGCGCCTCATCCACCCGCATCGCGCCCGGCACGACCAGATGGAACTCCAGATACGTGAACCGCCCGGCATGCCGCGTCCGCAAATCATGCGCCTCCAGCGCCCCCGCCGCATGCTCGTTCACCAAACGCCGGATGCGGTCCATCGTCGCCCCGTCAGGCGCCTCGTCCATCAAACCACCGACCGAACTGCGCACCACGCCCAGCCCCGACCACAGCACGTGCACCGCCGTAGCACCCGCCACCAGCGGGTCGATCTGGTGGATCCCCGTCGCCAGCACCAGCCCGACCCCGATCAGCACCCCGCCCGACGTCACCACGTCCGACCAAAGATGCCTCCCGTCCGCCACCAGCGCCGCCGACCGCTCCCGCCGCCCCACCCGCAGCAGCAGCACCGCCCAGCCGGCATTGATCGCCGTCGACACCGCAGTCAGCGTCAGCGCCAGCCACGGCGCGATCAACACGGCAGGCTCCCGCCAGACCGCCCACGCATGATGCAGGATCGACAGCGCCGCTGCGATGATCAGCGTACCCTCGATCACCGCCGAGAAGAACTCCGCCTTCGCATGCCCATACGGGTGATTCGCATCCGCAGGCTTCGCCGAAAGCCACAGCGCGCCGGACGCCACCAGCGACGCCACCACGTTCACCACACTCTCCAGCGCGTCCGAATACAGCGCCGCACTCCCGGTCATCCACCAGGCCGCCGCCTTCATCGCCAGGACGACAACGCCCACAACGATGGTCCCGATTGCGATGCGCTGAATACGTTGCACTACCTGGCCTGCTCCCCAATGCGTAGCCTACGCCTCGGTCGCCGCCCGTTTACCCCGCCCACCCCGCCACGTCATCCCACTTCCAACCCGGAACCAGCCGCAGCAGCCTAAAGCCCTCTCCCTCGAGCAAGGGTCGGGTAAGGGCGCCGCACCGCAATAATCCAACGATGCCGCTACCATACCCTCCAACCGACCTATCCAAACAAGGCTACCGCACCCAACAAGCTCTACAACGCGCGCAGCGCCTTAGAAAAGGGCGTCTCGACAATCAAAAAGCAAACTGATTACCAGACGAACTCTCTTCGTGTTCTTCTTCTCCTCTAGATGTCCTCTGTGTGAACTTGTTCTAGCTTTCTTGCCAACCCAGCCGCGCGTCCGGTCTGCCGAATGTGACAACCGTTCGCGCTGCGCGGCCCACCTACTCTAAACCGAAAAATACTTCGCCCGAGGGTTCAACACCACGATCGCCGACGTCGACTGCTCCGGATGCAGCTGCCACTCATCCGACAAATCCACCCCGATCCGTCCTGCATCCAGCAATCGCAGCAACGGCTCCTGGTCCTCCAGCTTCGGGCAAGCCGGATACCCGAACGAATACCGGCTGCCGCGGTAGCTCTGCCCCAGCATCTTCTCCATGTCCCGATCATCCTCGCCAGCAAACCCCAGCTCCGCACGGATACGCTTATGCGTGTACTCCGCCATCGCCTCCGCGACCTCCACGGAAAGCCCGTGTAGATACAGGTAATCCTGGTAACGGTTCTCCTCGAACCATACCCGCGCCGTGTCGCTCGCCTTCTGCCCCACGGTCACCACCTGCAGCCCGATCACGTCCCGCTCCGCCTCGTCCACGTCGCGGAAGAAGTCCGCGATGCACTCCCCATCCTCCTTCGGCTGCCGCGGCAGCGCGAACCGGCACAGCTCCGTCGTCCCGTCCTGCTCGAACACGATCAACTCGTTGCCCTGCCCGGCAGCCTTCCAATACCCATAGATCGCCTGCGGCTTCAGGATATCCTGCTCCTCCACGATCCCCAGCATCCGCCGCATCACCGGCCGCAGCTCCTGCTTCGCCCAACCCAGGAAATCTTCCAGCGTCTTGCCCTGCTTCCGGAACCCCCACTGGAACTGGTACAGGCTGCGCTCATTCAGGAACGGGATCACCGCCTTCGTCGCCGCCTCGATCACCCGCGGACCCCAGAACGGCGGCGTCATCACCGGCACATCCTGCGTCATCCGCCGCCGCCGCGCCTGCACCGCAACAACATCGACCGGCGCAAAGGCCTTCGCATCCGCCTGCCCAAGCGTCCGCTTGGTGTTCCGAGCCTTGCCCGACCGCTTCGACTGCAGCGCCGCCAGATAATCGTCGAACCCGTTCCCCGTCACCCGGTCCATCAGATACAGCCCGTCGAACGCATCCCGGGCATATGCCACGCGCCCACAGGCATAGGCCTGCACGCAATCATCCTCGACATAGTTCCGCGTCAGCGCCGCACCGCCCAGCATCACCGGGATATCCAACCCCTGCCGGCTCATCTCCTCCAGGTTCTCCCGCATCACCACGGTCGACTTCACCAGCAGCCCCGACATGCCGATGGCGTGCGCACGGTGCTTCTTGGCCGCCGTCACCATGTCCGCCAGCGTCACCTTGATCCCCAGGTTCACCACCCGGTACCCGTTATTCGTCAGGATGATATCGACCAGGTTCTTGCCGATGTCGTGCACGTCGCCCTTCACGGTCGCCAGCACGATCGTACCCTTCTCCTGCCCCTCGATCCGCTCCATGTGCGGCTCCAGGTGCGCGACTGCAGCCTTCATCGTCTCGGCCGACTGAAGCACGAACGGCAGCTGCATCTTCCCCGCCCCGAACAGCTCGCCCACCACCTTCATGCCATCCAGCAGGATGTCGTTGATGATCGCCAGCGGCGCATGCGACTTCATCGCCTCGTCCAGCTCGTCCCCCAGCCCCTTGCGATCCCCGTCGACGATCCGGTCCTTCAACCGACCCTCGACCGTCTCCGACCGCACCTTCTTCACCGCATCGGCCGCCTTCCGCTCGGCGAACATCTCCAGCAGCTTCCGCAGCGGGTCATAGCCCTCGCTCCGACGGTCGAAGATCAGGTCCTCGACGACCTTCACCTCCTCGGCCGGAATCAAATGCAACGGCCTGATCTTGCTCACATGCACGATCGCCCCCGACATCCCCGCCTTAACCGCGAGATCGAGGAAAACCGAGTTCAGCACCGCCCGCGCCGCCGTATTCAACCCGAACGAGATGTTCGAAAGCCCGAGGATGATCTGAATGTCCGGGAACGCGTCGCGGATCAGCCTGATCCCCTCCAGCGTCCACTGCCCCAGCTTGCGATCATCCTCGTTGCCCGTCGCCACCGTGAACGTCAGCGGATCGATCAGCAGGTCCGACTGCGCCAGCCCATGCTTGTCGCACGCGAACTCGACCAGCCGCCGCGCCACCGCCAGCTTGCTCTCCGGTGTCTTGCACATCCCCTCTTCGTCGATCGTCAGCGCGATCACCGCCGCCCCGAACTTCTTCGCCAGGATCAGCCGGTCCGCTGCCGCCTGCTCGCCATCCTCGAAGTTGATCGAGTTGATGATCGGCTTGCCGCCATGCAGCTTCAGCGCCGCCTCGATCACGTTCGTCTCGGTGCTGTCGATCACCAGCGGCGCGTTCACGCTGTTCGTGAACCGCATGATAACCTCGTTCATCTCATACACTTCGTCCCGCCCGACAAACGCGGTGCACACATCAAGGCTGTTAGACCCCTCCGCGACCTGCTCCCGCGCCACCGCGACGCAGCCGTCCCAGTCGCCCTTCTCCTGCAACTCCCGCCACTTCCTCGACCCATTGGCATTGCACCGCTCACCAATGGAAAAGTAGCTGTTCTCCTGCCGCAACGCCGTCTGCCCATAAAGGCTCGCCACACTCGGCACCCATACGGGCTTGCGCACCACCGGCACCGGCCGATCGTTCCCGGCCTTGGCGATCCGCCGCAGCATCTGGTCCAACGCCGCGATATGCGGCGTGGACGTCCCGCAGCACCCGCCCACCAAATTCAGCCCGTCCTCGGTCACGAACCGCTCGATCCACGACGCCATCTGCGCCGGATCCAACGGATAATGCGTCTTCCCATCCACCAACTCCGGCAACCCGGCGTTCGGCTGAATGGAAATCAACCCCGGCCAGTTCGCTGCCAGCCACCGCACATGCTCCGCCATCTCCTGCGGCCCCGTCGCACAGTTCAACCCGATCAACGGCACATCCAACGCATGGATGACGGTCGCCGCCGCCGCAATATCAGGACCGACCAGCAAGGTGCCCGTCGTCTCTACCGTGACCTGTACGAAAATCGGTGTGTCCGTCCCCGCTTCCTTGCGTGCCAGCTTCGCCGCATTCACCGCCGCCTTGATCTGCAGCGTATCCTGGCACGTCTCGATCAGGATCGCATCGACCCCGCCCGCGATCAGCCCGCGGCACTGCACCGCAATGGCCGCCTCCAACGGGTCGTACGCAATGTTCCCCAGCGTCGGCAGCTTCGTCCCCGGCCCGATCGACCCCAGCACGTACCGGTGCCGCCCGTCGCTGAACGTCTCCGCCGCCTCCCGCGCCAACTCGCCCGCGATCTTGTTGATCTCGAACGCCCTGTCCTCCAGATCGAACTCCGCCAGCGTGATCGTGCTGCCGCCGAAGGTGTTCGTCTCGACCATGTCCGCACCGGCCTCGAAATATCCACGATGGATCTCCCGCACCAGATCCGGCCGCGACAGGTTCAATACCTCCGTGCAGTTCTCCTGGTTCCAGTAATCGCGCTCGATATCCAACGTCAGCGCCTGCACACGGCTGCCCATGCCGCCGTCACACAGCAGCACGCGGTCCTGTAGAGCCTGGAGAAGATGCGGTCGGGTCATCATGCGTCCTGTTCGATCAAGTCTGAAACCACCGGGAAGGGCAGGGGAGGCATCACCGCCGGCCACAGCCGGACCTCCAACGCCCCACCCACGCTTGCGGGCACCCCGGGTTTCACCCCGGCCCCCGCAAACAACTCATGCATCCTGTCGTCCGAGAACCCCGGCCAGCGATGCGCCAGCCGATCCCCCAACGCCTCCCGGTCATGTGCGGCCAAATCCACGACAAGCAACACCCCACCCGGAGACAATACCCGCGCCGCCTCCGCCAGCACCGCCGCCGGGTCCTCGGCATAGTGCAGCACCATCTGCACCACCACGACATCGAACCCCCGCGCCAACGGCAGCCGGTACATGTCCGCCTGCCGCACGGACACATGCGAAAAACCCGTCTTCGCCAGCCGCGCCCGCGCCAGCGCCAGCATCGCCCGGCTCGCATCCACCCCCAGCCCCGAAGCCACCCGGGGCGCCAGCAGTTCCAGCAACCGCCCCGTTCCCGTCCCGATATCCAGCACCCGTCCCAACCGCCCACCCGGCAGCAGCCCGATCAGCGCCGCCTCCACATCCCCCGCCGGCAACCCCAGCGCCCGCATCTCGTCCCAATCCGCCCCGGCCCGGCGAAAACTCTCGCTCGCCACCCGCGCCCGTTCCGCCAGCACCCGCGCCGCCGCCCGGCGATCCGCCGCCAGCACCGGGTCCTCCTCCGGCACCCGCGCCAAAATCTCCTGGACCAACCCAGACTCCGGCGGCAACCCGAACCAGACGTTCGCCCCCTCCCGCACCCGCTCCAACACCCCAGCATCGCACAACAACTTCAAATGCCGCGACAACCGAGGCTGCGACTGCCCCAAAATCTCCGTCAGCTCGACAACACAGAACGCCCCCCGGGCCGCAAGCGCCAGCAGCCGCAGCCGGGTCGGTTCAGCGCACGCCCGCAACGCAGCAAGGAGAGGTTCCATCTTCTTGCACATGACATAAACTTATCCTTATGTCCAACTACACCGAAGGCCATTTCCCCTGGAAGACGGTCGAGTAAGGTTGAAGCCGCAAGCCCAAACCGCAATCCCAAACGACCCGGCCCCCAAACGGAGCCCCCATGTTCATCGACGCCCGCATCCCCCTCCGCTTCGCCCCCCTGGCCTCCCGCACCCCCCACGAAGCCGTCCTCACGGACACGCAACCGCCACCCCAACCTCCATCCGCCACCTTCGAACCCGTCCCCTCCACCACACACCCCATCGACTGCGCCTGCTGCCTGCCCCGCACCGCCGCCGCCCTCGCCCTCGCAGCCCTATTCCGCGACCGCGCCACCACCCCGGGCCCAGCCTTCAAATCCGTCCTGGCCGCCGTAACCCCCACCTCCGAGGCCGCTATCCGCGCCGCCCTCGCAACAGACCCCCTAGCCTCCGCCCGCTACCGGCTCGCCTGACGCCTACGCCGGACTATCCCCATCCCCCCGACCCAGCGAACGCTGCATATAAACCGCGTCCACCCAACGCCCGAACTTGAACCCGCACGCCCGCAATACGCCCACCCGCTGAAACCCAAGCGACGCATGCACCCCGATCGAGCCCACGTTCTCGCTGTCGCCGATCACCGCGAACATCTGCCGGAACCCGGCCCGGTCCGCCTCCAGCAACAGCCGCTCCACCAGCGCCTTCCCCACACCCTGGCCCCGCACGTCGTCGCGCACATAGATGCTGTCCTCGGCACTGAACCGATACGCCGAACGCTCTCGCACCTGCGTGAAATACGCATACCCCACGACCCCCGTCGCATCGGTCGCCACGATATACGCCCAACCCCGCTCCGTGATCGCCCGAAACCGACCCGTCATGTCCTCGACACTCGGCGGCGTCTCCTCGAACGTGCCGGCCCCATGCAGCACGTGATGCGCATAGATCGCCTGGATCTCGGGAATGTCGGCCTGTTCGGCAGCACGGATGTCCATCCAGCGTTCTTAGAACCCACCCCCCAGCCGGGCAAGCACCCGCCATCCAACCCACCCGCCAGACAGCATACCAGCCATCCAACCGTCGCCGCCCCACACTAAATTGGTGCAAAACCCGCCATCCGACGGTAAACGCAGACTTTGTTAACTTCTTTTTCAGCCAACCGCATTCAACCTCATGCTATACGTGTCGCATTCTGTCGACTTTGCGCAGGGCAGCGACCATGTCTCCGCCTATTGCGATTATCCGATGCCCCAACGCGGGTTCCAGGCCACCAAAACCCCACAGAGACCCGTTGATAAAGGACTAGCCAGTGGATCACAGCAGTCAGGGCGAAATCTCTCCCGGGAACGAAGCCGCTCTCGCAGCCCTGCTCGACCCCAGCACGATCGACGGCGCCGCCGCCGCCGACGTGCGTTTGCTCGCCGTCTCGGCCGCCGCCCGCCATCACGGCGTTGACATGCGCCCCGCCGACTTCCGCGCGATGGTGGGCGAGGATATTCCATCCCCGGCCGCCCTCGCCAATTGGGCCCGCGACTCCGGCCTCTATGCCAAGGCGGACCGGATCCGCTGGCGCTCCCTGTTCAAGCTCCAGGGCGCCTCCAACCCGCCACCACCCGTCGTCATCCTCTTGAACGACGGCTCCGCCGCCCTCATGGTCGGCGCGGACGCCGCCCGCAACCTTATTTGGCTGCGCGACCCTGCCGCCGACATCCACTCCGAACCCGTCGCCGTCGATGAGCTGCGCATGGGAGAGCTCTGGTCCGGCGACGTCATCCTCATCCGCGCGCTGCGCGGCGTGGCCGAGGCCGACAAGCCCTTCACCCTCGGCTGGCTGATGAGCCTCGTGTTGCTCGAAAAGCGGTCGATGCGCGACATCTGCATCGGCTCGATCACACTCAGCGCGCTAACCATCATCCCGCCGCTGCTCGTCATGACCGTCGTCGACCGGGTCGTCACCCATCACAGCATCTCAACCCTCGTGCTGCTCGCCGTCATCCTCGCGATCACCACCTTCTACGAGATGTTTCTCGGCTTCGCCCGGCGCGAAATCACCCAGGTCGTCTCGACCCGGGTCGATGCCAAACTCAACATCCACATGTTCAACCGCCTGCTCGGTCTCCCGCTCGACTTCTTCGAGAAGAACCCGGCCGGACAGACCAACTATCGCCTGTCCCAGATCTGGAAAATCCGTGAGTTCCTGACCGGGAAGCTGATGGGCACCTTCCTCGATATGTTCACCCTCGTCTTCCTCCTCCCAATCCTGTTCTGGATGGAACCGACGCTCGCCTGGATGGTGCTCATCTGCGCCGCCCTCATCGCCTGCATCATCCTCGCCTTCCTGCCCGCCCTGCGCCGGATCATCGGCAAGCAGGTCGTAGCCGAGTCGATGAAGGGCACCACCCTTGTCGAAACCGTGCACGGCATCCGCACCGTGAAGTCCCTCGCCCTCGAACCCCAGCGCCGTGCCGAATGGGACGAGCGCGTCGCAACCGCCGGCGAACTCAAGCTCCAGGCCGGCCGACTTTCCAACTGGCCGCAGACCATCATCGTCCCCATCGAGTCGTTCATCCAGCGCGGCGTCATCATGGTCGGCGCCTACATCGCCCTCCAGGACCAGACCGGCGTCGCCATCGGCGGCCTCGTCGCCTTCATGATGCTCGGTTCGCGCGTCAGCCAGCCGCTCGTCGGTCTCGCCCGCCTCATCGAGGATTTCGAGGATGTCCGCGCCTCCATCGGCCAGGTCGGCTCCGTCCTGAACAATCCGACTGAAACATCCGCGATGCAGAACGGCATCCGCACCAAGATCCTGGGCCAGGTCACGTTCGAGGACCTGTCCTTCACCTATCCCGGCTCGAAGCTGCCCGCGCTCGACAAGGTCAACGTCGACATCCCCGCCGGCACCATGCTCGGCGTGGTCGGCCGCAGCGGCTCCGGCAAATCGACGCTAACCCGGCTGCTCCAGGGCATAAACCGCGAATACACCGGCTTCCTCAAGATCGACGGCGTCGAACTGCGCGAGATCAACCTGATCCACCTCCGCAAAAGCTACGGCGTCGTGCTGCAGGACAACTTCCTGTTCCGCGGCACCGTCCGCGACAACATCACAGCGAACCGCCCTGGCCTCACACTCGACGACGTCATCCGCGCCGCCCGCCTGGCCGGCGCCGAGGAGTTCATCGAACGTCTGCCCGGCGGCTACGACACCTTCATCGAGGAAGGCTCCGCCAACCTCTCCGGCGGCCAGCGCCAGCGCCTCGCCATCGCCCGCGCCGTCATCGTCGATCCCAAGCTCATGATCCTCGACGAGGCCACCAGCGCCCTCGACCCCGAAAGCGAGGCCCTCGTCAACGCGAACCTCACCCGCCTCGGCAAGGGCCGCACGATGGTCATCGTCTCCCACCGCCTGTCGTCGCTGCTCGACTGCGACCAGATCCTCGTGATGGACAAGGGCACCATCGTCGACATGGCGCCGCACCGGATCCTGCTCGAGCGCTGCACCATCTACAAGTCCCTCTGGGCACAGCAGAACCGCCATATGGATCAGGGCGCCCGGCCCACGTCCCTCGTTCCGGTCTCCGCCCAAGGCGACTGAATCGTTGGGTAACTGAACGTTTCCCGCGGCCGGCGCCCTGCCGGCCGCACCAAGCACGTCGGGGAACCGGGCAGGACGCCCGGTTCCGCTTATGAACGGAGGCCATCGATGGGCGCACTTACGATCCGGAAAGAAAGCCGCGCCGCCAAGCGAAGCGAGGCAGCCGCCTTGCCATCGCTGCTCGAATTCCATTCCCCCACCGCCGCCCTCACAGTCGCGCCCGTCATGCCCGGCGCCCGCGGCACCATCTACGTGGTGGTCTCCCTCGTCGCCGCCTGCTTCGCCGCATCCGCCCTGATCCCGATCGACAAGGTCGTCACAGCAAGCGGCAAGGTCGTCGCCCTCAATCCGACCACCGTCGTCCAGCCGCTCGAGACAGCGATCGTCCGCAGCATCGACGTGCAGGAAGGCCAGGTCGTCAAGAAGGGCGATCTCCTCGCCCGCCTCGACCCCACCTTCGCCACCGCCGACGCGGGCGCCCTGCAGGCCCAGGTCGAAAGCCTGCAAGCCGAGGTCGACCGCCTCACCGCCGAGACGAACAACCGCGCCTACACCGCCGCACAGCCCACCGCCATGGCCCTGCTCCAGGCAGCCATCGCCGCCCAGCGCCGCTCCGAGCGCACCTTCAAGATGGAAGGCTACAACCAGAAGATCGCCAGCCTGCAGTCGCAGATCCAACGCGCCATGTCCGACGTGAAGGTCTACACCGACCGACTCGAACTCGCCCGCGACGTCGAGGCCAAGCGCAGTGAACTCGAAAAGCTCGGCTGGGGCAGCCAGCTCAACCGCCTGGCCGCCCAGGACAGCCGCCTCGAGGTCGAGCGCGGCCTCGCCGGGGCCCGCGCCCAGGCCACCCAGGGCGCCAGCGACTTGCAGGCAATGGTCGCCGAACGCGACGGCTACGACCAGAACTGGCGCAGCCAGGTCAACCAGGACCTGACCGACTCCGGCCGCAAGCTCAGCGACGCCAAGGAGAACCTCGCCAAGGCCGTCCGCCGCCGCCAACTCGTCGAAATCCGCGCCGACCAGGACGAGGTCGTCCAGAATGTCGCCAAGGTCTCCGTCGGCTCCGTCCTGCAATCCGGCGAGCAGCTAATGACCCTGACCCCCGTCGACGCTCCGCTCGAGGTCGAGATCTACGTCCAGGGCCAGGACGCCGGCTTCGTCCACCCCGGCAACCTCGCCACGGTCAAGTTCGACGCCTTCCCCTTCACACAATACGGCGGCGCCGACGGCACCGTCCGCGTCGTCAGCCCCGACAGCATCACCGGAAACCCCGACGAAAAGCAGCGCGGCGTCCAGCAGCCCAGCATGCCCACAGGCCCCGCCTTCTTCCGCGCCCGCATCAGCCTCAATGATATAAAGCTCCACGATACCCCCCCAGGCTTCCGCCCCGGACCCGGCATGCCCGTCACAACCGACATCAAGGTCGGCAAGCGCACCCCGCTCTCCTACCTCCTCTCCCGCGTCCTCCCCGTCGCCATGGACGGAATGCGCGAACCATGAACATCCCCAAAAGCCCTCTCCCGCCTGCCAAAAAGGGTTGGGTGAGGGTTCTTACCAAAAGCCCGAAACCCACCACCCAGGCCCCCGCATGCCAAGCCTGATCGCCCGCATCCAGCGCGCGCTCCTCCCGGCACGCGCCCGTCGCCTCGCCTTCGCCGCCGCCGAAACCGGTAAGCTCGCCGACGCCTTCCCGACCCTCGCCAACGCCGCCCGCAAAGGCGACCGCCGCGCCCAGTACTGGATCGGCAAGGCCTATCTCGAAGGCCGCGGCGTGCCCGCCAGCCGCACGACCGCCATGCAATGGCTGCTCCGCGCGGCCGAGGCCGGCGATATCGACGCCCAGGCCATCCTCGCCGCCCTCTATCTCACCGGCGCCTCCAAACCCGGCACCACCACCTCCGTATTCGCCGACGACGGCAAGATGGAACCCGACTTCGACCGCGCCTATCGCTGGGGCCTCCCCGCCGCGGAGGCCGGATCCGCCGACGCCCAGGCCCTCGTGGGCTACCTCCTCACCTCCGGCCCGGACACGCTGCGCGACCTCCCGAAGGCCCGCGAGTGGTACGCGAAATCCGCCGCGGCCAAATGCCCCCAGGGCTCCATGGGCCTCTCCCTCGCCCTTCTCCGCGACGCCAAGACCGACGCCGACCGCGCCGCCGCCGCCGTCGAAATGACCAAGGCCGCGGAAGCCAACCTGCCCATCGGCGTCTATCTCCTCGCCACGATGGTCGACGCCGGCTCGGGCATCGAACGCGACCCGGTGGCCGCAGCAAAACTCTATGAACGCGCAGCAACCCTCGGCGTCCGACAGGGAATGTCACGATGGGGCCTCGCCCTCATGGACGGCCGCGGCGTCGACAAGGACCTCGTCAAGGGCGAAAGCTGGCTCCGCCGCGCCGCCCTCGCCGGAGACCCCGAGGCCGCCGCCATGGTCGGCGACATCTACGCCCGCGGCGGCGGCGACCTCCCCCCCAACTACGCCGAAGCCGCGAACTGGTACACCCGGGCCGCCGAGGAAGGCCACGCCATGGCCGCCCGTGCTCTCGCCATGCTCTATCTCACCGGCGCCGGCCTCGCGCGCAACCCCGATGAAGCCGCCAAATGGTTCCGCATCTCCGCCGAGCGCGGCGACGCCGAATCCCGCGGCAGCCTCGCCCAACTCGTCCTGAAGGGCGCCGGCTCCGAGGAAGACCGCATCCGCACCCGCCAATGGTTCGAAGAAGCCGCAAGCCGCGGTGACCTCGTCGCGGCCTTCAACTTCGGCGTCTGCCTCGCCGAAGGCGTCGGCATCGAACGCGACGAACGACTCGCCGCCGAATGGCTTCGCCGCGCCGCCGACGGCGTCGTCAACGCCCAGTTCTGGTACGGCCGCATGCTGGCCGAGGGCAGGGGCGTCGACGCCAACCCCATCGAAGGGCGCCACTGGATCCAGCGCGCCGCCGAAACCGGCATGATCGACGCCCAGGTCGCCCTCGCCGAAATGATGGTCAACGGCCGCGGCGGCCCCCGCGACCACGCCGGCGCCCAGGTGATGTTCCAACGCGCCGCCGAGCGTGATCACACCGGCGCCCAGTTCGCCATGGGCGCCCTGCTCGGCGGCGGACACGACATCCCCACGGACCGCGCCGCCGCCCAGCAATGGTTCGAGAAGGCCGCCAACAAGGGCCATCCCTTCGCCATGCTCATGCTCGGCCGCTACCTCGTCCGCAACCTCGCCGGCACCCACGACATCCCCCGCGGCCGCGCCCTCCTCGAAGGCGCCAAGAAGGCCGGTATCGCCGAAGCCACCCAGGAAATCGCCATGCTCGACGCCGCCCTGCAGGCCCAGGCAGCCCAAGCCCTCGTCCAAGGCAACCTACAGCCTGCCGTCTGAAAACCCCCGCCCTCGGGCAAAGGGGGTTGAGTGAGGGTCTAAACGCAGGAGCCGGCCAACAAACCCCATGAGCAACGCCCTCCTCTCCGACGTCGAAGCCCGCGCCGAACGCAGACGCCTGCAGACCCGCAAGGACCTCCTCAACGAACTGGCACAGCGCGACTGGCGCCGGGCCCAGGCCGCCACAACCCCCGCCAGCCGCAGGCGCTGGCTGGAACGCGCCCACCGCCTGCTGCCCAGGGACGAACTCATCACCGCAGCACTCGCCAGCGCGCTGCTCGACGCCAACGAATACCGCCCCGCCGCCGCCCTCTTCCGGACCCTCGCCGACCGCCACAACGTCGCCGAGGTCTGGGCCGGCCTGGCCACCAGCCTCTACAAGCTCGTCGAACTCGAAGCAGCCCGCGCCGCCACCGCCGCGCTCATCCGCGCCAGCGTCCTGACCCCCACGCTCCGCACCCTCGCCGAGGCCGTCGCCGGCCCGGCCGGCTGGTGCGCGCTCCGCCCAGACGGCACCATCCACGCCAGCCGCACCCCGACCGCCATCCGCATCGACGGCAAACCCCTCAAGCCCACCGCCCGCATCCTCCCGAAAACCTGGCGCACCGCCGACCACATCGAAATCCTCGGACCGAACGGGCCAATGCTCGGCAGTCCCATCCCGCTCCGCCCTTTCGCAACCCTCGACGGCTTCGTCGCAGCCGGACCCGACGGCGACCTCCTCGGCTGGGCCTGGCAGCCCACGAACCCCGACCTCGACCCCACCCTCCACATCAGCGGCCCGAACGGCGCCCGCACCATCCTGCTCACCGATCCCATGGAGGACCTCCACCTCGATCGCCCCTTCGCGCGCCCGCGCCGGTTCATCCTGTCCCCCGCCGACACCCAGACCCTCGGCGAGCCCCTCGCCATCACCGGCTCCGACGGCCGCCACCTCCTCGGCAGCCCGATCAGCCCCGCGCTCCTCACCCGCCCGAACTCGCGCTTCACTGCCATCTGGGCCGAGACCTCCGCCTCTCTCCAGCCTGCCGCCGCCCGATCCCCCAACGCCAATTCCCCGGCACCCGTTGACGTCATCGTCCCCGTCTACCGTGGCGCCACCGAGACCCTGGCATGCCTCGACTCCGTCCTTGCCAGCCTCCCTTGCACCGCCCGCCTGATCGTGGTCGACGATGCCTCCCCCGACCGCACGCTGGCCGCGGCTCTGGACAAGTTCGCCGCTACCCGCCGCATCACCCTCATCCGCCTCGCCGAGAACGTCGGCTTCCCCGCCGCCGCCAACGCCGGGCTACGCGCCTCACCAGGCCGCGACGCCGTACTCCTCAACAGCGACACCCTCGTCCCGCCCGGCTGGCTCGACCGCCTTCGTGCCGCCGCCTACGCCGCCCCAGACATCGGCACCGTCACCCCCTTCACCAACGACGGCACCATCCTCGGCTACCCCGACCCCGGCGCCCCCAACGCCATCCCCGACCTCGCCGAAACCATCGCACTCGATGCCCTGGCACAGAAGGCCAACCCCGGCGCGCGCATCGAAATCCCCGTCGGCGTCGGCTTCTGCCTCTATCTCCGCCGCGACTGCCTCGACCAGGTCGGCCTCCTGCGCGAGGATCTGTTCGCCCAGGGCTATGGCGAGGAGAACGACCTCTGCCTCCGCGCCCGTCATAACGGATGGCGCAACGTCGCCGCCCTCGACGTCTTCGTCGCCCACCTCGGCGCAACCTCCTTCGGTCCCGCCCGCACCCATCTCATCGCGCGCAATACCGCCATCCTCAACCGCCTGCACCCCGGCTACGACGCCCTCGTCCAGCGCCACCTGATCGCCGACCCCCTTCGCCCCGCCCGCGCTCGCATCGACAGCCTCCGCTGGGCCGAATACCGCTCCCGAACCGGCGCCTTTATCGCCATCACACACGCCGGCGGCGGCGGCGTCGATCGCGTCGTCACCGAACGCCTCGCCGCCGCAGAGGCCCGAGGCCTCCGCCCCATCATCGTCCGCCCCCACCGCCTCCCCGGCGGCGCCAACGCCGTCCGGATCGAGCATTCCGGCGGCCCGGCCACCCCGAACCTCGTCTTCCCCATGCCCGACTGCCTTTCCGCACTCGCGAAATTCCTCCGCCCGGATCGCCCCCGCACCGTCGAACTCCACCACCTGCTCGGCCACCACCACGCCATCGCCGGGCTCGCCGCCCTGCTGAAGGCCGAAGCCGTCAGCATCGTTCACGACTACGCCCGCTTCTGCCCCCGCATCGCCCTGGTCAGCACCGAGCGCCGCTATTGCGGCGAGCCCGACATCGCAGGCTGTGAAGCCTGCATCGCCGACCTCGGCAGCCTGTTGGAGGACGACCCCGCAATCCCCGAGCTGCTCGCCCGTTCCGCTGCCGAACTCGGCGCCGCTTCCCGCATCGTCGTCCCCTCCGCCGACACCGCCGCCCGCATCGCCCGCCACTTCCCCGGCACCGCCACCCCCGCTAAAATCAGCGTCGAGCCCTGGGACAACGACTCCCAGCTGCCCGGCCCGCTCGCCTGGCCAAGGCAGGACCGCCTCCGCATCGCCATCGTCGGCGCCATCGGCACCGAGAAAGGCTACGACCTCCTCCTCGCCTGCGCCCGCGACGCCGCCGCCCGCAACCTCCCCCTGGACTTCGTCGTCGTCGGCTACACCTCCGACGACGAACGCCTGCTGGCCGCCGGCCCCGTCTTCATCACCGGCGAATACGACGACCGCGATGCCATCCCCCTGATCCGCGCCCAGCGCGCCCAGGCCGCCTTCATCCCCTCCGTCTGGCCGGAAACCTGGTGCTTCGCCCTCACCCGAGTGTGGGAGGCCGGGCTCCCCGCCTTCGTCTTCGACATCGGCGCCCCCGCCGAGCGCCTTCGCGCCACCGGCCGCGGCTGGCTGCTCCCCTTCGGCCTCTCTCCGCGTGCCACCAACGACGCCCTCCTTCGCCTGGCTCCATAGGACACGCCAAAATCGCTTGACTTAAGGCAAGGAATATGGTCCTATCAGACCATGACGAATGCCACCCCGCCCGCAACGCAGGACCGCTTCCTGGACCTCCTCCTGGCAGCCATCTACGCCATCGTCG
>JAYVEG010000153.1:0-12864 GCA_043748985.1 Rhodospirillales bacterium
AACCGCCTCGTGAGGTGTTGGTCGTCGTCTCGGTCAGAGACGCGATAGCATAAGCTGGGTCTATCGCTGCGATGGTGACGGAGAGGAACCCGGTTGACGCGCCGGTGATGACCACGTCGTCGCTGGCTACAGGCACCCGTCCCAACGACCAGTTGAACGACACCACGCGAAGGTGCCGGTGGTTCCGAGAGGCGTATTGGTTGCGAAGATGACGTTCCCTGTATTTGTCTCTGGGACGCTATCGGCATGGCTACAGAGTGACACGGTTCGAACAACGATCTTCTGGTGTTGTTTTCTGAGAGCAACGCAGCAAGACCTATTGCTGATGCGAAACAATATCGGGCAATAACGTTACTCGATAGGGTCGCTCTCCTCGGCCTTTGAGGCCAGATCCCGTGCCACCTCGGGCGCCTGCATCAGCGTGTTGATGTGCACCGCGTATTCAAGGGAGGTGTCCGGCTGGAACGACAGATTCGGTGCGACCCGCAGACGCATCTCCTGTGCCACCTGGCCGCGCAGGAATACGGCAGCCAGCTTTAAGGCCGGCAGCAGCGCTTCGACATCCGGGCGCCCAAGCCGTGCCACGAAGGCCGTGGCGTTGCGCAAATCCGGACTGACGCGGACCTCCGTAACCGTCACGTGTTCGCCCACCAAGTCCGGATGGCGGAACTCGCCCCGCAGGAAGATGGTGGACAGCACGTGCCGGATCTCCTCGCCGACGCGCAACTGCCGCTGTGTGGGGGCCTTCGCCGAAGCCGGCTTGGATCGCGGCTTCGGCTTAGGTTTCGGTTTCTTCTCGCGCGTGGCGGAGCGTGGGTCCTTAGCCAGGGACCATCTCCACCTCGAAGCACTCGACCATGTCGCCCTCGCGCAGATCGTTGTAGCCCGCGAAGCTCAGGCCGCACTCATACCCACGCGCCACTTCCCGCACGTCCTCCTTGAAGCGCTTCAACTGGCTGAGTTCGCCCGAGTGGATCACCACGCCGTCGCGGAGCAGCCGCACGCCGCAGCCGCGCTTCACCAGGCCCTCGGTGATCATGCAGCCCGCGACCTTGCCGGTCTTCGTGATGTCGAACACCTTGCGGATCTCGGCGTAGCCCAGGAACCGCTCGCGCGCCTTCGGTGCCACCTTGCCGCGGACCATCTTCTCCACGTCGTCGGCGACGTCGTAGATGATGGAGTAGTAGCGGATATCGACGCCATCCCGCGTCGCCAGCTCCCGCGCCTGCGTCGTCGCACGCACATTGAATGCGATGATCACGCCCGAGCTGGCCTTCGCCAGCTGCACGTCGCTTTCGGTGATCTGCCCGACCGCGGACAGCAGCACCCGCACTCGCACTTCTTCATGCGCCAGCTTTGCCACCGTCACCTGGATCGCCTCGGCCGAGCCCTGGACGTCTGCCTTCACCAGCAGTGCCACCTCCTTCTGCTCGCCTGCAACGATCCGCGCCAGCATCTCGTCCAGCGTGCCACGTGCCGCCGTCGCCACGCCGGCAGCCCGGTCCCGCAGCTTGCGCTGCCGGAACTCGCTGATCTCGCGTGCCTGCTGCTCGTTCTCGACCATGACGAAAGGCTCGCCCGCAGCAGGCGCACTGCTCAGCCCCAGGATTTCCACGGGAACCGAAGGCCCCGCGACCTTGATCTGCTTCGCCTTGTCGTCGAGCATCGCCCGAACCCGGCCCCACTCGGCGCCGGCCACGACGATGTCGCCCTGGTGCAGTGTGCCCTTCTGGATCAGCACGGTGGCCACAGGGCCCCGGCCGCGATCCAGCCGGCTCTCGATCACGCTACCCTCGGCCGCACGGTTTGGATTGGCGCGCAGGTCCAGGATTTCGGCCTGCAGCATGATCGCCTCCTCCAGCGCCTCCAGCCCGGTTCGCTTGGTCGCCGAAACCTCCACGTCCTGCGTATCGCCGCCCATCTCCTCGACGACAATCTCGTGGCTCAGCAGCTCTTGCCGCACCCGCCCCGGATTCGCATCCGGCTTGTCCATCTTGTTGATGGCCACGATGATCGGCGCATTCGCCGCCTTCGCATGCCGGATCGCCTCGATCGTCTGCGGCATTACGCCGTCGTCTGACGCCACTACCAGAACCACGATATCGGTGACTGATGCGCCACGGCTGCGCATCGCCGTGAATGCCTCATGGCCCGGCGTATCGATGAAGGTGATCTTGTTGCCCGCCTTCGTCTGCACGGTATAGGCGCCGATATGCTGCGTGATGCCACCGGCCTCGCTCGCCGCGACATCGGTACTACGCAGCGCGTCCAGCAGGCTCGTCTTGCCATGGTCCACGTGGCCCATGATGGTCACGACCGGCGGGCGCGGCAGCAACTCGGTATCGACGTCCACCTCGCCGTCGATGCCGATCTCCACGTCGTCCTCGGCCACCCGGCGAACCCGGTGTCCGAACTCCTGCACCACCAGCTCGGCGGTATCGGCGTCGATCGACTGCACCGGCGACGCCATGACGCCCATGCGCATCAACGCCTTGATCACGTCGGGCATCCGGGCGGCCATGCGGTTGGCCAGATCCTGCACGGTGATCGTCTCCGGCAGCACGACGTCGCGTACCACTTTCACCTGGTCGCTGCGCAGCGCCTCCAGCTCCTGTTGGCGACGCTCCCGCTCCCGCTGCCGGCGCACGCTCGCCAGGCTGCGACTTTTGTCGTCATCGCCTTCAATCGCTGCCAGTACGTCGATCCGTCCGGCCCGGCGTCCGTCGCCGGCCTTCTTGACCACAGCGGGACCGGGCTTGCGGCCGGGCACGACCACGCCAGGGCGACGCCGCGGCGCCTCCTCGTCCTCGGGCCGGACCGGCTTCAGGCTCAAAGTCTCGCGCGGTGCGCCCGGTGCGGCGGGTTTCACGCTGCCATCGGCCTGACGCACCGGCGGCAGGCCGGGGGCACGCGCCACAGTCGGCGGTGCTGCGGGCGACGCGTTCCGGCCCGGCATGGCCGGGGTAGGGGGCTGTCCCTGGTTGGCCTCAACCTCTCGGGCGGCGGCTTCCAGCGCAATACGCTCGGCGTTCTGCTGCGCAAGCGCTTGCGCGGCCCGACGGGCTTCCTCTTCGGCGGCCTTGCGAGCCTCCTCATCCCGGCGCCGCGCTTCCTCGGCGGCCGACAGGATCGAGATCTTCTCCTGCTCGCGCCTCTCGGCCTCGCGCTTGGCTGCGTCCTTCTGCTGCTCGGCCAGCACCCGCTGCCGCACAGCGATTTCGGCTGCCGTCAGGCCACGCTGCGGCGGTGCCGAACGCGGCGGCTGCTGCGGCCGACCCGGCTGCAACGCCGGAGTCACTGTCACTGGCGCAGGCGGCGGCGTCACCACGGGGGCACGCTTCTTGCGCACCTCCACCTGCACGACCTTCGAACGGCCATGGCTGAAGCTCTGCCGCACGGACCCGGCATCCACGGTCCGGCCCACTTCCGCACGCCCGGCCGGGCGCAACGAGAGCCGTCCCTTAGCCGCGTCCTGATCTTTACTATCGCTCATCGACCCGCCTGTCCCATCATCCCACCAGCGGCCCGGCATCGCCGGACGGCTGGTTATCCTGTTCCGCGCGCCGCCCGGCAATGCCGGCCAACCGCTCCGCCTCGATCGTCAAAGCCTCGGCCAAACGGCCGGGCGCAATGACGACATGCACTACATGGTCGCGGCCGAAAACCGCGCCCAGCGCTGCCGCCGGCAGTGGTGCGACCACCGGCATGTCCTTCACGCCACTCAGGAACCGCGCCCGTTCCTCCGCACTGCCATCCCACGCCTGAACCACCAGTGCTGCCCGCCCGGCCTGCAGTCGCTCGCGCGCCTTCTGGAATCCACAGACCGCCTGGCCGGCACGCCGCGTCAGCCCAAGAAGCTCGGTCACTCGCCGGGTCAGCCCGGACTCCACGCGGCTGGCCAGATCGCTCGGCACCGTAACGGAGCCTTTCGCAGCCCTGGCGAATGCGCCCCGGGTACAGGCGGTTTCTACCACATCTCGCCGCGCGCTCAACCAGATTCCCCGTCCGGGCAGCTTTGCAGCCAGGTCGGGCACCACCGTCCGGTCCGGCGCCACCACGAACCGGATCATCTTCGCCCGATAGTCCCGCGTCCGGGTTACCGCACAACGCCGCAGCGGCCCCGTTTCCGCCTCGTCCTCATCCACCTCGTCCAAGGAAAGGCCGGAGATTGGGTGGAGCGGGGTCGGACCTTCGCCGACCTGCTGCCCACCCACCTGCGAACCAGGATCAGGCGCGTCAGCGTCAGGCTGGAGGCTGGTCGTGATGCGCCTCCTCGCCTGCCTTTGCGTCGGCTGTCTCCGCACCGAGCGCGACCTCGTCAGCGGCCTCGGCCGGCTCCTCGTCGAACCAATGTGCCCGCGCCGCCATGATCACCTCGTTGGCGACCGCCTCGTCGATCCCATCGGTGCCCACGATCTCCAGAAGCTCGTCCGAAGCCAAGTCCGCGAGGTCGTCGAGCGTCTTCACACCCTTCTCGCCCAGGGCCACCAGCATCGCCGGGCTCAGCACCTCGATGGACGCCACCTCGTCGGTAACACCAAGCGCCACCCGCTTTTCCGTCAGCTCGCTATCACGCCGGTCCAGGAAGGCCTGGGCGCGCCGGATCAACTCGTCCGCCACGCTTTCGTCGAAGCCCTCGATCTCGGCCAACTCATCCGGTGGCACATAGGCCAGCTCCTCGACGGTGGTGAAGCCTTCCGTCACCAGCAGGCCGGCGATCACGTCGTCGACGTCCAGCGCCTCGACGAACAGGCCGGTCCGACGCCGGAACTCCTCCTGTCGCCGCTCGCTCTCTTCGGCCTCCGTTAGGATGTCGATGTCCCATCGGGTCAACTGGCTTGCCAGCCGCACGTTCTGGCCGCGGCGTCCGATCGCCAGGCTCAGCTGCTCGTCCGGCACCACGACCTCGACCCGACCGGCCTCTTCGTCCATTACCACCTTCGTGACTTCGGCTGGCGCCAGAGCGTTCACCACGAAGGTCGCGTGCTGGCTGGGCCAGGGGATGATGTCGATCTTTTCGCCCTGCAGTTCCTGCACGACAGCCTGCACGCGGCTGCCGCGCATACCCACACAGGCGCCCACGGGATCGATCGACTGGTCGCGGCTGATCACCGCCATCTTCGCCCGGCTGCCGGGGTCGCGGGCTACGGCCTTGATCTCGATGATCCCGTCGTAGATTTCGGGCACCTCCTGTGCGAACAGCTTCGCGAGGAACGCCGGATGCGTACGGCTCAGGAAGATCTGCGGGCCACGAAGCTCTTCGCGCACGTCGTAGATGTAGGCGCGCACCCGGTCGCCGTTCCGGAAACTCTCGCGCGGGATAAGCTCGTCCCGGCGCAGCAGCGCCTCGGCTTTGCCCAGCTCCACCATCAGGTTGCCGTACTCGGTGCGTTTCACCACGCCGTTGATGATCTCGCCCACGCGGTCCTTGAACTCGTCGTATTGCTTCTTGCGTTCGTACTCGCGCACCCGCTGGACGATCACCTGCTTCGCCGTCTGCGCCGCAATCCGCCCGAAGTCGATAGGCGGCAACGGATCCACGATGTGGCCGCCGATCTCGATATCCGGCTGGAATTTCTTCGCGATGTGCACCGGGATCTGGGTTTCGTCGTTCTCGACGACCTCAACCGCCTCGGTCCAGCGCGTCAGTCGCACATCGCCGGTCTTGCGGTCGATCGTCGCGCGGATGTCCTTCTCGTGGCCGTACTTTGCCTTGCCGGCCTTCTGGATCGCCTGCTCCATGGCTTCCAGCACATCCTCACGCTCGATCGACTTCTCCCGCGCCACGGCATCGGCCACCAGCAGCAGTTCGGGGCGGGAAACGGAGGTATCCATCGAAGGCGCTCCTAGTTCGTCTTGGTTGGTGTGGAAGTTGCCGTCGCGGCAATCAGTTCATCGGTCAACAACAGCTTTGCCCGGCGCAGATCCGCCAGCGGCAAGGTCACCTCGGTACCGTCCTCAACTCGCAGCCGGGCCGCAGTGGCATCGGCACCGACGATCACGCCGGTAAATCGCCGCCGCCCATCCACGGGTGCGACCATCTCCGCACGGGCTTGGTGCCCGGCGAAACGCACCCAATCCTTTACCCGCGTCAGCGGCCGGTCGATCCCCGCGCTGCTGACCTCCAGGTTCCACGCACCCGGCAGGGGATCGTCCACGTCCAGGACGGCCGAGACGGCGTGCGTGATCCGCTCGCAATCCTCCACCGAAATCTGCGCCCCATCGGCCCTGTCCGCCATCACCTGCACCGTCGGCCGTTCCCGCCCCAGCACCAGCACACGCACCAACTCGTATCCCAGCTCCTCGATCGTCGGGGTGATCGCGGTTGCGATTCGCCCCTCGAGGCCGGAGTGGCTCGCTTCATCGGTCAGGGCGTCGTGTCGGTCGGCTTTCGCCATTGAGTTGTCCAAAACAAAAAAGGCGGCCCGTGAAGGCCACCCCCGATCAGTATCTAAGAGAATGGATGGACGCTAGATAGGATAACCCGGCCCCCGCTGCAAGAGCGCGCCCGGCCAGGCCAAAGCCAGAATTGCTTCCCCCCACCGCCGGATCAGCCGTCGCCCTGGCTGCTCCACCAGCCAATGCCCCGCCTCCGCGGCAACCGCGACCGTTGCGAGATAGGCAATCAGCTCGACCCCCAGCGGCGCCCAGTTGAGCGGAAAGTGCAGCAACAGCACGACATGCACCAGGTAGATCGCATACGACAGCACCCCCACCCGATAGATCGGTCCGCGTGTAAACGCAGCCCATAAACGGCCGCGGCCGAAATGGAAGCCCAGCACGATGATCGGCAGCAAGGGATAGATCAGCAGATCGTTCACCCGCCCCAGCATCAGGACGATCATGAGCAGCAGCGCCGTCGGACCCGTCCACAGCGTTGCCACCACCCGACGCACGGCGCCGGCATGCCCCAACCGCCAGGCCACCATCCCCACGACAAAACCCGCCAGGCACCGCAGCAGGGGCAGGGCGCTGTAATTGAAATAGATGTCCATCCAGCCCCGCCGCATCGGGCCCACCGGTGGCGCAAACCTCATGCACAGCGCTATCGCCATGACGGCAGCCGCCACCCCCAGCACTACGCCCCATCGCCACCGCAGCACGACCGGCGCCAGCAGCGGGAACAGCAGATATGCGGCGATCTCCGTGCTGATCGACCAGGCCGGCGGGTTGATCTCCGCACTGATCCCCCAGGCCTGGATCATGCCCAGGTTGGCCGCCACCAGCCGCAGCGACACCGGCTGCCCCGCGATCATCCACTCCGCCACGAGCAGCCCGATGATGACGGCGTGCAACGGCCAAACCCGAGCGACCCGCCGCATGAGGAATACGACGGTCGCGCGCAGGTGCTGCCCCAATGAGGTCCGGTGGGGCGTCTCAAACGAGGTCGCGAACCAGGGCCCGTATACCATGGCCATCAGGAACCCGCTCAGCACGAAGAACAGATCGACGCCCAGATATCCCTTCCGCAACAGACCGGAGAGCATCGTGACATGCAGATCCAGCGCCAGGTAATGATGGAAGTGGTGCAGCATCACCAGGAACGCGCCAACCCCGCGCAGGCCGGTCAGCGCACGACTTTCGTCCGCCCGTCCTCCGGCCGCCCCCCCCTGCGCTACGGCAATGCCGTCCATGCTGATATGTCTCCCCCACCCATCTCGGGACAGGGTGTGCCCGTTCGCCTGAAACTCCAATAGAGCGGCGTCCGCCCCGCTTGCAGCGCCTTCGCCTCATACCGAGTGGGGGGCCAGCCCTCTGGGCGCGAGCGGGCAGGGCAGGGGGCGTCGAACAGAACCTGCCCCGCCATCACATCCCCTACCCAGGTCTGATATGTCGGATCGTCGCTCGCCACCCGCCACACCCCGCCCGGCTTCAACACTCGCGCCACCAGCGCCACCTGGCCCGGATGCACGAAGCGCCGCTTGGCATGCCGGGCCTTCGGCCAGGGGTCCGGGAACATCAGGAAGACAGTATCGAGGCAAGCTGGAGGCAACGCACGCAACAGCGTCCGTGCATCGTCGTCCCAAAGCCGCAGATTGCCCGGCAGCGCCGTTGCAGCCTCGTCTTCACGCTCCCCCACCAGCCGGGACAGCAGCGAGCACAAGCCGGTCACGAACACCTCGCAAGCGATCAACCCAAGGCCCGGGTCCGCCGCCGCCTGCGCCAACGCATGCTCGCCGCCGCCGAACCCCACCTCCACCGCCAGCCGCTCCGGCCGCACGTCGAACAACGCCGCGGGATCACCCGCGCGATCGAGCGCCACGAGCAGCCGCGGCAAGGTTATATCCAGCAAGCGCTGCTGCTTTGGCCGCAGCGTATGCCCGTGGACGCGCCCATAGAGCCGGTCGGCCGGGGGCTTGATCGTCGGTGTCACGCAGGGATCGTCCTCATGGTGGGTCGTCAACGCAACCCACCCTACTCATGACGCGGGTGGCGGGTTGCTCATGCAATCCGCCACCCTGCCAGGGATCCGGGCCTACCGGTTGAACGCGCTCTTCAAAGCCGGGACGAGGTCCGTCTTCTCCCACGTGAACGTTCCCAGCGCCTCGTCCGGCTCACGGCCGAAATGCCCATACGCCGAGCTCGGGACATAGATAGGCCGGTTCATGTTCAGGTGCTCGCGGATCCCGCGCGGGCTCAGCTTCATCAGCTCCTGCAGGACCCGCTCCAGCTTCACCTCGTCCGTGTCATGCCCCGTGCCCTCGAAATCCACATACACGCTCAGCGGATACGAAACGCCGATCGCATAGCTGATCTGGATCGTGCAGCGGTCCGCAAGTCCGGCCGCCACGACGTTCTTCGCCAGATACCGGCAAGCATAGGCCGCACTCCGGTCCACCTTCGTCGGGTCCTTACCGCTGAACGCCCCCCCGCCGTGCGGAGACGCGCCGCCATACGTGTCGACGATGATCTTCCGACCCGTCAGCCCGGCGTCTCCATCCGGCCCGCCGATGACGAAGATACCGGTCGGGTTAATGTGGAACTTGGTCTGTGCCGTCACCCACCCCTGCGGCAGCGTCTCCTCCACGATCGGCCGAACCTTCGACTCGATATCCTCGTGGCTCATGCCCTCCTCGTGCTGGGTGGACACGACGACCGCATCGGCGCCGACCGGCTTGCCGTCCATGTAGCGCACGGTGATCTGGCTCTTGGCATCGGGCAGCAGCCCCGCGGCCTTGGCATCGCCGGCCTTGCGCAGGTCGCTCATCCGCTTGAGCACCTTGTGCGCATAGTGCAGCGGCGCCGGCATCAGCGCCTCTGTCTCGTTGCAGGCGAACCCGAACATGATGCCCTGGTCGCCCGCGCCCTCGTCCTTGTTCCCGGCGCTGTCGACGCCCACTGCGATATCGGCGCTCTGCGCATGCAGCAGGCACTCGATCCGAGTCGCGTCCTTGTATGTGAACCCGGACTGGTCGTAGCCGATATCCTTGATCGCCTCGCGCGCCAGATGTTCCAGCAATTCCGGCGTGACGCTCGCAGGCCCACGGGTTTCACCCGCAATCACCACGCGGTTGGTAGTCACCAGCGTTTCGCAGCCCACCCGGCTATGCGGGTCGGCCGTCAGGAATGCATCCAGCACGGTGTCGCTGATGCGGTCCGCAACCTTGTCGGGGTGACCTTCCGAAACCGACTCGGAAGTAAACAGGTACTCGCCCTTGTCGCGCATGGATTTCTCCTCTTGTCGCGTATCGATGAATTGGAGACGCGGCGTCGCGCTATCCTGCACGATCGGTCCGCCGCACCGGCCGAGCGCCGGGGCAGCCAGGAATGGCGGGAGCGGTTTGGCCGAAACAACGCACTGGGTCAACCCGATGACAGAACGGCCTATGACAGAGGGGCCGATGACAGAACGGCCGAAGACAGAACGGCCGAAGACAGAACGGTGGAACCCGCCTCGCGCGCCCTAGATCCTGATTGCTGCAAGTTGAAGCAATCAGGATCCAGGTCTTTACGACGGATTCGGAACGTCGTTTCAGGTTGAATTCAGCCTGCAAAGATATCGCTCTAAGCCATCACATCCGCCATTGAATAAAGCCCAGCCCCGCGGCCATTTACCCACCCCGCCGCCCGGATCGCGCCGCTCGCGAATACCCGACGATCGAAGGCACGATGCGTCAACGCGATATGCTCGCTGCCGCTGGCGAACAGCAGCGTGTGCTCGCCCACAACCTGGCCGCCTCGCAGCGCCGCGAAGCCGATTGCCCCGGTTACCCGCGCCCCGGTGTGTCCGTCGCGCCCGCTCTCGGTTACGTCGGCCAGTTCCACCCCTCGCCCCGCCGCCACTGCCCGCCCGATGGCGACCGCGGTGCCCGACGGCGCATCGATCTTCTGCCGGTGATGCATCTCCATGATCTCGGCATCATACGATTCGCCCGGAAACGCCAATCCCATTCGCTGCGCCAGTTCGAGAAGAATCGTCACCCCCGGCGAGAAATTGGCCGCATAGACCACCGGAACGCGCGCCGCTGCCCGCTCCACGGCAGCCTCATCGTCGGCTGAAAGCCCCGTCGTGCCCAGAACCCAGGCCGCCCGAGACTCCGCCATCACCACCGCATGAGCCTGCGCCACCGCCGCAACCGTAAACTCCACAACAACATCCGATGCGCCTGCAAGCGCCGCCAGATTGGGGAAAATCACCACGTCCGCCGGCGCTACATCGTCCGCCCGCACGATCCCTCCCGACACCACGTGCCCGGCAGCCCGGGCCTCTTCGATCAGCAGACGGCCCATCCGCCCCGCCGCACCCACGATACCAACATGCACAACGCCACCTCGAGTCATTTGACCCGGAGTGTGGCGCGTGGAGCGGGGCAGGAGAAGAGTAAGGGCGCGGCCGAGCTGTCGGGGGGGGTGACGCTCAGGCCGCGCCGCTTACAACGCCCGGGCCAATCGGGGGGGACTAAAGCCCGGACGCACATTCTTATACGCCCTTCTGTGCATTTTGGTTCCCTAGAATCGTGTTAAAAAGTCGTGAATAGACATCGGCTGCCGCGGACCAGCCCACCTCGGCACGCATGGCGTTGCGCTGAAGCCGCAGCCAGGCTGTCTGATCGCTCCAAAGTGCCGCTGTTCGACGAACCGCATACCCCAATCCCGCTGCATCCACCGGGAGGAACTGCACCCCCGTCGCCACGCCCGCCGCCAGCGCCGCCGGATTCGCGTCAACCACCGTGTCCGCCAACCCCCCCACCCGCGAAACCACCGGAATCGCCCCGTAACGCAGCGCACACAGCTGCACGAGGCCGCACGGCTCGAACCGCGACGGCACCAGGATCGCGTCGCTCCCCGCCTGGATCAGCCGCGCCAGCGACTCGTCATAGCCGACATGAACGCCAACCCGACCGGGATGCTGCGCCGATGCCGCAAGCATCGCCTCCTCCAGTCCCCGCTCACCGCTTCCCACCACCGCCAGCTGCGCCCCTGCCGCAAGCAGGTCCGGCAGCGTGGCCAGCACCAGGTCGATCCCCTTCTGCCCCGTCAGCCGGCTGACGATTCCGAACAGAAGGGTCCCAGGTTCCAGGTCGAGCCCCAGTTGCTGTTGCAGCGCGGCCTTGTTTCGCCCCCGCCGCCGCACGGCCGGCCCGCTGAACCGTGCCGGCAGAAAACGATCCTTCGCCGGGTCCCACTCCGACGTGTCGATCCCGTTCACGATCCCCACCAGATCGGCGAACCGCGTCCGCAACAGCCCGTCCAGCCCCTGCCCTTCGGCCGGCCGCGTGATCTCGTCCGCATAGGTCGGCGAGACCGTCGTAATCGCGTCCGCCAGCCGCAGCCCGGCCTTCAGTGGGCTGATGCCGCCATAGAACTCCACCCCCTCCACATGGAAACTCTCCGGCGGCAACCCGAGCACCCCGAGCATGTCCGCCGGGCACCATCCCTGGAACGCCAAATTGTGCACCGTGAACACCGAAGGCATGTGCGGCAGCCCGTCATAGGCGAGATACGCCTGCGTCCACCCGGCCTGCCAGTCATGCGAATGCACAAGCTCCGGCTGCCAAGCGCCCAATGCCCCACGCGCCACCGCCGCCCCCGCCCGCCCCAGCGCCGCAAACCGTTGCGGATTATCCGTCCATTCCCCATCCGGCCCGCTGTATGGCCCACCGTCCCGGTCGAACAGATGCGGCGCGTCCAGCACCAGCACGTCCAGCCCCCCCGCTTTGCCACCCCGAAGACGCGCCGGCCCGCCGAACAGGTCGTCGAACGTATGCAGCGTCCGAGTGCGGGGCAGGGCGGCCAACACTGCCCGATAGCCCGGCAGCAACGTCCGCACCTCCACCCCCAGCACCGCCAACGCTCCCGGCAACGCCCCGGTGACATCGGCCAGTCCCCCGGTCTTGATCAGCGGATAGGCCTCGGACGCGACAGCCAGGACTTTCAGCGCACATCCTCCTTCAACACGAGCCTACCGTTCCAGCGCGTCGATCATCGGTTGCGTGATCAGGCACACACCCCGGTCCGTCCGCCGGAACCGCGCCGCGTCCAACGCCGCATCCTCCCCCACCACCAGCCCCTCTGGAATGCGTACTCCCCGGTCGATCACCACGTTCGACAGCCGCGCATTCCGTCCGATGTCAGCATACGGCAGCACCACCGCCCCCTCGATCGATGTATACGAATGCGTGTGCACCCCCGTGAACAGCAGCGACCGCTTGATGCTGCTGCCACTCACGATGCATCCGCCCGACACCAGCGAACTGACCGCCTGGCCTCGCCGCGCCGGCCCGGCACGCCCATGGATCGCGTCCTCGTCATGCACGAACTTCGCCGGCGGCACGATCTCCGCATACGTCCAGATCGGCCAGTCCCGGTCATACAGATCGAGCCCCGGCACGAAATCCGTGAGATCGATATTCGCCTCCCAGT
>JAYVEG010000154.1:0-31520 GCA_043748985.1 Rhodospirillales bacterium
TGGCTCTTGCGGTCCGCAGCACGGGTGGCGTCAACGCTGCTGCGCTGTGCGTCGTACATGCGCGACCGCAGGATCTTCATGGCCTTGGCGCGGTTCTTGTGCTGGCTACGCTCCTCCTGCATCGCCACCACGATCCCGGTGGGAAGGTGTGTGATGCGAACGGCGGATTCGGTCTTGTTAACATGCTGGCCGCCGGCACCGGATGCACGGTACACATCGATGCGGAGGTCTTCGGTGTTGATCTCCACGTCCACTTCCTCGGCCTCCGGCAGGACGGCGACAGTCACCGTGCTGGTGTGGATGCGGCCCTGGCTTTCTGTGGTGGGAACGCGCTGGACACGGTGGACACCGGATTCATATTTGAAACGGGCGAAGACGTTGCGGCCAGTAATTTCTGCCACGGCCTGCTTGATGCCGCCAAGTTCGGTCGCATCGTATTCCAGTATCTCGGTACGCCAGCCCTTCAGCGCCGCATATTTTTGATACATGGCAAACAACTCGGCAGCAAACAACCCGGCTTCGTCGCCACCAGCGGCAGGCCGGACTTCCAGGATCGCGCTGCGGGCATCAGCCTCGTCCTTCGGAAGCAACGCAAGGCGGATTTCGAGTTCGAGCGCAGGCAGTTTTTCCTTCAGCTCGTAGAGTTCGGCCTCCGCCAGGTCCTTCATCTCCGGGTCGGCAAGCATCGCCTGCGCGTCGGCAGCGGCTTTCTCGGCATCGCGGAGATCGCCGATACGGACGACGATAGGCTCCAGGTCCGACAGCTCCTTGCTGAGTTTCGCGAAACTGTCGCCGGAGCCTTCGCTGAGCAGGCTGCGGAGTTCGGCGGCGCGGCCTACGATGCGATCGAGCTTGTAATCCAGCGATCCGCTCATGCGAGATGGGTCGCCAAACTGGTCAGCGGAACCTCAACCTGCGTACCGCTACTAAGGTCTTTGACCTGCGCCACGCCGCGGGCCAGCTCCTCGCTGCCGATGATGATCGCGGCGCGGGCGGCGATCTTGTTGGCGCGCTCCATGCGGCGCTTCATGTTGCCGCGGTAGGCGATTTCGGCGCGGATGCCAACAGCGCGGAGTGATTGCAACGCGAACAGGGCCGCGCCCTCCTCGGACTCGCCCATGGGGATGATGGCGACCCCCTGCGGGACGGCCGGGGTCTCGGCCAAGAGCATGGCGAGGCGCTCGACCCCAGCCGCCCAACCGACAGCAGGAACGCTGGGGCCGCCCATCTGCTGGACAAGACCGTCGTAGCGGCCGCCGCCCATGACGGTGCCTTGCGCGCCCAACTCGGTGGTCACGAACTCGAAGGCGGTGTGGTTGTAGTAGTCGAGGCCGCGGACGATGCGGGGGTTCTCGATAAATGGGACGCCAAACTGGTCCAGGTGGCGGCGCAGCCCATCGTAGAACGCTGCGGCCTCGAGCGTGAGCGACGGTGCGATGGTGGGTGCGTCGGCGACGAGCGCCTTGTCACCGAGGTCCTTGCTGTCGAGGATGCGGAGCGGATTGTGCTCCAGCCGGTGCCGGCTTTCCTCGGACAGGGCTTCGCCATGGACAGTGAAGTAGTCCACCAGGGCGGCACGGTAGGCGATACGGCTGGGCGCGTCGCCGAGCGTGTTCAACTCCAGCGTGACGGCCCCTGCGATGCCGAGGGCGCCCAGGATGGCCCAGCCCATGGCGATCACCTCGGCATCGGCCAGCGGTTCGGCCGGTCCGATCAGCTCGGCGCCGATCTGGTGGAACTGTCGGTAGCGGCCTTTCTGCGGGCGCTCGTAGCGAAACATGGGACCGGCGTAGAAGACCTTCTGCGGCAGGGATTGGGTCAAGCCGTTGCTAACGAGAGCCCGGCACACGCCAGCGGTGTTCTCCGGCCGCAGGGTAACGCTGTCGCCGCCGCGGTCCTGGAAGGTGTACATCTCCTTCGTGACGACGTCCGACGTTTCGCCCAAGGTGCGGGCGAACACCCTGGTGTCCTCGAAGATGGGGGTGGCCCATTCGTCGAAGCCATAGACCGAAGTTACGCGGCGTGCGGTGTCGATGACGTGGGCGTGACGGCGGTGGTCTTCGCCGATGAGGTCTCGGGTGCCGCGAACGGGTTGCAGGTCGGCCAATTTGGTTTCCATCGGTGTGGCGGATTGCATCCGCCCTACGGTTACTCGGCGGCGACTTTGGTGGCTTCTTTTTCGGCCTCCAGGGCAGCGGCCTTCTTCTCGACCAGGCCGATGATGCGCTCGATCATGTCGCCGCTGTCGATCGTGTGGTCGGTCTTGCCAGCGGCATAGACCATGTGGCGGCCGTTTCCGCCGCCGGTGACGCCGATATCGGTCATCAACGCCTCGCCGGGGCCGTTAACGACGCAGCCGATGATGCTGAGCGTCAGCGGGGTCTTGATATGGGCGAGCCGGTCCTCGAGCTTGCTGACCGTATCGATCACGTTGAAGCCCTGCCGGGCGCAGGACGGGCACGAAATGATCTTGACGCCGCGGTGGCGGATGCCGAGCGACTTCAGGATGTCCCAGCCAACCAGGACCTCTTCCTCGGGTTCGGCCGACAGCGAGACGCGCATGGTGTCGCCGACGCCGGCCCACAGCAGGCTGCCGAGGCCGATCGAGGACTTCACCGTGCCGGCGCGCTTCGAGCCGGCTTCGGTAATGCCGATGTGCAACGGGTGGTCACACTGCTCGGCGAGCTGCTGGTAGGCGGCAACGGCCATGAACACGTCCGACGCCTTAACGGAAATCTTGAACTCGTGGAAATCGTGGTCCTGAAGGATCTTGGCGTGTTCTAGGGCGCTCTCGACCAGGGCCTCGGGATTGGGCTCACCATACTTCTCCAGCAGATGCCGGTCGAGGGAGCCTGCGTTGACGCCGATGCGCATGGAACAGTTATGGTCCTTCGCGGCCTTCACCACCTCGCGCACACGTTCGGCGCTGCCGATGTTGCCAGGATTGATGCGAAGGCAGGCAGCGCCACTCTGGGCGGCCTCAATGGCGCGCTTGTAATGGAAGTGGATGTCCGCAACGATCGGCACACCGACCGCGGGGACGATGTGCTTCAGCGCCAGTGCGCTTTCCTGGTCCGGACACGATACGCGGACAATGTCGACCCCGGCCTCCTCGGCGCGCTTGATCTGCGCGATCGTGCCGGGAATGTCGGTGGTAAGGGTGTTCGTCATGGTCTGGACCGTGACGGGGGCATCGCCCCCGACGGGTACGGCGCCGACGTGGATCTGACGCGAGCGGCGGCGTTCGATCTGCTGGTAGGGGCGGTAGCTCATGAGCGGATTCCCGGTTGACCGGACTGATTATAGGTCCGGGCGTCAGCGGCTTCTACCGCGTGCGACGCGGCGGTGTCGATTGGGACGCTATTGGGGGGTGGGCGGCGGTGGTGGGGCTGGCCGGAGCGCAGCGGCGGACTTGATAGCGTCGGGGTCGAGCGGAACGTCGCGGCGAACCGCGCCTACCGCACCCAGACTCGGCATGGCGGCACCGTCCAGCAGCAGTTCGGTCCCGCCGGCATTGCCGGTGGTGAGCAGGAGTTGCTGGCCTTTCGGGACAGGCCAGGTTTCGCCGCCGCGCATGACACGATTCAAAAGAACTTGGCCCTGCTTCTCGCGCACCTGGATGTAGGCGTCGGATTTTACGCGCAGAACGACGCGGCTCGCATCAGGCGCCGGTATGGCCAGCGGCGGCGGCGTGACGGAGACAGGACCTTGCACCGGGGCCGGCAACGGCGGCGGGACGACAAACGGGGCAGAAGGGCCACCGCTGTTGCCGGGGAGCGGCAGGATGGAGGCGATCTGCGGCGACGGGTTGGACGGGGGCGCTGCGGCCAGAGGAGCAAGCCGCTCAGGCACCGCGGGGATGACGAGGGCGGCACCTGGCGTGTCGCCGGAATACTTGTACCAGGTGGCGTACGCCCCGGCGGCGATGATGACGCCCAACAGCACGACGGCCCCTGCAGGCACGCCCCGCTCGGGCACCGGGGCGGGAAAGGCAAGCTCGGGCTTGCGGTTGACCTCGGAGGCTTCGGCGCGGAAACGGCGCGCGACTTCGGCGGCGTCGAGGCCGAGGAATGTCGAGTAGCTGCGCAGGAAACCCACGGCGTAGGCGTTCCCGGGAAGGTCGGCGAGCCGGCCATCCTCGATGGCTTCGAGGTAGGGCAGCCGAATACGAAGCGTGGCAGCGACGTCCGGCAGGGACCAACCGAGGCGTTGGCGCGCGGCGCGCAACTCGGCGCCGACCCGCGACGCGCCCAGCAGCGGGGCGTCTGGGTTATCATCGGCGGCGGACATCATTTCCGACGCTTCCTGGAACCTGGGCTTGCGATCCTGCAGCACGCTGCACCTCAAAGACTAGGTGGGGTGTAGCGCGGAATGGCTTGACTTGCCAACGGGGCGGAGTCGGTTGGGTGCTCCACCCACAGCGAACAGACGATGATCTGCGCTCGGCGGCTCGGCACGATGTCGGCAGTTGTCTACCCGACATGCCCATGTTCCCGCGCCCAGGTGGCAATGGGCTCGCGCAGGCTTGCGGCACCATGGTCGTTGCGGCGCAGCGCGGCCAGAAGGCCGCGCAGCTCGGCCAGATCGACGCTGGCCATCATGGCCTTGATCCGCAGCAGGCTGGCCGCGGGCATGGACAGGGTCGTGATGCCGATGGCAGCAAGCACCAGCGCTTCCAGGGGCCGCGACGCGTGTTCGCCGCAGACGGAGACCTCGACGCCGGCCTGGGTGGCGGCGCGCTCGATGCTGGACAGGGCGTCGAGGGCGGGGGCGCTGAGCATGTCGTAGCGGTTGGCCAAGGCGGGGGTGCCGCGGTCGGCGGCAAACAGGAATTGCATGAGGTCGTTGGAGCCGATGGAGACGAAGTCGGCGTCCTTCATCAGCTCCGGAAGCTGGAACAGGAGGGATGGGACTTCGATCATGGTGCCGATCTGCAGCGCCGGGCTGCCGGGTCGGACACGGGCGGCCTCGGCCAGCAACAGGGAGCGGGCGGCGCGGAACTCCGCGACGGTGGAGACCATGGGAAACATGACGCTGAGCGGTCGCCCCCCGGCGGCGAGCAGCAATGCGCGGAGCTGGCGGCGGAGCATGACCGGACGGTCGAGGCCGATCCGCAGCGAGCGCCAGCCCATCGCCGGGTTCTCCTCCTCCTGCGGAGGCGCGTCGGGCAGCAGCTTGTCGCCGCCGAGATCCAACGTGCGGAACCGCACCGGCCGATCCCCGGCGGCGTCGAGAACACGGGCGTAAATGGCGGCCTGGTCGGGAACGTCGGCGATGGCGCCCCGGGCGAGCATCGCGATTTCGGTGCGGAACAGGCCGATACCGGCGGCGCCGGTGGTGTCGAGCTGTTCCACTTCCAGCCCGAGGCCGACGTTGAGCATGAGAGTGAGCTTCACACCGTCGGCAGTTTGGGCCGGGAGGTCGCGGGTGGCCGCGAAGCCTTGCTCGAGCTTGTGGCGGGTCGCCAGCGCGCGGTCGTAGGCGGTGCGGACCTCCTGGCCGGGACGGATGATGAGCTGCCCCTCATCGGCGTCGAGCACCGCGGTATCCCCCTCCTCGACCGCGTCGAGCGCGCCGCGGGCACCGCCGATGGCGGGCAAACCGAGCGCGCGGGCAAGGATGGCAGCGTGGCCGGCGGTGCTGCCTTCCTCGATCATGACGCCGCCGATGCCGCGAGCGTGCCATTCGAGAAGCTGGGCGGGGCCGAGGCGGCGGGCGAACAGGATGGCGCCGCGGGGGATGGTGACGCCTTCGCCGCCGTCCAGGGCCGCCAGCAGGCGGCCGGCGAGGTCCTCGAGGTCCGCCAGGCGTTCGCGCAGGTAGGGATCGGCGATGCGGCGCATGCGGTCGCGGACTTCGTTGGTGACGCGGTGAACAGCCGCTTCGGCCGACAGGCCCGTGCCCACGGCTTCCTTGACCCGGCGCATCCACCCTCCATCGGCCGCAACCAAGCGGGTGGCTTCGAGGACGGCGCGGGAAGCGTCGCTGTCCGGCATGCTGGTCTCGATAAGGTCCTCGAGGGACTGGCGCATGGTGGCGGCGGCGGCGGTGAGGCGCTTGAGTTCAAGGGCCGGGTTCTCGGCGAGGAGGCGGCGAAGCGGCGCGCCCATGCCGTGCAGGACGACGGGGCCGATGGCAATGCCGGGAGCAAGGGCGTTGGCGGGGAAGCGGCGCGGCAAGGTGGCGACGACGCCCTGCTCCGCCCCGTCGGTCGCGCCGGCGCCGGCGAGGAGCTCGGCCAGAAGCATGGCGACGGTCTCGAGGACCTCGCACTCGTCCTCGGCATAGTTGCGGGCGGCGCGATTCTGGACGGCGACGACGCCGAGGGTGCGGCCGGCCCGGCGGACGGGGACAGCGAGCAGGGAGGCGTACGGCTCCTCCCCGGTTTCCGGGCGGTAGGCGAATTGGGGGTGGTTCTGGGCGTCGGGGAGGTTCTGGATCTGGCCCGTGGCCGCTACCAGGCCGACGATGCCCTCGCCGACGCGAAGGCGGGTGCGGCCGACTGCCTCGGGGTTGAGGCCGAAGGTGGCAGAGAGTTCGAGCATGTCGCCCGGGCGCATGGCGTAGACTGTGCAGACCTCGGCAACCAACTCGGCGGCGACGAGCTGCGTGAGCTCAGCAAGCATCGCGGCACTGTTGCCGGTCCCGCCGGCCATCATGGCGCGAAGCCGGGCGAGCAGGCGTCGGGTGCCGGACACCTAGCCCGGGGCCGTGAAGCGGACGTTGGCGGCGGGGGCGCTGGCGGCAGGAGCGTTGACGGCGGGGCCGTCATCCAGCGCGCGGCGGGCCTGGTCGATCAATTCGTCGATGATCTCGGCGATGGGTTGTTCGTGGGTGACCATGCCGACGGACTGGCCGGCCATCAGGGAGCCATGCTCGACATCGCCCTCGATGACGGCGCGGCGGAGGGCGCCGGCCCAGAAGTGCTCGACGGCGAGCTGAGCCTCTTCGCGCGACAGCTCGCCGGCAGCGACGCGGCGGACCATGTCGGCCTGATGCTGCTGGAAGCGGCCGGTGGCGGCGTTCTGGAGGGCACGGACCGGGATGACGGGAAAGTTAGGATCGAGCTGGACGGTGGGTTGGGCGTCCCGGGCACGGGCGTGGATAAAGGCGTGCTTGAATCTGGGATGGGCAATGCTTTCGGCAGCGGCGGCGAAGCGGGTGCCGAGCTGCGCGCCCGCCGCCCCCATGCGAAGATAGGACGCGATGGCCTCGCCGCGGCCGATGCCGCCAGCGACGAAGACAGGGACATCGGTGATGTGGGGCAGGATCTCCTGGGCGAGGACGTTCAACGAGACGGGCCCGATATGGCCGCCGGCTTCCGAACCCTCGATGACGAGCGCGTCGACGCCGGCACGGATCATGCGGTACGCCACGGGAAGCGCCGGCGCAAAGCCGATGACGCGGGCGCCCCCATCACGGACCCGGCGGACGATGGCGCCCCTCGGCACGCCGCCGGCCAGCACGACATGGCCCACGCCGGCCGCGACGCAGGTGTCGATCAGTGACTCGAGCTCTGGGTGCATGGTGATGAGGTTGACGCCGAAAGGTGCCCGGGTCAGGGCCTGGGTGGCACGGATCTCGGCGGCAAGGGCGTCGGAGCGCATGGAGCCGCCAGCGATGACGCCGAACCCGCCGGCGTTGCTGATGGCGGACACCAGGCGGCGCTCGCTGACCCAGGACATCGCGCCGCCCATGATGGCGGTGCGGGTGCCGAGGAAGGTCGTGCCCCGGGACCACAACCGGTCGAGGCGGTCTTGCGTCGATGGGGCCTGGTAAGTGAGGGCGGGGGGCAGGTCAGCCGGCATCGAGACCGTAGGCGGTGTGCAAGGCACGGACCGCCAGCTCGGTGTATTCGGCCGCGATCAGGACGCTGACCTTGATCTCGGACGTCGAGATGACCTGGATGTTGATCGCCTTGGCGGCAAGCGTCGAGAACATGGTGTTGGCCACGCCGGCATGGCTGCGCATGCCGACGCCGACGACGCTGATCTTGGCGACGTCGGGGTCGGTGACGACGGTGGAGCTGCCGATGGCGGCGGCGTTCTCGGCCAGGATGGCCTGGGCGCGCGGCAGATCCGCACGGCCGACGGTAAAGGTCATGTCGGTCAGGCCGTCGGCGCTGACGTTCTGGACGATCATGTCGACGTTGACGTTGGCGGCACTCAGCGGGCCGAAAATGGCGGCGGCGACACCCGGGCGGTCCGGCACGTGGCGGAGGGTGATCTTCGCCTCGTCCCGCGAGTAGGCGATGCCGGATACGATTGCCTGTTCCACGATCTCGTCCTCTTCCACCACCAGGGTTCCTGGCTTGTCTTCGAAACTGCTGAGCACCTGCACCCGCACGCGCTCCTTCATCGCCAGTTCGACGCTGCGGGTCTGCAGCACCTTCGCGCCGACCGAGGCGAGTTCCAGCATCTCCTCGTAGGCGATCTTGTCGAGCTTACGCGCCTTCGATGTGATTCGGGGGTCCGTCGTATAGATGCCGTCGACATCGGTGTAGATGTCGCAGCGGTCGGCGTGGATGGCGGCGGCCAGGGCGACGGCGGAGGTGTCGGAGCCGCCGCGGCCGAGGGTCGCGATGCGGTCCTCGGGGCCAACGCCCTGGAACCCGGCGACGACGGGGACCACGCCAGCATTCATGGCGGCGAGGAGGGCGGCGCCGTCGACGGATTCGATCCGCGCGCGACCATGGGCGCCGTCAGTCTTCAGCGGGATCTGCCAGCCGGCATAGGACCGGGAGTCGACGCCGATGCGCTGCAACTCGATGGCCAGCAGGCCGGAAGTGACCTGCTCGCCGGTGGCGACGACGGAGTCATACTCGCGGGCATCGTGCAGGGGGGAAAGCTGCTGGCACCAGGCGACGAGCTGGTTGGTGACGCCGGACATGGCGGAGACGACGACGGCAACCCGGTTGCCGCCGTTGACCTCGCGCTGTACGCGGGTGGCGACGTTGCGGATGCGGTCGAGGTCGGCGACCGACGTTCCGCCGAACTTCATGACGATGACAGCCATTATCCGGCCGGTTTCCCTAATTCGTGTGCACGGCCTGCGGGTTGCGGCCGGGTGCTCATCGGTTCACATACCGGTGCCAGGGAGGCGGGGCAACATGGCTGGCGTGAATACTGGCACACAAGGCTACCCGTCTTCAGTGCGGCCGGACGAGGTGGCGCGGTTCGACGCGCTGGCGGAGCGGTGGTGGGATCCGAAGGGGCCGATGGCGCCGCTGCACGCGATGAACCCGCTGCGGGTGGGCTGGATCGACCGGAGGATCGCGGCTGGGTCGCGCGTGTTGGACGTGGGGTGCGGGGCGGGGCTGGCGAGCGAGGCGATGGCGGGGCTGGGGCACGAGGTGCTGGGGATCGATGCAGCCGGGGCGGCGATCGACGCGGCCCGGGCGCATGCGGCGGGACAAGGATTGGCGCTCGAATACCGGGCAGCGGCGGCGGAGGATTTGGTGGCCGAGGGGCAGCGGTTCCAGGTGGTCACGGCGCTCGAGGTGATCGAGCATGTGGCCGACCCGGCGGCATTCCTGCAACTGCTGCGCGCATTGCTGGATCCAGGAGGTCTGGTGTTCGTGTCGACGTTGAACCGCACGGCGCGGTCGCTGCTCGTGGCGAAGCTGGGGGCGGAATACGTGCTGCGGCTGCTGCCGGTCGGCACGCATGAATGGCGGCGGTTCGTGACCCCGATGGAACTGTCGGCACAGGCCCGGGACGCAGGGTTGCGGCTGACGGAAACGGCAGGGATGAGCTTCTCGCCGCGCGCGCGGGTTTGGCGGGAGAGCCGGGACTTGTCGGTGAACTATATCGGGATGCTTGCGGGCCGCTGACGATGGCTTACCGTGCGGCGGTGGCTCACTGAACTGAACCGGGCCGGTTCACGTTGGCGTTCCGCATAGGGGGCGCGTGGAATCGGCCGAAGCGACGAGAACGGGGAAGCCGGCCTGCTCGATGGGGCTGTTCGGCGCGGCACTGATCTACGGTGACGGGATCATCACGCCAACGATCTCGGTGCTCAGCGCGCTGGAGTGGGTCAACACGGTGACCGATGCCTTCAGGCCCTACGTCCTTCCGGCGGCATTGGTGGTGCTGGTGGGGTTGTTCGGTGCGCGGCAGTTCGGGACGGCGAGGATCGGAAAGGTGTTCGGTCCGACCATGCTGGTGTGGTTCGTGTTCATCGCGGTCCAGGGGGCTGTCGCGATCCTGTGGCATCCCGGGGTGATGGTGGCGGTCGATCCGCGGCATGCGATGTGTTTGCTCGTCGGCCATGGCTGGCAAAGCCTCGTGGTGCTGGGGGGGTGCTCCTGGCAGCGACAGGGGGCGAGGCGATGTATGCCGATGGGGCATGTCGGGCGGCGGCCGATCCGGGTGATCTGGTTCGCGGTAGTGCCTCAAGTGGGGCGGGCGACGCTGGCCACGATCATCGCCAGCCAGGCGATCATCACCGGTGCCTTCTCGTTGACCCGGCAGGCGATGCAGCTGGGCATGTCCCCGGGACTGCATATCCGGCAGACGTCGGACGAAGAGCACGGGCAGATCTACGTGCCGGCGGTGAACTGGGCGATGATGGCGTGCACGTTGGCGCTGACCTATGCGTCCGACAGCGCGGACCGGCTGGCCGGCGCCTATGGGGCGGCGCTGTCGACGACGATGCTGCTGACGACGGCACTGCTTTACGATGTGATGTGTGGCGGTGACCAACAGCGGTGGCGGCCGGGGTTCATGGAGGTGCCGGGGGTCGGGACGGCTCTGCACGCGGCGTTGGCGCAGGGGTGTCTGCTGGACATGGCCGACACCGCGTTCTTTTCCGCGCACGACGAGGTCGTGCGGAGCGAGACGCAACCGCGTCAGGGGGGGGGCGACCCGGCAGGTGTTCGCATTCATGTATCGGAACACGCTGCGGGCGCCGGATCGGCTTGCATTGCCCTCCGAACGCTACCTGGGGGTTTCCCGCCAGGTCGCGCTACAGGCCGGCCTTCAGGCCATGGCGGCGCGGAAGTTGTTGTATTCGCGCACGCGGTTGGAATACTTCCGCCAGGCCGATGTCCCCTCGTAACGGGCGAAGGCCGGGACGGCCTCGGAAGGGCCGCGGCGAAGGGCAGCGGGAGTCGCGGCGACGGCGGTCTCGACGCTGGCGAACCATTCGTCCGAAACCGGGGCGGTGGCGCCCATGCTGCCCGGCGCCGGGAGCTTGCCGGCGCGGATGGCGTTGCGCAGGATCCGAACAGGCACGTGCAGGCGATGGGCGGCGGCGTGGAGGCTGAGGTGGCTGCTGTCGGTCATGGTGGTGATCCCCTGTTTTGCCGGGTCTATCACCACCATGCGGTCGTCATGGCAAGGGGCGCGTCAACCGTCGGTCGGCGCGTGGGCGTTCACCAGGGGCGGAAGAGCGATGGCTGGCAGTTCGATCGCCTGGTCCGGGATAGGGTGCTTGGCACGATGAAAGGGGGCTAACTGCTGCGGCTTTCCGGTCAGCAGGGCCTGTTCGATGGCGGTGATCACGCGGACATCGAGCCGGCCTTCCTCGCCATCGGGCTCTGGATCGCGGTCGTTCAGGATGCAGTCAGAAAAGTAATGGGTCTCCGCGCCGAATTGGTCGGAGATGGGAAAGGTCCGGGTGGTCTGAGTTTCACCCAGGGTGAGGGTATGGGTGATAGGCCCGGGAAAGGCGTAGCCTTTGTTGACCAGCAGGTTGCCCTTGTCGCCGGCGATGCGGTACTCGTTGATGGTGTTGAGGCCGTAGGCGACAGTGAACTGGGCGATGCGGTTACCGGGAAAGCGGAGCTGGACGGCGACGGTGTCGTCGAAGTTGAAGCCAAGATGCTCGTGCTTCGTGCTCCAGGCCATCACCTCGATAGGCTCGGCCCGGAACAGATTACGGACCGCATTGATGGGATATGGGCCCATATCGGCCACGGGCCCAGCCCAGAAGCCGTGGCTGGCGCGGTGGTTTGTTTTCGCAACGGGCTGGGCGAAGGTCGAGGTGAACAGCCAGACACGACCGAGGGCGCCAGATTGCTCGATGCGGATAGCCTCGAGGGTGGCCGGGTCGAAATGCAGGCGGTAGGCGATCATAAGCTTGGCGCCGGAGGAGCGGGCGGCCGCCTCTATGGCGCGGCAGTCTTCCTCGGACGTGGCCATCGGCTTCTCAAGAAGCACGTGGATGCCGGCTTCCAGCGCAGGGACGGCGAACTGGCGGTGCTGGTCGTTGGGAAGGGCGAGATAGATCGCCTCGAAGCCCTTGCTGTCCAGCGCGGCGCGGTAGGCGTCGTAGTGGTAGGTGCGTTCGATACCATAGCGGACACCGAGCGCCTCGGCCTTCTGCTGGTCGGCGGTGACGATGGCGGTCATGGTCGAGTTGCCGGATTTGGCCAGGTTCTGGGCGACGCCGGGCATGAAGGCGGCCTGGCTGATCCACCCGGCGCCGACGACGGCGTAGCGGACTTGGGCGTGGGGGGTTCGGGGCATGAGGTGGACCTTTCTCGCGGATGCGGGAGAAAGGCGTAGGAGGGCTGCGGGTTCCTTTACGCAGGCGCAGCTTCAGGTGATCTCGCTCGAAGCGCTCGGCTCGCCATCCCAACGTTCAAGTTCCTGGACGACCACCGCAGTCAAGAAAGGCAGCTTGCAAGGCAATGGACGGGCGACGTGCCTGGGAGGCGGCGGGCAGGCGACGTGAGGCTTCGGAGATAATCTCGAAGCAACGGGTGACGGCGTAGGTCCGAAGGAGGTCATCCTTGAATGTCTTGAATGACAGGCCTTCCACGAAGCTCTGGGCCAGCCCTGCGGTCTACAGGAGGTCGTCGGGCCGAACCGCGGCCCGTTCCGCTGCAGAAGGCATAGATCGCGTCTGCCTCCGCACTGGGCCGAATGCGTGGTTTCAGGGTCGTCTTGTTCACGACATCCATGGAACCCGGCAACAGGTCTTCGATCAGACGCTTCAGACCGGCATAGGCAAAGAGGTCGATCGCAGCGGACGGGTCGATCTCGATCAGGATGTCGGCGTCGCTATTGGGGCGCGCATCTCCGCGGGCGCGGGGGCCGAACTGGGCGGCGTGGCTGACGCCTCGGGCGCACAACGTGGTCTCGTGTTCCCGCAACCTGGCTATGATCGCGTCGCGACCCATGGTTGGAGCATGGCATCGGCTGTTACTGGGTTCATGCGCCTTCGGGTCTGCGGGCAGCGTCTGAAGGGCGATCTTTCAGGCGGCCGCGTAGCCCCCGTCCACCAGGAGGCTCTGACCGGTGACGTAGGCGCTGGCCGGGCTTGCGAGGAACACGGCGGCGCCGACGATGTCAGGGTCCTTGCCGAAGCGGCCCATGGGTGTGGCTGCCAGTAGCCTGGCGGACATGGCAGGGCTGGCGATCATGCCGGCGGTGAGGTCCGTGTCGAAATAGCCGGGCGCAATGCAGTTCACCCGCACGCCCTTTGCCGCCCAGTCCAGCGCCAGGCCGCGGACGAGCAGCTCGACACCGCCCTTCGTCGCGCAATAAGGGACGGATTTGCGCAGGCCGACATGGCCGGCGACGGAGCTGATAACGATGATCGAGCCGCTGCCGGCGGCCGCCATGCCGGAGCCCAGGTGCTTGCAGCAGAGGAAGGTGCCGGTGAGATTGATGTCGAGAATGGACTGCCATTCGGCGAGGGTGATCGCCTCGATACCTTTGTAGATTGGGTTTATGCCGGCGTTGCAGACGAGGACGTCGATGCGGCCGAAGCGGGCCAGGACAGCGTCGCGGAGCGCTTCGACATCCGCCTCATGGGAGACATCAGCGACGTGGGTTAGGGTGTCGCCGCCGATTTCGGATGCAACGGCATCCAGCGTTGCGGCGGTGCGGCCACAGACCACGACTTTGGCGCCGTGGGCGGCAAGGCCGCGGGCGATCGCGCGACCGATCCCCCTGCCCCCGCCGGTCACGACGGCGACCTTGCCACTGAGGTCGAATGTGATCGGGGTGCTCGCAGCACTCATCGGTTGGCTCCGTGCTTGACCAGTTTCTGGGCCAGCGACCAACGGTGCACCTCGCTGGGTCCGTCGTAGATGCGGAAGCCGCGGGCCTCCTGGAAGATGCGGCAGACGACGGTCTCGCCGGTGACGCCCTGGCCGCCGAGGACCTGGACGCAGCGGTCAACGACGCGCCAGATCGCCTCGGAGCAGATCACCTTCGCGATGCTACTCTCGGTACCGGCGCGTTCGCCCTGATCCAGCAGCCAGGCCGTATGCCAGATGGTGAGGCGGCTGGTACGGATGTCCATGTCGTTGTCGGCGAGCATGAAGCCAACGCCCTCGTGGTCGGCGAGCTTGCGGCCGAAGGCTTCGCGTTTCGCGGCGTAGGCGACAGCAATGTCCTGGGCGCGCCGGGCGAGGCCGAGGAAGCGCATGCAGTGGGTCAGGCGGGCGGGGGCGAGGCGGACCTGGGCGTAGCGAAACCCCTGCCCGATCTCGCCGAGCACGTCGGTGGCCGGCACGCGAAGGCCTTCGAGGGCGACAACGGCGTGACCGCCGGCAAAGGCGGTGTCCATGCTGTCCATGGTGCGTTCGACGCGGATGCCGGGCTGGTCCATGTCGGCGAGAAACATCGTGGCGCGGCCGTCTTCTCCCTTGGCCATGATGATGGCGAAGCCGGCGCCGACCGCTCCGGTCGTGAACCATTTTCTGCCGTGGATGACGTAGTGGTCGCCATCGAGTACGGCAGTGGTGGCCAGTGCGGCCGGGTCGGACCCGGCGCCGGGGGGCGGCTCGGTCATGCAGAAGCAGCTGCGGATCGTGCCGGCGGCGAGGGGTTTCAGCCAGCGGTCCTTCTGCACCTGGGTGGCGACAACCTCCATGAGGTGCATGTTGCCTTCATCGGGGGCGGAGATGTTGAAGGCTAGCGGACCTAGCAGCGAGTAGCCGGCCTCCTCGAACAGCAGCGCCTTGCCGACATGGGTGAGACCGAGGCCACCGGACTCGGTCGAGACGTGGGGCGCGAGCAGGCCCGCTTCGCGGGTGATGGCCTGCAGGTCGCGACGGAGGGTTTCATCCGGGCCGTGCGGACCTTGGCGGGGGTCCTGCTCCATCGGGATGATCCTTTCGTGCACCAGCGTCCTTGTCCGCTCCTGCAGGGCGGCAAGGTCGGGGGGGATGCTGAAGTCCATGCGGCGTTCCTCGATCGCTCCGATCGGCTGTCTCCGATCGTTGCCGTGACCATACGCTGCTATGCCAGGCTGTCACACCGACCCTGTGGACACCACTGGGTGACGGCGCGCTCGCCCCGACCCGACACAGGCTGGATGCCGCGACGCTGTATCGCATGGCGGACGCCGGCATCTTCACGCCTGGTGACCGGATCGAACTCATCGATGAAAAGCTGATCGGCATGGCCCCGATCGGGCGCGACCAGGCTGCCGCCTTCAATGTTCTCAACCGTACCCTCAGCATGGTCTGCGGTGACCGCGCGTTCGTGTCAGGGCAGAACCCGGCGCGGATAGACGATTACAGCGAGCCGCTACCCGACTTCGTCGTTCTGCAGCCTCGTAGAGACAACTATCGCACCCCACCCCGCGCCGGATCACGGGCGGCCCTGCTGATCATCGACGTCGCCGACTCCTCGCGGCGGGTCGACCGCACGGTGAAACTTCCCCTCTATGCACGCGCCGGGTATCCCGAAGTCTGGATCGTCGATGTCAAGAACAAGGTCGTTACCGCCTCCACAGACCCTTCCGATGGCGACTGCGCGACCATCCATACTCACCGGACAGGCGATAGCATCCGCCTGTCGCAGGCGTCCGCCATCGTGATCCCGCTCATCGACGTTTTCGAGTGATCCGCTGCGTCGGGTCGTCATCCTCGGGCCGCCGGGTAGCGGCAAGTCCACGTTCGGCGGCTGTGGCGCGTTTCGTCGCGGGGGCTGGCGATGCAAGCCGGGTGGTCAGCGGCGGGCCGCCGGGCTAAAGGGAACGATCGGGCGCCGATTGGGGGCACCCCCAAGACGGAGCGTCCAGCATGACCCGCAAGACCGGCCGGCAATTTTTCAGCAATCCCGGCCCGACCAATATCCCCGACAGCGTGCTGCGGGCCATGGACCGGCCGACGATCGACTTCAACGACCCCGAGTTCGTGGGCGTCTACAACCAGGCGGTGGCCGGGCTGAAGACGATGCTGGGGACGAAGGGCGAGCTGTTCTTCTACACAGCGTCCGGTCACGGGTCATGGGAAGCGACGCTGGTAAACCTGATGTCGCCGGGCGACACAGTGCTGGTGCTGGAGAGTGGGTATTTCAGCGAGGGCTGGGCCGAGATGGCCACCGCGCTGGGGCTGAAGTCGCAGGTCGTGAAGGCCGATTGGCGGCGCGGCGTGGACCCGGCGGCGGTCGAGGCTGCGTTGAAGGCCGATACCGCTGGCGCGATCAAGGCCGTGCTGGCGGTGCACAACGAGACGGCGACGGGGCTGTCGATGCCCATCCCGGCCATCCGGGCGGCGATCGACGCGGCCGGGCATGGCGCGTTGCTGCTGGTGGATACGATCAGCTCGCTGGCGTCGCTCGAATTCAAGATGGACGCCTGGGGCATCGACGGCGTCGTGGGCGGGAGCCAGAAGGGCTTGATGCTGCCGACGGGGTTCAGCTTCACGGCGGTGTCGGCGAAGGGCATGGCGGCGCACGCGGGATCGACGCTTTCGAAGCACTATTTCAACTGGTCGGAAATGGTGAAGCGGTTGCATCGCAGCTTCGTCGGCACCATTCCGGTGGCCCAGTTCTATGGCTTGCAGGAGAGCCTGCGGTTGATCGAGTTGGAGGGCTTGGGCGCTGTGGTGGCCCGGCACCACCGTTTGGCCGAGGCGACACGGCGGGCGGTTCGGACGTGGTCGGGTAATGCCGGGCCGCAGCTGTATGGGCTGGACCCGGCGCGGCTGTCGGACAGTGTCACCGCGGTGCTGATGCCCGAGGGGCATAATGCGGACGCCGTGCGGAAGACGGCGCTGGACAAGTTCAACGTGTCGATCGGCGGCGGGCTTGGGCCGTTGGGAGGCAAGGTGTTCCGGATCGGGCACCTCGGCGACTTGAACGAGCCGATGATCCTGGGGACGCTTGGGGCCGTCGAGATGAGCCTGCGGATCAACGATGTGCCGTATGCGCGCGGCGGGGTCGATGCCGCGATGGACTACCTGGCGGCAGCCTGAGAACCCCATGCCCTCTCCCGCCGCGGCGGGAGAGGGCGATGGGCGCACTATTCGACCGGGTGTGCCTCCGGCGCCCGCTCCAGCGCACGATCATGATTGAGCGTCAACACGATCAGGAATGAGACAGCGCCAGCTGCAGCCAGTGCCAGCAGCCCGGCCTCGAACCCGCCCGTGCGGTCCTTCAGGAAGCCCACGATCGACGGGCCGTAGTAGCCGCTGAGATTGCCGAGCGAGTTGATGATGGCAATCCCGCCGGCCGCGGCCGCACCCGAGAGGAAGGCAGTCGGCAGCGTCCAGAACACCGGCAGGGCGCCGTAAATGCCGAATGCGGCGACGGACAGGGCAATCATCTTGAGGGTAGGCGACGGTAGGATCGCGCAGGCGGCGGTGCCACCGGATGCCAGGGCCAGGCTGATCAGCAGATGACCCTTGCGCTCGCCGGTGTGGTCTGAATGGCGGCCCCACAGGATGCTGCCGGCGACGCCGACCATGGCCGGGATGGCGGAGACGAGGATGGAGGTGCTGTTGTCGAGACCGAACGCCTTGACGATCTGTGGCAGGAAGAAGCTGGTGCCATAGAGGCAGGCAACGTTGCCGAAATAGACGACGCTGAGCGCCAGCACCTTCGGGTTCAATAGCGCCTGCCAGACGCTGAAGTGCTTGGTGGCGACGCGGTGGCGTTCCTCCTGACGCAGGCGTTCGATGAGCCAATCGCGCTCGTCGGCCGGGAGCCAGGCGGCGTCGGCGGGACGGTCGGTCAGCACCTTCAGCACGACGGCCGACAGGATGAGGGCGGGCACGGCCTCGAGGATGAACATCCACTTCCAGCCCTGCAGGCCCAACGCGCCGTCGAGGCCAAGCAGCCAGTTGGACAGCGGCGCGCCGAGCACGCCCGAGAGAGGGATGGCGGCCATGAACAGCCCGGCGATGCGGGCGCGATAGGCGGAAGGAAACCAGAGCATCATGTAGAAGATGATGCCGGGGAAGAATCCGGCCTCCGCGGCGCCGAGCAGGAAGCGGACGGTAAGGAAGCTGGTCTCGCCGCTGACGAAGGCCATGGAGCCGGAGACGAGGCCCCAGGTGACCATGATGCGGGCGATCCACTTGCGGGCGCCGAACTTCTCGAGTGCCAGGTTCGAGGGCACCTCGAATATGAAGTAGCTGAGGAAGAAGATGCCGGCGGCCTGGCCGAACACGGTGGCGGAGATGCCGAGGTCCTTGTTCATCGTGAGCGCGGCGAAGCTGAGGTTCACGCGGTCGAGAAAGGCCACGAAGTAGCAAAGGATGAGGAATGGCACGAGGCGCGCGGTGACGCGGCGCATGGTGCGGACTTCGAGGTCCATCGGACGGTGCTCCCTGGTTCGATGCCAGCTTTGGCTTGGCGGTTCGGGAGGAAAGTCACGGGAGCGTCATTGGATTGCAAGCCGTTATTTCGGTGCGGGCGATGGGTTGCTTACGGCGGCCGGGTGTCGTTCGATGGGGGATGGCCATTCTTGTCACCGGCGCTGCCGGGTTTGTCGGGTTGAACGTGTCCGAGCACCTGCTGCGGGCGGGGCGGGATGTGGTGGGGTTCGACATGATCGAGCCGCCAGGGCGGGCGGGGGCGCTGTTCGGGACGCTGCCGGGGCGGTTCACACTAGTTCGCGGGAGCGTGCTGTCGGCGGCCGATCTGGCCGCGGCGTTTGCGACCGGGTCGATCGAGGCGGTGATCCATTGCGCTGTCATCACGGCGGGGGCGGCACGGGAGGTGGCGGACCCGGAGTCGATCGTGGCGGTGAATGTGCAGGGGTCGGTGGCGACGCTGGCCGCGGCGGGGCGGCATGGGGTGAGGCGGTTCGTTTATCCCAGTTCGGTGTCCGTCTATGGGACGGCGGCGATCGGGGTGGATCCGGTGATGGAGTCGCTGGGGGCGGCGCCGGTGATGATCTACGGGATGACGAAGCAGGCGTGCGAGGTGCTGCTGCCGCGGATCGCTGTGACGCAGGGGATTCGACTCGCGATCGCGCGGCTGGCGAGTGTGTTCGGGCCGTGGGAGTGGGCGACGGGGGCGCGGGACACGCTGTCGCCGATGCTGAGCGCGGTGGAGTTGGCGCGGGCCGGCGGGGAGGCGGTGCTGAGCCAGCCGGGTTTGGGGGATTTCTGTTACTCGCGGGACATTGCGGCGGGGCTGGTGTCGTTGGCGGATGCCGAGGTGCTGGGGCAGACCATCTATAATCTTGGCAGCGGGCGGGCGCTGTCGGCGGAGGATTGGTGCCGAGCTTTGGCGGGTGTGTTTCCGGGGTTTCGGTGGCGCCGGGCGGGAGAGGGCGAGGTGGCGAATACCGTCAGCCACGTGGCTTTCGACCGGGGCGGGCTGTCGATCGCGGCGATCCGGCGAGATACCGGGTATGCGCCGCGGTTCGATTTTGCGGCCGCGGCGGCGGATTATGCCGCTTGGGCAGCGGCTACTTGACAGTCTGTGCGAGATAGTCGGCCGGGCGCACGATGCGGACGGTGCGCCAAGGGCTCGAGCGATAGCAGATCGCCATTGCTGCTGACGATCGTAGCGGCTTCAGATGCCAAAGCGGGTTGGAGATACATGCTGTTCTTGGAATCGTAGCAGTCTAACGCGGCGTCGACGGGGATCGTGACGTCGATGGTTGGAGTGTCCGGCATACCGGGTATCCTCAAGACGGCGCCGTTGAACGGCGGTAGCCTTGTCCTGATGGATCTGCGTTTCAAGCGTTGTGCCCGCATTACCAGGGCCGGCGCGGGGGAAACGTTCGGCTATTTGACGGTCTGGATGACTTCGAAGCCCTCGAATTCGGGGCGGCCGGCGTAGAGGGGGGTGGGGCCCTTGCCGGTTGTGGCGGCCTGGCTGTGGGCGTCCCGGAACGCTTGGGACTTGGTCCAGGCTTCGAAGGCGGCGTGGTCGGTCCAGATTGTATGGCTGGAGTATAGGACGTGGTCGTCCTTGGCGGGGCCGCGGAGGAGGTGGAACTCGACGAAGCCGGGGGTGCCGTGGAGGAAGGATTCGCGGCTGGTCCAGAGGGTCTCGAAGGCCTGTTCCGAGCCGGGTAGGACTTTGAAGCGGTTCATGGCGATGTACATCGGTTATTCTCCTAGTCGTGCTTGCCTTCGAAAGGATTGTCGGTGCCGCGGAGGAGCAGACGGATGGGGACGCCGGGGAGCTCGAATTCGTCGCGGAGGGAGTTGACGAGATAGCGCTGGTAGTCGTCGGGCATCATTTCGGCGCGGGTGCCGAAGGCGATGAAGGTGGGTGGGCGGGCTTTTGCCTGGGTGACGTAGCGGAGTTTGAGGCGGCGGCCTTCGACCAAGGGGGGGGCGTGTTTTTCGAGGGCGTGTTCGAACCAGCGGTTGAGGGCGCCGGTGGGGACGCGGCGGTTCCAGACGTCGTGGGCGGCGCGGACGGCGGGGAGGAGGCGGTCGACGCCGGCGCCGGTGAGGCCGGAGAGGGTGACGACGGGAATGCCCTTGACCTGGGCCATGCCGCTTTCGAGGCGTTCGGTGATCAGTTTCTTGGTGGCGTTACGGTCGGGAACGGCGTCCCATTTGGTGAGGACGAGGACGCAGGCGCGGCCTTCGCGTTCGACGAGGCGGCCGATCTGCATATCCTGGTCGTGCAGGCCGAGGACGGCGTCGACGCAGAGGACGACCACTTCGGCCATCTTCAGCGCCTCGATACTGGCGCTGACGGACATCTTTTCCAGCGTTTCCTCGACGCGGGCTTTGCGGCGGAGGCCGGCGGTGTCGACGACCTCGATGGGGCCCTGGTCGTCGGAGAGGAAGGAGGCGACGGCGTCGCGGGTGAGGCCGGGTTCGGGGCCGGTGATCATGCGTTCTTCGCCGAGGAGGCGGTTGAGGAGCGTGCTTTTGCCGGCATTGGGGCGGCCGACGATGGCGATCTTGAGGGTTCGGTTCTCGCCGTCGTCTTCCTCGTGCTTCGGCTGGTCGGGGAGACGGTCGGCGATCTCTGTCATGAGATGGGAGAGGCCGTCGCCGTGCTCGGCGGACATGGCGAGGGGCTCGCCGAGGCCGAGGCTGTAGGCTTCGAGGGCGGCCTGGGCGCCACCGCGGCCTTCGGCCTTGTTGGCGACCAGGAGGACGGGGCGGCCCTGACGGCGGAGCCAGCTGGCAAAGTGCTCGTCGGCGGGGGTGATGCCGGCCTTGATGTCGACGACGAAGACGATGAGGTCGGCCTGGGCAACGGCGGCCTCGGAGCTGGCGCGCATGCGGCCCGGCAGGGTGTCGGGGGCGGCTTCTTCGAGGCCGGCGGTGTCGATGAGGCGGATGCGCTTGCCGCGCATGAGGGCCTCGGCCTCCTTGCGGTCGCGGGTGACGCCGGGGGTATCGGATACGAGGGCGTGGCGACGGCCGGCGAGCTTGTTGAAGAGCGTGCTTTTGCCGACGTTTGGACGTCCGGCGATGACGACGGTTGGGAGGATCACCGGAATGCCTGGATGGAGCCGTCATCGGTGGTGATGAGCAGCATGCCGGCGGCGGCGACGGGGGAGACTGCGGCGGGGCCGCTGATGTCGATCTGGCCGAGCAGCTTGCCGGTTGCGGGGTCGACGGAGACGGCGGTCTCGTTGCTGCCGGCGAGGATGAGCTTGCCGCCGGCGAGGATGGGGCCGGTCCAGTAGAGGGGGTCGCGGCGTTTTCCGGGGTTGTCGTAGCGGGGCAGGTCCAGAAGCCAGCGGACTCGGCCGTCGCGGCGGCCGATGGCTGCGAGGGTCTGATCGAGGGTCTGGACGAAGAGCCAGTCGCCGGCGAGCCAGGGGGTTTGGAGGCCACCGACCTCGCGTTCCCAGAGGCGGCGGCCGGAGCGTAGGTCGAGTTCGACGAGAAGGCCGCCGGCGCCGATGGCGTAGACGCGGCCATCGGTGATGACCGGGAGGGCGCGGATTGCGGAGAGGTCGACGACGGAGTTGCGGCCGCGGCCGGAGGCGAGGCTGTCGGACCAGGCGAGCGAGCCGCTGTCGGCGCGCAGGGCCACGATGTCGCCGGAGCCGAAGCCGCAGACGGCGATGCCGTCGCTGTAGGCGGGGGCGGCCTGGCCGAACAGGGTGGTAGCGGCGGTTGCGGCCTGGTAGCCCCACTGGCGGGCGCCGTCGGCGGCGTTGAAGGCCTGGACGCGGTCGTCGAGCGTCAGGACCAGCAGGCGGCTGTCGGCGACGGTGGGGGCGGAGCGGGCGGGGGAGCCGAGGGGCTTGCGCCATTTGATGGCGCCGGTGGCGGGGTCGAGTGCGAGGATCTCGGCGCGGCCGGTGCTGGCGTAGATGGTCGTTCCGTCGAAGGAGACGCCGCCGCCGACATTGGTGCTGCGGTCCTCGTCCTGTTGGGTGTCGGTGCGCCAGGCTCGGTCGCCGGTGTTGGCGTCGAAGGCTGCGACCAGGCCGTCGCTGTCCATGGTGATGACCCGGCCCGGGATGACGATGGGCTGGGCGGTGATCTTGCGCCGGTAGCCGCCGCCTTCGCCGATGCTGGCTCTCCAGGAGGGGGTGAGTCCGCTGATGGCGATGTTGCCGACGGCGTGGGAGGCGGTGCCGCCGGGTTGGGGCCATTGCGGGAGCGGGGCGGGCGGGGGCACCTGGACCGGGCGCTTATCGGTCATGTCGACTTCGAGGCCGCGGCGGGCGGCGACGACGTCTTCGCGCTTGCCGGGGAGAGAGTCCTTCGTGGTGTCGAAGATGCCGTCGAACCAGCTGCAGCCGGTGGCGGCGAGGGGCAGCAGGAGGGCGGCGCGGCGCGAGAGTGGGCTCATCCGCCGACCCCCGGGTCGATAGGGGGTGCGTCGCCGAGGCGGGACAGGAGGCCGCCGGCGCGGGCGCGGACGCCATCGGGGGCGGCCGGGTCCTGGGCGAGACGCTTGAAGAGGTCGCGGGCGCGGCCGTCGTTGCCGGTGCGGAGGGCGAGGAGGGCCTGCTGTTCCTGGGCCAGGGGGCGCCAGGGGCTGGACTCGTTGGTCAAGGGGGCGAGACGGGCCTCGATGGCTGCGGGGTCGCCCTTGTCGACCTGGTGCTGGACCCAGGTGAGGTTGGCGATATCGCGCAGAAGGGGGTCGGCCTTGGTATCGGCGCCGACCTGGTCCCATAGGACGAGGGCTGCGGGGAGGTCGCCGGCACTGACTTTCAGGGCGGCCTCGCGGAGGCGGGCGAGGGTGCGGTATCCTTCGGGGCCGGTGACTGCGATCTGGTCGAACTGCTGGATGGCTTCGGCGACGGCTGGGGTGGCGATGGCACCGGCGGGCGGGGTGGCCGATTTGCGCATGGCGTCCAGGAAGATGGTCGCAACGGTGTTGGCCTGCTGGCGGTCGCGCCATTGCCAGGCTTGCCAGGCTGCGGCGCCGAGCACGACGAGCACGGCTGCGATCACCAGCAGGACTCCGTAGCGGCGCAGTAGCTGTTGCACACGTTCGGCCCTCAGGTCTTCCCGGACTTCGTCGAAGATGTCTGCCACTCAAAGCCCCGCCAAATTCGGCCGGACCATAGCGATGGCGGGGTGCCAGGGCAAACTTGGCTGGGGATTGGCTGGGGTGGCTTTAGTGGGGGGCGGTTGGGGCGCTCGCGATGACGTTCGACGATGTTGCGGCGAAACCCTCGCCCCGGCCCTCTGCCGCAAGTGCGGGAGAGGGGGCAGGAAGCGGGTGCGGCCCCTGATGGGGCGGGGGTGGCGCGGCTGTTGGGGTGGGGTTAGCCGGTTGTTTCCCAGGGTTGGAGGTTCGGGAGGCGGTCGCAGCCGGATATGAGTCGGAGTTCGGTTGCGAGGTGGTGGAATTCGGGGGTCAGGGCGGTGTTGGCTTCGGCGGCGAGGCAGATGAGTTTGTGGAGAAGGGCGGCGAGGCGTTTGGCGAGTTGGCGGGACGATAGGGTGGATTTGGGGAAGCGGGCGCGGGGCCGCGTCGTGGCGGGGGCCGGGCGGGGCGCGCTGGGGCGCAGCGGCGGAAAACTGGGGTTTTCGGAGATGCTTTCGGGCTGGATTCGGGCGGTCAGGGCGAGGAATTCGCGGATGATGGCCCAGAAGCGAGCGGTGTAGCGGGTGCGTTCGACCCAGGGACGGTTCGGGGTACGGGCGATGGTATGCATGACGGGGGCGAGCGCGTCGGCCATGGCGTAGATGGCCGCCAGGAGACTTGCCAGCAGGCCATGTTGCAGAGCGGAGGGGGTGGCAAGCTTCATAGGTGCATTATGACTATTTTCCTCTTTTTAAATCAAGCGAAATCTTCGGCGTTCGAGCGAACTGTTAATGAATCAGTGTTTTGATGTGGCATGCGCGCGCTGGTTCTGCTGCCATTGCTGGTTGTTTCGTGTGCCGATCCGTCGCCGGTGGCGGGTCTGGTGGCGCTCGATCTGGCGAGCGTGATGGTGTTCGGGCGGGGGGTTACGGATATCGGGGTTTCGGCGGTGAGCGGGCGGGATTGCTCGATCGTGCGGCTGGATCGGGGCCAGACTTATTGCACGCCGGTCGCGGTCCGGGAGGCGGACGCTTATTGCACGCCGACGCTGGGGCGGGTGGATTGCTGGACCAGCCCGGCGCTGCTGCCGCGGCCGACGCAGGGGGTTGCGGACACGCCACCGGCGAGCGCCGGGCAGGAGCGGTATCGGGCGGCACGGTGGCCGAAAGCGTTGATGGCGGAGTAGGGCGGGAACAAAGTTGCTGCTGTGTCGTTGTCACTGCGTCTGGTTCAACAGAAGTGAGTCGATGATCATGAGTCTTTCCCGTCGCCTGGGCCTGTTCGGTGCCGTTGCCGTTCTTTCTGCAACCCTGGTTGCTCCGGCCTTCGCGCAGAAGGATCCGGGCGTTTCCGGGCCGGTGTCCGGCACGATCGTCGTGACCGCGCAGGGTGCGGCGGCAGGGATCGGGTACACGTGGGGCGATGGCACGCTGAAGTATGGCGGGCGGACTTACCGGTTTTCGGTCAGCGGGATTTCTGTGGCCGATGTGGGCTATTCGAAGGTAGTCGGGCGCGGGCGCGTTTATAATCTGAAGCGGCTGCAGGATTTCAGCGGTACGTATGCTGCGGCGACCGGCGAGGCGACGGTGGTGAGCGGCCAGGGCGGCCAGATCCTGCGGAACGGGAATGGTGTGGAGATCCGGGTCGATAACGTGACCAAGGGCGCTCGGCTGCAGGGTTCGGCGGATGGAATCAAGCTGACGCTGAAGTAGCTTGTGTGGGGTGGGGGTGCGAGCGCGACGCCCTGAGGTGAGCGCGCGCGGCTTGCCCCCACCCCTGCCCTTTCCCAGGGGGAGCGGGGGAAGAGTTAGTGCCGGAAGTTTACCAGTTTGCCGGTTGGGGTGCCCAGGACTTCGTCCTCGCGCATGACCTGGGTGCCTCGGACGATGGTCATTTTGGGCCAGCCGGTGACCTGCATGCCCGCGAACGGGGTCCAGCCGCAGGGTGAGGCGATCCAGCTTTCCTCGATCGTGCGTTTTGCTTTCAGGTCGACGATGGTGAAGTCGGCGTCGTAACCGATAGCTAGGCGGCCCTTGCCGACGACGCCGTAGACGCGAGCCGGGCCGGCACACATGAGGTCGACCATGCGGGCCAAGGAGAGTCGCCCCGCGGCGACGTGGTCGAGCATGATGGGAACGAGAGTTTGCACGCCTGTCAGGCCGGCGGCGACTTCGGGCCAGGGTCGCTGCTTGGCGGCGCGACTGTGGGGGGCGTGGTCGGAGCCGATGGTGTCTGCCGTGCCGTCGTTCACGGCGGCCCAGGCGGCTTCGTAGTGGCGGCGGTCGCGGATTGGGGGGTTCATGACGGCGAGGCCGCCGAGCTTGTCGTAGGCGTCGGGGGCGTATTGGGTGAGGTGGTTGACCAGGAGTTCGACGGTGGCGACGTCGCGGTGGGTTCCGAGATATTCGAGTTCCTCGGCGGTCGAGACGTGGAGGATATGGGCGGGGCGTCCGGTCTTGCGGGCGAGGGCCATGAGACGGCGGGTGCCGAGGAAGGCGCATTCGACGTCGCGCCAGACGGCGTGCTGGCTGTAGGGCTCGCCGGAGTGGAACATGGGCTTGCGGGCCTGGAGGCGGTATTCGTCCTCGCTGTGGTAGGAGATGGAGCGGTGGCCGCTGCGCATGACGGCTTCCAGGGTTTCGTCGTCGGCGATGAGCAGGTTTCCGGTGGAGCTGCCGGCGAAGACTTTTACGCCGCAGACGCCTTTTTGCAGCTCGAGGTCGGCGAGTTCGACGACGTTGGTAGTGGCGGCGCCGACGTAGAAGCCCATGTCGCACCAGGCGTTGGCCTCGATGTAGCCCTGTTTCCAGGCGATTTGGGCGGCGTCGGTGATGCTTGGGTTGGTGTTGGGCATATCGAAGACGGTGGTGATGCCGCCGAGGACGGCACCCTTGCTGCCGGTGGGGATACTTTCGACGGCGGGGTCGCCGGGGTCGCGGAAGTGGACGTGGGGGTCGATGAGGCCGGGGAGGACGTGGAGGCCGGTGGCATCGATTGTTTCGGTGGCGGTGGCTGTGGGGGGGATGCCGAGGGCGGCGATGCGGCCGTTGCGGATGGCGACGGTGGTGCGGTCCTCGCCCCAAGGCAGCATGACGGTGCCGTTGCGGATGATGAGGTCGTAGTGTTGGGCTTCCATTCGGCGGCTCCTGTTTGCGCTTGTGGGGAGAACCCTCACCCCGGCCCTCTCTCCGAGGGAGGGGGAGAAGTTAATGGTGTGTCAGGGTGGTGAAGACGTCGGCGTCGGTTGGTTTTGCTTCGATGTGGGCCTGGTGCCATAGGGCGTAGAATAGGAGGGACCAGGCTGCAAAGCCTTCGCGGCGGCCGTTGGCGCGTTTGAAGAGGGCAGTGACGCGGTCGGGGTGGGCGATTTCGGCGATGCCGGGCTGGGCGGCGACGAGGGGGCCGAGACGGGCCCCCTGCCCTTCTATCCAGGCGCCGATGGGGACGGTGAAGCCTTGTTTCGGGGCGAATGGTTGGGATTCGGGGAGGGCTTTGGCGAGCCAGGTGCGGAGGAGGTATTTGCCGCGGCCGTCGCGGACCTTGAGCGAGTCGGGGAGGCGGAAGCCGGCGGCGGCGATTGCTGGGTCGAGCAAGGGGGTGCGGCCTTCGACGCCGTGGGCCATGAGGCAGCGGTCTAGTTTGATGAGGAGGTCGTGGGGGAGCCAGTCGGCCATGTCGGTGGCCTGGGCTGCCATGAGGCGGGTGCGGCCGGGGAGGGCTGCTTCGGCTTCGCTGATGGCGAGGCCGTCGCGCCAGCCGACGGGCTGGCTGCGGAGGATGTCGAGTTTGTCGAAGGTGCCGCGGCCGCGCATGAGGCGTCCGCCTTGCCACCAGGGGCGCATGGCGGAGCGGTAGCGGCCGTAGCCGGCGAAGATTTCGTCGCCGCCTTCGCCGGAGAGGACGACTTTGACGTCCTGGCGGGCGCGTTGGCCGAGGAACCAGGTTGGGATGATGGCGTAGTCGGCGGCCGGGTCGTCCATGCAGGCGACGATTTCCGGGAGGTGGCGCCAGACCATGGCTTCGGTGATCTCGATGGTTTCGTGGCGGGCTCCGGCGGCTTTGGCGACGGTGGCGGCCTGCAAGCGTTCGTCTGCTGCACCGGGGGCGGCGAAGCCGGCGGTGTAGGCGAGGACGCCGGTGCTGTTGAGGCGGGCCATGCAGGCGAGGATTGCGGCGCTGTCGATGCCGCCGGAGAGGAACATGCCGTAGGGGACGTCGCTGCGCTGGTGGAGGTCGACGCTTTCCATCAGGGCGGTGTCCAGGCGGGCCAGGGCCTGGGGTTCGGCGATGGCTTCCGGGGGGCCTTCGGGGAGGGCGGCGATGCGGCTGCGGTCGAGGATGTGGCCGTCGACGATGCGGAGGGTCTCGCCGGGGAGGACGCGCTGGATGCCGGGGAAGATGGTGTCGGCGCCGGTGGTGAACTGCATTTGCAGCAGCTCGTTGCGGGCGGCGGGGCGGACGGCGCGGGGGACCAGGTTGGCGGCGAGGAGGACGGCGGGTTCGGAGGCGAAGGCGAGGCCATGGTCGATGGCGGCGGTGTAGAGGGGTTTGATGCCGAAGGGGTCGCGGGAGAGGGTGAGGCTACGCTGGACGCGGTCGTGGATGGCGATGGCGTACATGCCGCGGAGGGATTGGGCGTAGGCGGGGCCGTCGTTGAGCCAGAGGTGGAGGGGGGGTTCGCAGTCGGAGCCGGTGGCGAAGGCGGTGCCGGGCATGGCGGCGCGGAGGGCGGGGTCGTTGTAGATCTCGCCGTTGGCGACGAGGGTGGCGGATCCGGCGAAGAGGGGCTGGTCGCCGCCGGCGACGTCGACGATGGCGAGGCGGGCGTGGACCAGTGCGGTGCGGCCGACGACCGAGTGCCCGGTGCCGTCGGGGCCGCGATGGGCCAGGGCCGTAGCGAGGGCGGAGAGGGTCGCCACGCCGGGCGGGGCGGCGCCCGGGGCGAGGACGAGGCCGGCGATGCCGCACATCAGGTTTTATCCAGGGTGGGTAGGAGGTGGCGCCATTTTGGGATGATGGCGGGCTGGGCGTGGTGGGCCTCGAACTCGGCGCGGGCCGCTTGGGCGAGGCGGGTGGCGAGGGTTGGGTTGGCGAGGACTTCGGCGATGGCTTCGGCGAGGGCGATGGCGTCGTCGATGGGGGTGAGGAGGCCGGTTTCGTTGGGGCGGATGGTTTCGCGCGGCCCGGCGGCGGCGGCGGCGACGATGGGGATGCCGGCGGAGAAGCCTTCGAGGATGACGTTGCCGAGGGGTTCGATGCGGCTGGGGACGACCAGGATGGCGGCGGCGGCGAGGAGGGCGGCCTGGTCGTGGCGCCAGCCGAGGAGGTGGACGCGGTCTGCGACGCCTTCGGTGTGGGCGAGGGTTTGGAGGGCGGGACGCTCGGGCCCCTCGCCGGCGATGACAGCGTGGACGCCGGGGAGGTGGCGGAGGGCGTGGATGAGGGTGTCGAAACCCTTGTTGCGGTGGAGCAGTCCCATTGCGAGGAGCGTGGGCGCATTGCGCGGGACGGGCAAGGGTGCGGGGGGGGCGTTGGAGAAATCCGGGACGAAGTTGGGGAGGTGGTGGACGCGGGCGGGGGGCCAGCCCTGGGTCTTGATCCAATCGACCAGGCCCTGGGTGTTGGCGACGAGGTGGTCGCAGTGGCGGAAGCGTCGGAGGTCGTAGGCGCCGCCGAGTCGGCCGATGAGGACGTATTTGCCGGGGGGGGTCATGGCGGCGGCGCGGCTCATCCAGGGCATGACGTGGGTGGGGGCGAAGGCGCGAAGGTGGCGGGCGATGCGGGGGCGGGTGAGGAGGTCGAATGCGCCGCCGAAGCGGAGGGGGATGGGGGTGAGGCCGGCGGCGGTGAGACGGGCTTCGCGGGCCGGGTTGCGGCGGATGATGGGGAGGATGTCGTCGCCGGTGCGTTGCATGGCGGCGACGAGGCGCTCGTAGAAGAGCTCGGCGCCGCCGGTGGGGGCGCCGGCCATGATGTGGGCGATCTTCATGGGACGAGGAGACCCAGGGCGGCGTGGAGGGCGGCGGCGACGGGCAGGCGGTCCATGGGGGCTTTGCCGGGGGGCCCTTCGGCGAGGGCGACGGCGGTGCGGCGGCCGGCGGGGGCGTATTCGCGAGCGGAGGTGGGGCCGAAGAGGCCGAGGGTGGGGATGCCGGCTGCGGCGGCCAGGTGCATGAGGCCGGAGTCATTGCCGATGAAGAGGGTGCAGCGGGCGAGGCAGGCGGAGGCCTCGGGGAGGGTGAGGTTGCCCACGAGGTCGATGGCGCTGGGGAGGGCCTGGAGGACGGGGGCGGCCATGGCGCGCTCGGCGGGGCCGGGGCCGGCGAAGATGGCGAGGCGGGCACCTGGGATGCGGGCGGCGAGGGCCTGGTAGAGGGCGACGAAGCGGTCGGGGGGCCAGAGCTTGCCGGACCAGTTGGCGGTGGGGGCCAGAGCGATGATGGGGGGGCCATCGGGGAGGAGGGTGGCGGCGCGGGCCCCGTCGGGGGGGGCGATCCAGGCGACGGGCAAGGGGGGCGGGGTGAGGCCCAGGGCCTGGCCGAGTTGTTCCGTTTTGTGGCCGGGGCGCTTGCCGCCGTGGAGGACGATGCGGCGGCGCGTGGGGATCAGGTAGGAGAGGGCGGAGCCGCGGAGGTCTACGACGAGATCCCAAACGGTGCCGACGGTCTGGACCCAAAGGGTGAGCCAGTGGCGGTCGAGGGTGCGCTTGTCGATGACGAGGGTGCGTTCGCGATTGTGCATGCGGGCGAAGACGCCCACGGCGACCGGGCCGCAGGCGACCGTGATGCGGGCGTGCGGATGGGTGCGGAGCAGGTGGTCGAGGATTCCGGTGGAGAGGACGGCGTCGCCGAGGCGGGTTGCCGTGATGAACAGGATTCGCATGCCCGGGGGGCTGTAGCACGCCTGCCGTAGCACAGGGCGCTTGTTCCTGCAGGGGTTGGCGCCCAATCTGTTGGGGATGACGAAGCTTGCCCATTTATCCGACCGCGCCGTGTTCGAGATTTCGGGGGAGGATCGGGTCGCGTTCCTGCAGGGTCTGGTGTCGAACGATGTGACGCTGGTGGGGCCAGGCGACGCGACGAACCCGGCGCCGGAACGGGCGATTTGGGCGGCGATGCTGACGCCCCAGGGGAAGTGGTTGGCGGATTTCTTCGTCTTTTCGGATGGGGCGCGGCTGTTGCTGGATGTTGAGGCCAGACAGGCCGAAATGCTGATGAAGAAGCTGGGGCGGTTTCGGCTGCGGGCGAGGGTGGGCATCGCGGTGACGGGGCTGGTGGTGCATGCGGGTTGGGATGGGCCGGTGCCGGAGGGAGCCGTGGCGGATCCGCGGCGTGAGGGGGCTGGATGGCGGGTGCTGGCCCCTGCCCTGCTGGCGGTGAATGCGACGGCGGCGGATTACGATCTGCACCGGTTGCGGCTGGGGTTGCCGGGGGGGTCGTTGGATATGGAGGCGGAGAAGACGACGCTGCTGGAGGCCGGGTTCGATGACCTGCATGGGGTGTCGTGGACCAAGGGTTGCTACATGGGGCAGGAGCTGACGGCGCGGACGAAGTATCGGGCGTTGTTGAAGCGGCGGCTGGTTTCGGTGCGGGTTGAGGGGGCTTTGCCGGCGGTGGGGGAGCCGGTGTTCGATGGGGACATGGAGGTGGGGACGATGCGGTCTTCGCGGGGCGGGATAGGGTTGGCGTTGTTGCGGGTGGAGGCGATAGGGGCGGCACGGTTGACGTGCGGGGATGCGATTTTGATCCCGCATTTGCCGCTGTGGATGGAGACGGCGGGCGGATAGGCGGCAGCAATGGTGGTTGGGAGTGCGACTCGGCAGAGGACATTGCAGACGGTGGGGTGGGGAAGAAGGAGGGGACACGAAGGACGCAAAGAGGAAGTGACGGGCACGAAGGGGATTGT
>JAYVEG010000155.1:0-12832 GCA_043748985.1 Rhodospirillales bacterium
CACCGCCTCTGCTCCAACGAAAGCCCGCTCGGCCCCAGCCCCCGCGCCATCGCCGCCGCAACCGCCGCCCTGGCCCGCTGCCACGAATACCCCGAGGGCGAAGGCGGCCCCCTCATCCAGGCCATCGCCGCCCATTTCGCAGTCCCCCCCGACCGTATCCGTAGCGGCCCCGGCTCCGACACGCTGGTGCTGAACGCGGTCCTGGCCTTCGCCGGCTCCGGCGACGAGGTGCTCTTCCCCGCGCGCGGCTACGCCCGTTACCAGCGCAACGCGCTGATCGCCGGCGCCACACCCCTCCCGGTCCCCGATACAGACTTTCGCGCTGACCTCGATGCCATGCTGCACGCCGTCACCCCCCAGACCCGCCTCGTCATGCTAGCCAACCCCGACAACCCCTCCGGCGCAATGCTGCCGGCGGCGCAAATCGAGGCCTTCCACGCCCGCCTGCCGCCCCACGTGCTCCTGCTGCTGGACGGCGCCTACGCCGAATATGTCCGCGACCCCGCCTACGGCGATGGCGGCCTGGCCCTCTCTGCCCGGTCGGACAACGTCCTTGTCAGCCGGACCTTCTCCAAACTGTTCGGCATGGCGGGAATGCGGCTCGGTTGGCTGACCGGCGCGCCGCCGCTGCTGGATGCGGTCGGCAAGGTCGCCCCGACCTTTCCGGTCAGCGTGCCCGCCCTTGCCGCCGGTCTCGCCGCCTTGGCCGACCATGCGCATCAATGTGCCGCCCGCGCGCATAACGACCACTGGCTGCCCTGGCTCGCTGAACGCCTCGCCCGCTGCCCCGGCCTGACGATCTACCCCAGCCAGTCCAACTTCCTCCTGATCGGCTTCCCCAGCCCCGACCTCGTCCACGCCTGCACCGCTCACCTTGCCGCCCAAGGTCTGCTCGTGCGCGCCTTCGGTCCCGGCGCCCATGCCAGCCAGATGCGCATCTCGATCGGCGCCGCCCCCGCCCTGCAACACGCCGCCGGCCTCATCGAAGCCTTTCTCGCGACCGGCTAAACGCCGCGTGCGGCCACCTTGTCCGGTGAGGTCTCCGGCATCGCCGTGACCAATGCGACGACAACCACGCAGGTGCCGCCCCGGACTCCAGCCCCAGCATCAACGGCCGACACCGCCGGACCGAACACGTCGCCGACCACGGCGATGGCGACGCTGGCGACCATGACCGGCCAGGCTGTGCTGCTCCATTCCGAACCATCCGAAATGATCGATCGCCAGCGACATCAGGATGTTCGCCGTGATTGTCAGCCCCGCGAACGGCCCGGCCCGACCTTGTTGACGAACAGCAGCCCCATGACCACGGCAAAGACCCCGATCAGCCCGCCCACCGGCGCCCGCCACGGCATGCCCGCAACGCCCTTGGCTGTCGGGTAAGGTTCAGCCGATGGCGAATGCGGCGGCAATGGCCAGGATCAGCGCAGGTGGCATCACCAGCGCGCCCAGCTTCAGGAACGTCCAGGCGCTTACGCTCTGGCCCTCGCGCCGCAGCGCCGTCAGCCACAGGATCGTCGCGAGCGAGCCCGTCACGGACAGGTTTGGACCCAGGTCCACACCGATCAGCACGGCGCTCCGCACAGGGTCGGGCACGCTGGCCAGCTCGACCACCCGCCCCGCCACCAGACCGGCGGGCAGGTTGTTCACCAGGTTGCAACCGAACGCCAACGCCACCCCAGTGACCCAGGCGGCCAAACCCGCCGAGTGCTGCACCAGATCGTGCAGCTTATCGGCCAGATCCCGCGTCACCCCGGTCTTGTCCAATGCCTCTACCAGCACGAACAGCCCGGCGACCAGCGGGAGAACGCCCCACGAGATCTGCTTGGCAACCGCCAGCGGACCAGACTTCGAACGCGGTAGCACCAGCATCGCCGTGGCAAGCCCCGCCAGGAAGGTCGGCAGCCCCAGCTCGATCCCCAACCCCGACGACACCAGCAACACGATCGCGGTGCCGACGATGCCGAAGGCGGCCAGCGTGCCGGCCCCCGACAGTGCGGGAAGGTCGATCTCGGTCGAAATCTCCTGCCGCAGCGCATCGCGCTGGGTCCATCGCAGCACGGCATAGGTGGCCGCGATCGACAGCACCGACGGCAGCGCGAACCGCGGCAACCAGGTCAGCAGCGGCGGCATGTGACTGCCGTAGATCACCAGGTTGGCCGGGTTGGAAATGGGCAGCACGAAACTGGCCGCGTTGGCGATGAACGCGCAGATCAGCAGATAGGGCAGGGGCTGCTTCGCATCGGCCGCCCGGGCCACGGCAGCCACCGCAGGCGTCAGCACGACGGCCGTCGCGTCGTTGGAAAGGAAGACCGTGACGATGGCCCCTACGGCGAAAACAAGGCTGAACAGCCGCGTGGCGGACCCCCGTGCCATCCGGGCCGCGCGGGCGGCCAGCCAGTCGAACAGCCCCTCCTGCCGCGCCAGCTCCGACAGCAGCATCATCCCGGTCAGGAACAGGTAGACGTTCGCGCCCTTTGCAACGCCCGCCCAGGCGTCGCCCGGCGACAGCAGCCCCAGCAGCACCAGCAAACCGGCGCTGCCCACCGCCCACGTGAACTCCGGCCAGGAAAACGGCCGCACGATCACTCCGGCCGTGGCCAGGGCCACAATGCCCCATGTGGCCCAGGACGAGGCGAGGATGCCGCCCGTCATCACGCCCGCCCATTGCGGTTCGGCCCCAGCCGCATGTCGAAAATCGACCCCTCCGGCCACGCGCCGATGCGGTCGCCATCGCTGCCATCCCCGCGGCGCTGCGGCGACGTCCAATCCGCGGCCTGGCACTCGACCCGACCCTTATCCACCCAACCCCTGGCATCACGGGCACGCACGCCGATCAGAATCCCGTCCGGCACGACCGCCTGCCACACCGCCCCTGGCATCGGCGTCATCGGCGCCCACTCCTTGTCGTCCACACGCACCTCGACCGGTTCGATCGGCACATCGCCGACGACTTTCGCACGCACCAGGAACGGTCCAGCACCCGCTCGGTTCAAGGTCGTTGCGAGACGGCGATCGACCGGCGCCGTGATCAGCACGCAGGGCCACGCCTGGTCCAGCGGCTTGAACCGTCAGCGTACCCCGCGGCCATAAACCGCGGCGACAGATAAGCCCGATGGCCCCTCCTCGATCTGCCCGGTCGAGCGCGTCACCCACTGAGCAGCAGGAACAAGACGACAGCGACAACCCCGGGATTGAGACCCCGGACGTTCAGCCCAAGATAGCTCAGCAGCACCGCGAGCGCGCATACAAGCCTCAGGCAGCCGAATATGGCCGGGCACTAAGATAGGGCAGGGGGACACTCACCCCCACGAGAATCGCCATGAGGATCGCATCGATCCGCCTGGGGGTGAAGCTCAGGTGCGGCGCGTCAGCCGACGATCTGTCTCCGCAGCCCCCGCCCGCGCCGGCTACGACGTCATCTGCGCCGATATCGAACCCAAGTTCCTCCACCCCGCGCAACGCCAGGCCGAAAGCCTCGGCTGCCGCGTCACCACCCACCACGGCCCAATCGCCGACCGACCCTTCCCCTGCCCCGAAGCCCCGCGCGCCGACGCAGCCGTCTTATTCGAGGTCCTTCACCACGCCTTCGAGCAATGCGCCGTCCTTGCGGGCCTTTCCTGCTCCTCCGTGTCTCCTCAGTGCTTTCTGTGTGAACTCGAACTACCCCGGCGGACTCAACAAAAACGAATGATCGTACCGCGAAAAATGCCGGTTATAGAATCCGTCATCATCCAGAACCGCCCCCCACCGATCCCGCATAAACCGACATTCCCGCCGAAACCGCTCCGCCGTCGCCGGCGTGTCGTCCGGCCCGCGCGAAGCGGACTCCAGATGATGCAGCAGCGCATACGGCGTCCACACCACCCGCAACCCAAGCGCCCGGATGCGCAGGCAGAGATCGAGGTCGTTCAGCGCGACGGTCAGGTTCACCGCGTCCAGCCCCCCCACTGCCTCGAACACCTCCCGCCGCAGCGCCAGGCACGCCGCCGTCACCGCCGCCACCTCCCGCGTCAGCACGAACTGCTCCGCATATCCCGCCGCATCCCCTCGAGCCCCCAGCCCGAAATGCCCGGCCACCCCCGGCCCCCCCTCGAAGCTGCCCACCCCCAGCACGACCCCCGCATGCTGGATCACCCCGTTCTCGAACAGCAGCTTCGCCCCCACCGCACCCACATCGGGCCGCATGGCATGCCCCACCATCTCCGACAGCCACTCCGCCCCGATCACCACCACGTCGCTGTTCAGCAGCACCAGCACCGACCCCGTCGACGCGGCCACCGCGGCATTGTTGATGGCGCTGTAGTTGAATGGCCCAGGCATTCGCAGCACGCGCACCCGCGGATCGCGCGCCAGATCGTTCAGCAGCGCGAGCGTCTCCGGATCCACGCTGTCGTTGTCGGCGATCAACAGCTCGATGTCCGGATAGTCCGTCCGCTCCAGCACGCCCTCGGTGCAGCGCGCCAGCAGCGCCGGGTTGTCGCGCACGGGCACGATGACGCTGACCCGCGGCACCGGCGCCGCCACCCGCCATCGCACCCGGCACCGGCCCGGCAGGATGCTGGAGGGAACCAATTCGGGCGTTGTCGCCGCTGTGCCAAGCCGGCTCAGCGCATCGCAAACGGCGTCGGCCGCCGGGGCCGCCCGGCGCGCACCGGCGCGATGGGCCAGGATATCCGGCACATGACGGATCACGACGTCCGGTCCCGCCAGGCGCAGCGCAATTTCATGCGGCGTCGGGTTCTTCAAGGCCAACGCAGGTCTCAGGCGATCCATGCGCACAGCGCAGACCGTACCGACCAGGGCCTGCTCCAGCGCCAGGTCGATGCTCCATGCCGGCTTATGGAACGGATCAAGCCGCTCGCCCGCCGGACCGATCCGGTCCTCGTCGCCGTAGACCAGGTCGGCATCGCCATTCTGCGCGAACACCGCAGGCGCGTTCGCCGCCAGGCTGCAACCCTGATCCAGCACCACCACCAGATCCGACGCCCGCGCCTGCGCCAGAATCGTCCCGAGATCCGCCGTCCCCTCTGCAACCCGAGTGATCCGCCGGTCCCCCTTCGCCGCACGAACCGTCGCGACAGACCAAGGCGCCATGGGCACCAGCAGTAGGCGCCAATGCGGCTCGGCCACAACCCGCAGCGCCTCGATCGCCGGCACCTCTTCCGCCCCCACCGGCAGCACCACCCACACGACCGACCCCGCCGGCGCACCCCGGCCCCACCCCATCATGGCTCGCAGCCGCCCGGCCAGCGATGGCCATAACCCGCTTTTTGTGCCCACCCGCTCCAGCCTTCCTTGTGTCCTGCCCGCCACGGCGGGATAGCGAACCGATCTGACAGGTGCGCAAGCCGCCGCCCGCGCACTCATCGCCGGCTACCGCGCGTTCATAGCCTACTTCCAATATGCCAGCACCCACATCGACGCCGGCCTCGCCGCGATCCAGGCCCTCGAAACCCCCATCGAGATCGTCTACCCCCCCATGTCCGCCTTCGCCGGCGAGGCCACCCACAAGCAGCCCATGACCCTCTCCGTCGGCCGTTTCGTCGCCGGCGGCCGATCCGGGCCTCGCCGAGCATTTCGGCATCAGCCTCGTCGAGGCCATGTCCGCCCAAGCCACGGTCATCGCCTTCGACGCCGGCGGCCCCGCCGAGATCGTCACCCCCGGCATCGACGGCCTCCTCTTCCAGTCCGAGGCAGAGCGCCTCGACCTCACCGAGCGCCTCATGCAGCAAGCCGCCGAGTCCGAGCGCCTCGCCTTGGGACAGGCGGCCCAGCGCCGCGCCACCCATTTCTCGACCCAGGCCTTCATCGAGCGCGTGCGAGCGGTCCTCCGCTAGGTGTGGGCTGGACGCCGGGACCGCGGTTGCGGCATAAAAATCCCGAGGGGACACCATGCGCATTGCAATCATCGGTCAGCAGGATTTCGGCAAAGCCACGCTAGAGGCATTCACCGCCCGCGGCGACACCGTGGCCGCGGTGTTCTGCGCCCCGGATGCCGGCCGCCCCGACCCCCTGCGCGTCGCCGCCGAAGCCGCAGCAATCCCCGTCTTCCAATTCCCCCGCCTCACCGACCCGGCCGCCAGCGAAGCCCTTCGCGCCGCCGACGTGGAGCTGGGTGTCATGGCCTACGTCACCCAGTTCGCCCCCAAATCCTTCTGCGGCATCCCCCGCCACGGCACCATCCAGTTCCACCCCAGCCTGCTTCCGCTGCACCGCGGCGCCTCCTCCATGGGTTGGGCCATCATGCTCGGCCGAACCGAAACCGGCTTCAGCATCTTCCGCCCCGTCGACGGACTCGACGAAGGCCCCCTGATCCTCCAGCGCACGGTCCCCATCGGCCCCGACGAAACCCTCGGTGCCCTCTACTTCAACAAGATCTTCCCCCAGGGCGTCGCGGGCCTGCTCGAAGCCGCTGACCACGTCATCGCCGGCACCGCGACCGAGACGCCACAGCCCGAAGCCGACGCCGGCTACGAAGGTATCATCGGCGCCGCCGAATCCCGCATCCACTGGCACACCCACGTCGATATCGTCTTCAACCTCATCCGCGGCTGCAATCCGGCCCCAGGCGCCTGGACCACCCTGGCCGGCCGCAAGCTGCATCTCTTCGACTGCCGCAAGCGCATTGCCGCCACCTTCGGCTCGATCAAGGGCAAGAAGATCGGCCAGGTCGTCGCCATCGACCCCGCAGGCGTCACCATCCTCGCCCAAGGCGGCTTCATCGAAGTCCAACGCCTCCGCTGGGAAGACGGCAAGAAAACTCCCGCCCAAGAAGCCGGCCTGGAAGTCGGCACGATGTTGGGCGGCTAAAAGCCGCCTCCCTCGGAAAGAGGGTTGGGTGAGGGACCCGGACCCACAGCGCCCAACCTCCCGCCCTCACATCCCCAAATAAGCCCGCCGCACATCCGCATTACTTGCAATATCCGCTGCCGGCCCGCTCATCACGACGCGCCCGGTCTGCAGCACATAGGCCCGGTCCGCCAACTCCAGCGCCTCCGCCAGACGTTGCTCCACCAGCAGCACCGTCGTGCCGAGGTCCCGGATCCGCCCCACCGCCGCCAGGATGTCGTCCACCAGCTTCGGCGCGATTCCCTGGCTTGGCTCATCCAGCATCAACAGTCGCGGCTGCGTCATCAGCGCCCGGCCGATCGCCAGCATCTGCTGCTCGCCACCCGACAGCGTCTCCGCCCGCTGCGGCAGCCGCTCCCGCAGCCGCGGAAACAGGCTGAACACCAGCTCCAACGGTTCGAACCGCTTCGGGTCCCCCCGCCGGGCATAGGCCCCCAGCCGCAAATTATCCTCGACACTCAGCCGCGGGAACAGCCGCCGCCCCTCCGGCACCAGCCCGACCCCCGCCCGTGTGATCAGATGCGGCGCCATCCGCGTCAGCGGAACCCCGTCGAACCGGATCTCCCCCTGCGTAGCAACCAGCCCCGCAATGGCCCGCAGCAGCGTGCTCTTCCCCGCCCCGTTCGCCCCGACCACCGCAACCACTTCGCCCCGCCGCACCTCCAGGTCCACCCCGGTCAACGCCGCCAGCCCCCGATAGCTCGCCGAGACGCCCGAAAGCGACAGCAGCACCTCACGCGACATACCGGTCTCCCAAATAGGCCCGAATGACCTCGGGATGCCGCACCACCTCGGCCGGAGACCCCTGCATCAGTACGCGCCCCAGGTTCAGCACCACCGCCCGATCCACCAGCGGCAGCACGATCTCCATCACATGCTCCACCATCAGGATGGTGACCCCCTGGTCCCGCACCGCGCGCACCAGCGCCACCCCCGCCGCCGCCTCGGTGGGCGTAAGGCCCGTCAGCATCTCGTCCAGCAGCAGCACCCGCGGCCGCGTCGCCAGCGCCCGCGCGATCTCCAGCCGCCGCTTCTCGGGCGGCGTCAGTTGGTGCGCCGGCGCATCCACCCGGCCCTCCAGCCCGCAGAACGCCAGCACCTCCTCGGCAATGCGCATCGCCGCGCGCGACCCGCCGGGCCGCGCGAACGCCCCCACCATGACGTTCTCCAGCACCGTCATACTGTCGAAGCTCCGCACCACCTGGAACGTCCGCGCAATGCCCGCCCGAGCGCATGCCACCGGTCCCATCCCGCTCGTCCGCTTTCCCTCCAGCCGCACCTCCCCCTTATCCGGCGAAACCTCCCCCCCGATCGAGTTGAACAGGCTCGTCTTCCCGGCCCCATTCGGCCCGATCAACCCAAGGATCTCCCCCTTCGCCACGCTGAACGACACATCGACATTGGCCGCCACACCGCCAAATGTTTTGGTAACCCCATCAACCTCAAGAAAAGCCGTCATTGAAAGGCCTGGCTCAGCGCCGCAGGCATAACAAAATTCACCACAGAGAAAGGGGACTTAGAGGAGAAAAACACAGCATCGACGCCCGCGATCACTCGCAGGATTATGGAGTCAAAAAATACCAACCATGCTTGGGTTCTCCTCTTTCTCGGTGATGAATTTACTTCCTTATGCGGATGCACGGCGCACCCCGAACAAACTAACGATCCCAGCCGGCCGCGCCAAAGCCACCACGACAATAAGCCCCCCATAGATCATCAGATCCACCCCCTGCCCACTGCCGCCCAAATACGACCGCGTCAGCTCCGAAAGCGGGATCAGCAGCGCCGCCCCCAGCAGCGGCCCCCAAAGCGTCCCCACCCCCCCCAGTACCGCCGGCAGCGCGATCAGGATACTCAAATGCCCGGCCAATATGCTGTCCGGGTCGATATACCCCACATACTGCGCATAGATCGCACCCCCCATCCCCGTCAGCGCCCCGCTGATCGCAGCCGCCGCCATCTTCGACGGAAACACCCGCACCGCCAGGGACCGCGCCGCCACGACGTCGTCCCGAACCGCCCGCCACGAGAACCCCCACCGACTTCCCTCGATGAACCACGCCACCACCCAGGTCAGCGTCAGGAACGCCAGCACCACGTAATGGAACGGCAGCTTGGTCGTCCGGAACTGCAGATCAATGAAGCTCTCGCCCTTGAACGGCACATAAAGCCCGGTGGCCGCCCCCACGAAATCCCAATTCAGGAACAGCAGATACCCGACCTCGCCCACCACCACCGTAGCAATGGCATAGTAATGCCCGCTCAGCCGAAAGCACGGCCATCCCACCAGCAGCGCACACAGCCCCGCCACCGCCCCGCCGACAAACATCCCGAACGTCGGCGGAACGCCCAACGACAAGAACAACATCGTCGAGACGTAGGCCCCGATCCCCATATACAGCGCATGTCCCAACGAGATCTGACCGCAATACCCGCCCAGCACGTTCCAAGCCTGGCTCAACCCGGCGAACAGCAGCGTGATGATGATCAGGTTCTGCGCATACACGTCCCGCGTCAGCAGCGGCAATACCGCCAGCCCCGCCAGCACGAACGCGCCCACCACCAGCTCCCGCCGCCGCCCGCGTTGAATGGAGTTCATCTCAAAGCCTCCCGAACAGGCCGCGCGGCCGAACCATCAGCACCGCCATGTAAACCGCGAACATGCCCACCTGCTTCAGGCTCGGCTCCAGCACCAGCGCCGTGATCGCCTCCACCTCGCCGATGACGATCCCCGCCACCAGCGCCCCCAGGATGGATCCGAACCCCCCCAGCGCCACGGTCACATAGGCGATCAGCGCGAAGTTGGCCCCGACTGTCGGCGATACATAATAGAACGCGATCAGCATCACCCCCGCGACCCCTACGGTCGCCACCCCCAGCCCCCACCCCAGCGCGAAGATCCGGTCCCGATCGATCCCGATCAACGCCACCGCATCCCGGTCCTCCCGCGTCGCCTCCAGCGCCCGCCCGAACTCCGTCCGCCCCACCAGCAGCAGCCCGGCGAACGCCACCAGGCACACGACGCTCGCCGCCAGCTGCGGCATCGGCACATAGATGCCCCCCAGATTCGCCGTCTTCCCGCTGAACCACGTGCCCGAGATGCTCTTGAAATCACCCCCGAACACAAACTGCGCCGCACCCCGGATGAAGATCGCCAGCCCGAACGTAGCAAAGATCTGTACCATTCCCCGGTTGAACCGAACCCCCAGCGCCCGCGCGATGATCCCCCGGTAAACCCCCCATCCCAACGCGAACATCACCGCGCAAACGATCGGCAGCTGCAGCAACGGATCGAGCCCCGTCATCCCGAACACCACCACCGCCGCATACATCGCCAGCATCAGCATCTCGCCATGCGCGAAGTTCACGACATCCATCAGCCCGAAAATCAGGCTCAGCCCCGCCGCCACCAGCGCATAGATCAGCCCCATCAGCAGCCCGCTGACCAACGCCTGGATGATCTGCTCAGTCATGCTTGTTGCTCCCTCTCCCGTTGGGAGAGGCCCGGGGTGAAGGTCTCACCACGCGACGAAACTCAACCATGCCCATACCCCCCGCCGCCCGGCGTCTCGATCACGAACACGTCCCCCGGCGCGATCTCCGCCCGATCCCGCCCGCCCATCACATGCACGCTGCCATCCACCCGCTCGACATACTGCCGTCCCGGTGCTCCATCCGCCCCACCTCGCAGCCCGAACGGCGCCACCTCCCGCCGGCTCGCCACAACCACCATCGTCATGGGCTCATGGAATCGGATGCGCCGCACAGCCCCGTCGCCCCCCCGATGCGCCCCCGAACCACCCGACCCCCGCCGGATCGAGAATTCCTCCAGCCGCACCGGATACCTTAGCTCGAACACCTCAGGGTCCGTCATGCGGGTATTGGTCATGTGCGTCTGGATCGCACTCGCGCCGTCATTCCCCGGCCCGGCCCCCATGCCCCCACAGATCGTCTCGTAATACTGTCGCGTGGCATCCCCGAACACGACGTTGTTCATCGTAGCCTGGCTGCACGCCAGCCGCCCCAACGCCCCGAATAGCGCATTGCACGTCGCCTGGCTGACCTCGGTATTCCCCGCCACCACAGCTGCACCCGGGGCCGGGCTCAGGAAGGTCCCATCCGGAATCACGATCCGAATGGGCTTCAGGCAACCATCGTTGAGCGGGATGTCCTCCCCCACCAGGCAACGGAACACATACAGCACCACCGCCCGCGTCACCGCCGGCGGCGCGTTGAAATTCCCCGACGATTGCGGCCCGGTGCCGGTGAAATCCACCGTCGCCGTGCGGCTCGCGCGATCCACCGTCACCGTGACGCGCAGCAGCGCCCCGTCATCCATCGTATAGTCGAACGCCCCGTCCCCGATCCGCTCGAGAGCCCTGCGAACCCCCTCCTCCGCATTGTCCATCACGTGGCCCATGTACGCCTGCACCGTCGCCCACCCATGCCGATGCACGACCCGCACCAGCTCCTGCACGCCCCGCTGATTCGCCGCGACCTGCGCCTTGATGTCGGCCACGTTCACATCAGGGCTCCGCGCCGGATACCGCGCGCCCCCCAGCAACGCACGGAACCCGTCCTCCTGGAACACCCCGCCATCCACCAGCAGGAAGTCGTCGATCACGACACCCTCATCCTCCAGCGTCCGGCTGTTCGGCGGCGTGCTGCCCGGCGTCAGCCCCCCGATATCCGCGTGATGCCCCCGGCTGCCCACGAAGAACTGGATGCGACCGTCCTCCCCGAACACCGGTGTGATGACAGTCACATCCGGCAGATGCGTCCCCCCGTTGAACGGGTTGTTCAGCGCCACCACGTCGCCCGGCCGCAGCGTCGCCCCGCGCGACCGGATCACCGTCCGAACGCTCTCCCCCATCGCCCCCAGATGCACCGGCACATGCGGCGCATTGGCCACCAGCCCGCCCCCCGCGTCGAAGATCGCGCAGGAAAAATCCAGCCGCTCCTTGATGTTGACGCTCAGCGACGTGTTCTGCAGCACCGCGCCCATCTGCTCGGCCACGTTCATGAATAGGTTGTTGAACAGCTCCAGCAGCACCGGGTCCGGCCGGCCGGTCGCAGCCGTCACCTGGTTCGGCCGCGGCGCCGTCCGACGCAGGATCATGTGGTCCTGCGCCGTCACCTCCGCCGTCCACCCCGGCTCCACGACGGTCGTGGCATTCGCCTCCCGCACCAGCGCCGGTCCCAGCAGCCGGTCGCCGGCCCGCAGCGCAAGCCGGTCGAACACCGGCGTCGCATGCTCGCCCCCCCCGCTCCACATCGGCACGGTATCAACCGCCAGGGGCCCACCCCCCTCGCGCACCGGCAGCGTCGGCTCGATCACCGCCTCTCCAGCCGCGATCGCCTCCACCGCAACCAGCTCCGCCACCACACCCCGCTCGGGAGTCGCAAACCCGAACCGGGCCCGATGCGCCGCAGTGAACGCCGCCAGCGTCAAGACATGATCGGCCAAATCCACCGGCAAAGAAGCCTCGGTATCGGCATAGCGCAGATGCACCTGCCGCTTGATCTCGCTCGCCGCCGCCCCCTGCGCCGCCAACCCCGCGCGCGCCCGAGCCTCCACTGCGTCCGCCACAGACATCAACGTCCCCATCCCCGCCGCGCTGAACGGCGCCTCCACCGCCTGCTCGCTGGCAAAGATCTGGTCCGCCAGCCCCATCCCGTAGGCGCTCAGCACCCCGGCATACGGATGGATGAACACCGTCTCCATCCCCAGCTCGTCCGCCACCAGGCAGGCATGCTGCCCCCCCGCACCCCCAAAGCACTGCAGCGCAAACCGCCCGGCATCATGCCCCTTCTGCACGCTCACCTGCTTGATCGCATTGGCCATGTTCGCAACCGCCACCCGCAGGAACCCCTCCGCCGCTGCCCGCGGGTCCGCAACCCCCATCCGTCCCGCCAGCGCGGCGAACTGCACGCGCACCACATCGGCATCCAGCGCCTCGTCGCCGCCCGGCCCGAAAAT
>JAYVEG010000156.1:0-4055 GCA_043748985.1 Rhodospirillales bacterium
CGCCGCATGATCCCGCCGTTCATGAACCAATCCATCATCCAGCTGAAGAACACATCCCTTGTCAGCACCATTGCGGTGCCGGACCTGTTGTATCAGGGCACGCTGATCACTGCCGACACTTATCGCCCGCTCGAGACCTACACGGCGGTGGCGATCATCTATTTCGTGCTGCTGTTTCCCGCGACCCGGCTGGTGCAGGCCTACGAACACCGACTCGCCGCCGCACGTTGACCAGTTCAGAAAGGCCTGGCTTGTCGTTTGGGTCCGGACCAGCTGGCTTTGGGTGTTCTGGCACCTTGGCCTGTCCGTCGTGACGATCACCTACGTCATGGCGCTCGGGCGGTCGGCGTCGCTTGCCACAGCATCCCCCACCCGCTCCGTGGCCTGGCAGGTCCACCTTGCCGCGGGTCAGCGCCGCCGATGCGGCCCTTTCTCGCGCCAAATCCGGCGGCCGCAGCCGGGTCGAGTTGGCGCTACCGAGTCCTGCCTTCTGACCGCGACCCGATCTCAGCTGCCGGCCGACACATTTTCGGCAAGGGCCAGCATCTTTGCGGCCAGCGGAGTCTTCTCCGCATACTGCTTCCACGCCGAGGTCCGCGCCACCGCCTGCCAACGGTCCACCGTTTCGTTCGCCATTGCGGTCACTGCCACGCCTGCCGCCGAAAACACCCGGCCCAGCGCCTCGTCATCGGCCTTGGCACCAGCCAGGTTGAACGGGATCATCTCGTCACCCACCGCCAACATCGCCTCCTGCTGCGACTTCGTCAGCGTTTCCCAGACCAGCTTCGAGATCATGATGGGTTCCAGGATGAAGAAGAAGCTGCGCTGCCCGGGCGTGGTCATGAACTTCGACGCCTCTTCCAGCTTGAAGCTCAGGAAGCTGCTGGAACTGGTGCAGGCCGCGTCCATCACGCCGGTCTTCATGCCCATGTAGACTTCGTTGGACGGCATCGACGACACCGACGCGCCTGCGGCCAGGAACATCTCGTCCATTTCCCGCGAGCCGCCGCGGATTTTCATGCCCTTGGCGTCGGCGGGCTCGATCAACGGCTTGGTGCGGGATGCCATGCCGCCCGACTGCCACATCCAGCTCAGCAGGATGACGCCCTTGCTTTCGAGCAGGCTGGTCATCTCCCGTCCGATCGGGCTGGTGCGCCAGGCATAGCCCTGGGCGTAGCTGGTCACCAGCGCGGGCATGAAGGAGATGTTGAATTCGTGCACCTCGCCCCCCGCGTAGGTCAGCGGGATCAGCGCCAGATCGAGCGCGCCTTTCCGCAGACCGCTGAACTGGGCGAAGGTCTTCATCAGCGAGGCATTCGGATAGGTCTCGAACCGCAGCGCGCCTCCGGTTCGCGACGCCACCAGGTCGGAGAAGCGGCGGCACATGCGGTCGCGGAAATCGCCGGTGTCGCCGGAGCTGGCGGGGAATTGGTGCGAGATTCGCAGCAGGCGCGGCGCCCCCTGTGCGCGTCCCGTAACAGCCGGCATCGCCAACGCGCCCCCGGCAGCAAGCGTCAAGGTGGCGCGACGGGTCAACAGGGTCATGGCATCCTCCGGGTGCGGCATCTTGGCGGTGCCTGTGGGAAGGCTACACTCGCATCCCGGAGGACGCCAATCTTGCAGATAAACCGATCCGGCGCGGCGCAACCATGGCATGGACCTGACGGAACCGACTGATCCGGGAACTATCCTTTCGGTGCAGCGCTAACCCGGGGCGTTCAACCAGGGGTTCCGGCCATGCTCAAGTGGGCTCTTATCTTCTTCGTGATCTCGATCGTCGCGGGCTTCTTTGGGTTCAGCGGCCTTTCCGCGGCCACTGCGGGCATTGCGAAGATCCTGTTCTTCATCGCCATCGCCATCTTCCTGGTGTTTCTCGCGTTGGCGTTGTTCGCCGGCCAGATGATACTCTGACATCTGGGTGAACGGCGGCCCGTGGGCTCAGGCCCGTAGGCTCAGGCCCGTAGGCTCAGGCCCGTGGGCTCAGGCCCGCGGGAGCAGGCGTTCGACGAGGCGGGCGAAGTAGCTGGCGCCCACCGGCAGGATAGCGTCGTTGAAGTCGTATTTGGGGTGGTGCACCTGCGCGGTGCCGGGGCCGCGATTGCCGCCGAGGAACAGGTAGGCGCCGGGGCGCTGGTTGAGCATGAAGCTGAAATCCTCGCCGCCCATGGTCGGTTTGTCTTGCCGCGCCACGCGGGCCTCGCCCACCACATCCTCCGCGGCGGCCTTGGCGAGCAGCACCATGTCCGCGTCGTTCACGGTGGCCGGGTAGGTGCGGATGAAGCGCGCGTCCGCGATGGCGCCGTAGCTGGCTGCGATGCCTGTTGCCAGCTCCACCACCCGCCGCTCCAGCAGGTTGCCGACTTCGGGCGCGAACCAGCGGGCGGTGCCGAGCATGCGAACCGTTTCGGGGATGACGTTGTAGATGTGGCCGCCCTGGATACTGCCGATCGTCACCACGCCGGCCTCCACCGGCTCCATGTTGCGCGCGACGATGCTCTGCAGCCCCTGGACGATGGCGGCGGCCACCACGATGGGATCGACGCCGGTGTGGGGCTGCGCGCCGTGGGCGCCCTTGCCGGTGATGGTGATCTCGATGTCCGCCACCGCCGCCATGCATGGCCCGGCGCGCCAGCGGAACTCGCCTTCCGGCACCTCCGGCCAGTTGTGGATGCCGAAGACGCGGTCCATGGGGAAGCGGTCGAACAGGCCCTCCTCTACCATGATCCGGCCGCCGCCCTTGTTCTCCTCGGCGGGCTGGAAGATCACGTAGGCCGTGCCGGCGAAGTTCCGGGTTTCCGCCAGGTAGCGGGCGGCGCCGAGCAGCATGGTGGTGTGGCCGTCATGGCCACAGGCGTGCATGATTCCGGGGGTCTGGCTGGCGTAGGGGAGGCCGGTCTCCTCCAGGATGGGCAGGGCGTCCATGTCCGCGCGCAGTCCGATGCCGGGGCCGGGCTGGCGGCCGTGGATCACGCCGACCACGCCGGTGGTTGCGATGTTGGCGTGGACCTCGTCCACCCCGAAGGCGCGCAGCTTGTCCTGCACGATGCCGGAGGTGCGGTTTTCCTTCAGCGCCAGCTCCGGGTGGGTGTGGAAGTCGTGCCGCCATTCGGTCATGTCGGCGTGGAATTCGGCGATGCGGTTGATCACGGGCATTCAGGGTTGTCCTGCAAAGGTGTCGGCCAGGCCTTCGGCCAGCTCGATAGGGTTGACGCGGAGTTTAGCCCGCATCGGGCCGATGTCGAACGCCTTGTCCTCCAGCAGGCGGCGCACCTCGGCCGCGCGGATGCGGGGCAGGCCGGGGAGCATGGTGAGCGGCGTTGCTGCGAGCAGGAAGGCGGGCGGCACGGAGACGATCCGGGGTGCGGGGCGGCCGGCGGCGGTGGCAACGGCCCGGACAAAATCGGCGTAGGGCAGGGGGGTCGGGCCGGCGACAACGAGGCTTTCGGGGGCAAGCCATTCGTGATCGAGGGCTGCGAGGATGCAGCGCGTAAGGTCGGATTGGTGGATCGGTTGCACCAGGGCGCGGCCGCCGCCGGGCAGCGGCACGAACGGCAGGCGGTGCAGCAGGGCGGCGAGGCGACGGACGTTGTCCTCGCCCTGGGCGCCGTAGATCATCGTGGGATGCAACAGCACGCCCGGGCGGCCGGAGGCGTGGAACGCGGTCTCACCAGCCAGGACGCCGTCGCCGTGCGCGTCTGGCCATCGGGTGAATTTACGGGTGCTGCCGAGGAAGACGAACCGGCTGGCGGTGGGGGCTGCGGCCAGGATCGTGGGGATATGGCGGGCGTGGGCGCAGGAGACGACGAGCTCCGCGTCTGCAAGCGCGTCATTCAGCCCGGCGCCGGTCAGGTCGGCGACCGCGGGGACACCCGGCAGCCCGGTCGCCGCCCAACGGCCGGCGTCGCGCACCACCGGGACCGCCGTGTCACGGCGCGCCGCAAGCGCCCGGCACACCGCCTGCCCTGACCGTCCGCTCGCGCCGATCACGTGGACGCGCATCGTGGCGTTCATTGCCGCTGGGGATGCGGATAACAGGGATTATCGATCGGGCGCAT